>DASRBV010000031.1:0-4724 GCA_035653455.1 Pseudacidobacterium sp. | reverse complement strand
TCTGGAAGGTCGCCCTCGACCGCACGGCGTTTTACCCGGCCAGCGGAGGTCAGCCCCATGATCTCGGAACGCTTACGGCCACTTCGCGCAGCGGGGCGGTACTGGAGGTGCCTGTCATCGCGGTGGAAGAAGACGGACACGGCGAGGTTTGGCACCATACGCTGAAGCCCCTTCTGGCCGGCACCGAAATCACTGGCGAAATTGACTGGACGCGGCGCTTCGACCACATGCAGCAGCATTCGGGCCAGCACCTTCTCTCCGCGGTTTTTTTGCGCGAATTGAATGCGCCTACCATGTCCTTCCATCTTGGAGAAATCTCTTCCACAATTGACCTCAGCCTGGAGTCGCTCGCTCCGCAAAGCGTCGAGCGGGTCGAACGCATTGCCAACGAAATCATTGCAGAAGACCGCCCGATCACAATGCGCACTATCAGCCGCGAAGAAGCAGAAGCTTTGCTCGCCGCCGGACATCTGCGCAAACTTCCTGACCGCCAGGGAAACATCCGGCTGATTGAAATTGCGGACTGCGACCTCAACGCCTGCGGCGGCACGCATGTCCGTTCGACAGGACAGATTGGTGGGCTGCTTATTCGTGGCATTGAGCGCGTCCGCCAGGGCGTGCGCGTTGAATTTGTCTGCGGATTGCGCGCAGTGATGGCTGCGCGGCAGGATTTTTCCGCGCTCACACGCAGTGCAGGACTGCTTTCAACTCCGCGCGCTGATGTTCCCGTGGCGATAGAGAAAGTCCTGGGCGAGTCGAAAGCGTCCGCCAAGGCAAAACAGAAACTTTATGAAGAGCTGGCCAATTATCACACGGCCCGTCTGCTGGTAGAAGTGTGGATGAAAGATGGCTTGCGCATCGTGCGCCGGACCTTCCCGGACCGCGATGCAGACTATGTCAAGCTGCTGGCTTCACGGTTGACCTCGGCAGCTCCCCACACCGTGGCCTTATTGGCTTCTACACTGCGCGAACCAGCCTTTGTTGTTGTGGCACAGAGCGGCGATCTCGATTTCCATGCCGGTCAGATCTTGAAAGAAGCACTGGCAAAAATGGGTCTCCGCGGGGGCGGCTCCGCCACTCTCGCCCAGGGAGATGCACCGCAGGGCCACCTGCATTCGCTGCTGGACTCACTGGAAACGACCGTCCGCGAAGCAGGCACACTCGTTTCCAACGACACAGCCTGAAGCCCAGCAGCCGGCTTGACAGCTAGAACTTGATTCGCGTGCTTAATTGCAGAATGCGCGGATCATTGGCCCCCGACACTGAACCGAATCCCGTCAGATTCCCCGGACCGGCTGGGTTTGTGCATCCCGTCTGTCCTGGAGCGGTGAAAGTGCAACTGGCATTAATGCCATTGAATTGCGGGTGATTAAACACGTTGAAAGCATCGCAACGGAGCTGGATTTCACCTCGCTCTTCTATATGAAATTTCTTTTCCAGCGAAAGGTCCGTGTTGTTGATGCCGGGGCCGGTAATACTGTTCAGGCCCATGCCGCCGCCAATGTTGCCAATGGACGGCGCCTGAAATGCCTGCGGATTCAACCTGTGATACGGACTATGACTGGTCCCTGCATGAGGATTTCCTACAAGCTGAATACGCCATCCTTCAGAATAGGACCCGGTGACATTGGCGTTAGACCAGCCCGGGATGCTCGCGCCGGGAGTAAATTCTCCTCCTGTCTGAAAGCGCGTGATCCCAGCCACCTGCCAGCCATCGGCAATCGCATGCATAAGGGAATTTGTATGAAAAAGAAATGGCAGCTCGTAGATGTAATTGGCTGCGAAGATTTGCCTTCTGTCAAATCCAAGTGGGCCGTAATTGTATTTACGCGTCTGGCCATCAATACGGATCCAGTCTCCTTCATTTGTTGTTACACCCAGGGCCTTCCCCCAGGTATAGGCGCCGCCTAAAAAGAGTCCGTGCGCATAGCGGCGGTTCACGGTGATCTGGAGAGAGTTGTAGTTGCTCGATCCCCCAGTCATGACCAGCGGAATATCTCCATAGCCAACATATGGGCGGATGAAGTTTTCATCGTATGCATTCGAACCTGGGCGGTTGCTTGGATTCTGCGCTACTTTGGCCGGGTCCTGGTTCTGCGGAAGAAAGGTCGCCCCATAAGGAATGCCATTCAGGTTCATCTGCTGATACAAATGGCTGTTATTTGACCCGACGTATGCGACGGTCCACAACATCTGATATGGAAGTTCCTGCTGGAGCTCCAGATTGAAATCGTAAGTCGTGGGAATTTTCGCCGCCCACTCCCTTGCTCTCGTTCCGAATGGGCTAAGGAGCGAGGTATTGGAGGTCAGATCGCTGACCAGACCGTAATACTGCGTCTCCTGGTACTGGAAAGGAACATTGGCGCTGTAATTCATCTCGTTGTTGCTGGATGTGCGCTGATAAAAAATACCTCCTCCGCCACGAAGCACCGTCTTGTCTGTCAGCAGATATGACATTCCCAGGCGCGGGCCATACTGGACGCCGCGCACTTCCATCAGATGCTTATCAATGGCCTTACCTGCTATGCGGATGCCATTCAGTTGATTGCCCGAGTTCGGCACGAGATCGCCAATTGCATACGCCGGCAGCGTTTGCCCCGTAACCGGATCGTAGGCATACCATTTGGACCCGCTCCACCTTCTCTGATAAAGACGCACCGACTCCGAGGGCTGAAAAGCAGCCGGGTCAAACACGGCGGAATTGTTGTTTTGTTCATACTCCGGAGGCATCCAGGAAAAGCGCATCCCATAGCTGATGGTCCATTTGTTTGTGACCCTCCAGGAATCCTGCCCATACCATTCCACGGTGGCCGTGTGGAACATAGGATAGATATAGGAGTTTGCCTGCTGATAGGTGTCATAAATTCCCAGCGCGAAGTTCGCCAGACCGTACTGGCTGTCGTAGGGATTGCTGGGGTCGTCGCCAAAGTTGTAGTTTCCTGATGCATACCAGTATTGGATCTGGTCTTTCCGCGAATGCTGGAAGTAGACCCCGAACTGCGTAGAGTGGGTGCCGAGCAGTTTGTTGAAGTTGTCGCTGAGTTCAATATCGGTGGCTGCATTGTGCCAGTTCGTGCCGCCCGTATTCATCACTGCATTATTGGCCAGACGCGATCCGTTGAAAGAAAAGGTAGGAACAAGGTCGGCCTGAACAACAGAAGGATACAACACAGGAAAATCCTCCAGCCCGAGTTTGGCCTTCGTCTTGTTGTTGTCTACCGAACTGCCGTGCAACCAGTTTTTTCCATATCCGGCAATGAACTGGTTCGTCGTAGTTGCATTGAAAATTGTCGTGATGCCAATCGCCATGTTCGTCGCAGGGCGTGAATAGCGGTCAAGAGAAACCGGGATGTTTGATCCGCTGTCAATCTGGTTCGTTCCATACCAGCTATAAGCGTTGTCTTCATTGCCTAGCCAGCGATAGAAAATCTTCCACCGTTCCGATGGGTTATAGTCAACCCGCAGAATGTCTTCACGCCGTGGATATCTCCCGGAAATCGCAGAAATGTAGTTAAAGCCAACTCCTCCCGTGAAGTTTGGCTCAGGCAGGGTCTGCATCGCTTTCACACCAAGTGCGTACAGCCTGCCTTGAGGAATCCTTCCCAGAACTCCTCCATCCTGAAAACAACCCGATGTATTGGAAGCATTGCAGGGCTGCCCGGTCGTGTAATCGCGAATGTAAGGCCACGGATTGTTGTTCTTGTCCACGCTTTGCGAAAAGTCCCCGTTCCTCTCGAGGTCGGTGGGCACGCGCGCATAATGGGTGCCTTCCGGTACCAATTGTTCCTGCCATTCCTGCCCCAGATAAAAGAATGCTTTGTCTTTCCATTGAGTGAAGAGCCCTGGAATCTGAAGCGGACCGCCGATGTTGTATCCCGCATCATTGAAGCGGAAAGGGTTTCTGGGCTGGCCATTTCGCTTATTGAACCAGTTGTTGGCATTCATGCTTTCGTTGCGATGATAGATATAGCCTTCGCCGTGATATTCCCGGGTGCCGCTCTTCGTAACGATGGTGGTTTGTGAACCGGTATTGCGCCCATACTGCGCCTGGAAGTTGTCTGTAACAATCCTCAGTTCCTGAATATTGTCCATGCTGACGGTGGCCAGCTGGTCTGCATTATTTCCCTGGTCCTGGTTGCCGATTCCATCCACTGTCACCTGATTGCTGATATCGCGATTTCCGTTCACATAAGTGGAATTCAGGCCATTGTTGCTGGCCGTCTTATAGTTCCCATTGCTGACCACGCCGGGAACCAGCGCCGCCAGCGCGGCCCAGCTCCGCCCATTCACCAAGATGTCCTCCATCTGCTGGTTATTTACGGTGAAACCGCGTTCGTTGTTTTCTGTTTCCAGATGCATCCCCTGGGAAAGCACCGTGACTGTTTCATTCGCCGAACCGACCCGCAGCAGAATGGCAGGCAGGGTAATATCTGCGTTCCCCTCCAGCACAATTCCCGCCTGTTCATACGTCTTGAACCCTGGCTTTTCCACCCTGAGCCTGTACGTTCCAGGCTTGAGCTGTACAAGATGGAACTGCCCTTGATTGTTACTGGTTGTGGCCTGAAGGACGTTCTGCTGCTGCTGCACTGCCATGATGGTTGCCCCGGGCACAACCATGTGCTGCTGGTCCATGATGGTGCCGGAGATCGTCGCGCCTATGACCTGACCATGCGCGCAGACGCCAAAAGCCAGCACCATGTCCAGCAAAAAACAGATGTTCAGGA
>DASRBV010000030.1:0-6243 GCA_035653455.1 Pseudacidobacterium sp. | reverse complement strand
CATGCGCCGCGAGAATGCGGTATTGGAGCATCGTGACATACATCTGGCGCAACTTCGCATTGCTGATCAGGGAAAATGTCCTTGGAGGGCTCGATTTGGGAGTCATCGTTTCTGGAATTTTAGCAGCGTAATCTGAAGCGGATGTCCGCGCAATTTTTGAGAGGCGTTTTCAACAGAATTGTGAAAAAGCCTGTGCAATTCCCGGAGCAAAAATCAAAAAATTCAGGAATGACGCGGGGTCTAGCTCTCTGCACATTTTTGGTTGCAGTGCAGCAGTTCCGCAACAAGGCCCTTTTCTAAGTGGAGTAGTCGGCGTTAATATGCACATATTCCACGGTCAGGTCAGTTGTCCAGAAGCGGCAGGAGCCACTGCCGAGGCCGAAGTCCAAGCGAATGGTGAACTCTCGCTGCTTCAGGTATTCGTGTGCGGATGCCTCGTCAAATTCCGGCGCGCGTCCGCCGTTGCGGCAGATGGGCAGGTTGCCAAACCAGATGCTGATGCGTTCCGGGTCAATGGCAGCGCCTGAATAACCGGCGGCGGCCATCAGCCTTCCCCAGTTCGGATCGCATCCTGCCCAGGCTGTTTTTACCAGCGGCGAATGCGCGATGGCTTTCGCGATGGCGAGTGCGTCGCGGTCAGTAGACGCGCCTTCAATCTGTAATTCGACCACATGCGTCACGCCTTCGCCATCGTCAACAATCTGCTTTGCCAGCGATGTACAGACTTCCGTCAGGGTGGTGCTGAAAGCTGCGTCTGATGCAGACACCTTTGCACCGCTTGCGCCGGATGCGAGCAGAAGAACGGTGTCATTTGTGGAGGTATCGCCATCAATCGAGATGCGGTTGAAGCTGCTCTCGACGCTTTTCTGAAGCAGGGACCGCAGGTCTTGCGGCTGGACATCTGCATCTGTGAACAGGTACACCAGCATCGTCGCGTGGGGCACAAGCTGCGGGTGAATCATGCCCGCGCCTTTCGATACGCCTGCGATGCGGACTTTTTTTCCATTCACCTGCACCTGTGCATGGGCCACCTTCGGTTTTGTATCTGTGGTCATAATGGCGCGCGCGAAGAGAGAAAACTGTTCCGGTGTTGCCGCGAGCGATGCTTCAATCTGTGGCAGAGCGGTGATGGGCTTCTCTGCGGGAAGCGGAACGCCAATGATTCCTGTGGAGGAGGGGAAGACCTCGTGTCCTTCGCAGGCAAAGGTTTTTGCTGTCTCAGCGCAGACCTGAAGACAGGCATCTATTCCCGCCTGGCCGGTAGCGCAGTTTGCGTTTCCTGCATTGACCACGACTGCACGGACGCGTCCTTTGCTCCGCTCCAGATGCTTGCGGCCCACAATGATTGGTGCAGCCACAACGCGATTGCTGGTGAACATGGCGGCGGCACTGGCAGGCGCATCGGCCAGGGCCACGGCAAAATCGAGATTGCCGCTGGGCTTGATTCCGGCCTTGACTGCGGCAAAGCGAAAGCCAAGCGGCAGTGCATCGTCTGAAAGAAGCGATGAGTCGTTCATAGTGAGTATTTACTCTAACTGTAAAGGATTCTTTTATCGAGGAGCGAGTGTTGTCAGAATTTCTGCGCATGGAGCATGTCAATGTGGCGCGTGGCGAAGCTGTAGTGCTGCATGACATCAACCTCAGCATTCAAACCGGGGAACACGTTGCCATTCTCGGCCCGAATGGATGCGGCAAATCCACTCTGATTAAGACCATCACCTGCGAGTGTTATCCCATCTTTACGCCAGAGATGCACTGCCGTCTGCTGGGGCGCGAGCGCTGGGACGTTTCCCAACTGCGCCAGCACCTCGGCGTTGTTTCCGCCGATATGCCCGGAGAGCGCACGCCGGTCTCCAAAGGCCGCGATGTTGTTGTGGCGGGGTTCTTTTCTGCGTCCACGATCTGGCCGAATCTGCATATCACCAAAGAAATGCGTGAGCGCGCGCAGGAGGCGATGGCCCTGATGGAAGCAACGCATCTGGCGGATAAACTGGTTGGCGAGATGTCCGCCGGAGAGCAGCGCCGCATCATGATTGCCCGTGCCCTTGTGCATAAGCCGGAGATGTTGCTACTTGATGAGCCATCGAATGCGCTGGACCTGGCCGCGCAGCGGGAACTACGCGAAACGCTGCGTGTTGTGGCACAGCAAGGGACAGGCATCCTCATGGTGACGCACCATCTGGCTGACATTCTGCCGGAGATAGACCGCGTGATCATGATGCGTAGCGGGAGTATTGTGGCGGACGGCCGCAAAGCTGAGTTGATCACTGCCGAGAGGCTGCGCGGGCTGTTTGACGTGGAGGTCACGCTGACTCAGCGCGATGGCTATTGGCATTCCTGGTGACACTTGATTTTTCAAGCGGCGGAGCTTAAGGTCACAAGTACACGGGAAAGGAGGTGGTCCAGCGAATGAAGAATTCTGACGGTAGTAGTTACATGACCCATCGTGAGGTGACTGAGGCTTAGGGGCGCTCTACGCTCCAGTCCTGGCATTTCCGCCGAGGCCCATGCGAGACGAAGGGTGCCTCAGGTCAATCCCAACAGTTCACCGGCAAAGGCCCGCAAATGGCTGCGGGCCTTTGCTTTTATTGAAAGAGAATTGGGCAGTTCATCCGCCACGCCTTGCATCGAGCAGCCGGCGCACGACCTGCATTGCCGGAGTACCACCCTGCAGCATGTACTCAAGCGGTGTGCGTCCTGCAAAAATGGGGTTCGTATTCTGGAGCCGCACCCACTGGTCGGCCAGCCTGGCGCTATAGAGAATGTTCAGTGCTTTGAAGATTCCGATCAGATACGAGATGCGCAGCAAGCGGTCCTGGTCAAGCACACGGTTTGGGTTCTGCTTCATCTGGTAGAAGGTGCCATTCGAAACTCCGCCAAGCAACTGGCGCGCATCTTCATCGCGCACCTGCCATTTTTGCATGATGTTGAAGAAGGCCCGCAGTGCTGAAGGGGAGAGGCGGCGGCGCTCGTCGGCACGTGAAAGGTCAGGCAAGGCCGGGGGAGCGTACATTGTCGCTGGATACGTAAGGGTCTGGGTGGCGGTTTGATGCTGCATTCCTCTTATGGCTCCATTTATGGAGTATCATATCTCCATAACTCTCTGAATGCAATAAATTTCTGGTTTCAGCTTTGTTCAGGGGGACCGGGAAATGTAATCTACAGGAAACATGCTCTCTCAGTTTGAAAAGGTTTCCGCCGCGGCGGACTACATTCGGGCCAAGATTCGCATTGTTCCTTCTGTTGGAATCATTCTCGGTTCAGGACTTGGCCCATTTGCAGAAAAGATCCCGGATGCGGTTGCTGTTCCATATAGCGAGGTCCCTCATTTTCCTCAATCCACGGTACCTGGGCACTCTGGACGGCTCGTTGCAGGCAGGCTTGATGCTGTTCCTGTGATTGCAATGCAGGGCCGGGTGCATGGGTATGAAGGATATACACCGGAGGAAGTAGCATTTCCGGTCCGGGTGCTCGGTTTTCTGGGGGTGAAAACGCTGGTTGTTACCAACGCTGCGGGCGGGATTCGCCCGGATATGAAGCAGGGAGACCTTGTTCTTATTTCCGACCACATCAATCTCACGCAGCGGAACCCAATCGCGGGCGAAAATGACGAGCGCTTTGGCACACGGTTCTTCGATATGTCCGAGGCGTATTCCAGGCGGCTGAGAAAGTTGGCTGCCGATATTGCAAGGGGAGAGGGCATCTCGCTCGAAGAAGGGGTGTACCTCTGTGTGCTGGGCCCAAGTTTTGAGACGCCGGCTGAAATTCGGGCCTTCCGCGCCCTGGGAGCTGATCTGGTTGGCATGTCTACGGTGCAGGAGGTGATTGCGGCACGGCAGATGGGGATTGAGGTCCTCGGCATCTCCTGTGTAACGAACATGGCTGCTGGTATTCAATGTGAGCCGCTCTCGCACGAAGAAGTCATCGAGACCGGGCAGCGGGCTGCGCAGAAGTTTACCGACCTGCTCACCGCGCTGGTCCCTGCTTTGCAGCAACTGGAGACAGCGAAAGCATGAATGGGGGCCCGGTGATCATTGGTATTGCAGGCTGTTCCGGGTCAGGGAAGACGACACTGGCGCAGGAGCTGGCCCGCGAGCTTGAAGGGACGCATTTCCATCTGGACCATTACTATCGCGATCTTGGACATCTTACCTATGCCGAGCGATGTCAACAGAATTTTGATCATCCTGACGCGCTGGAATCAGACCTGCTGATCGCGCACATCCGCCGGCTCGCTTCTGGCCGCAGCATTCATCAGCCGCAGTATGATTTTGCTACTCACACCCGCATTCCCGGAAAGACTGTATTGCTGTACGAGCCGCATTTTCTGCTGGTAGATGGAATTCTTGCGCTGCACTATCCGGCATTGCGGCGGCTCTATCATCTGCGCGTATATGTAGATACTCCGGACGAGGTTTGCTATCAGCGCCGTTTTGCGCGCGATGTAGAGCAGAGAGGAAGGACGCCTGAATCTGTTGCTGAACATTATGCGGCCACTGTGCGGCCTATGGCTGAGAAGTTCGTCCGTCCTTCATTGCAATATGCAGATCTGGTTGTAGACGGGACCGCTTCTTTCGACTGGTCGGTTGAGCAGGTGCTCGGAAAGCTGCGCCAGATGAAGCTGCTCAGTGCCTTCGAACTGAACAGTCTCGCCGGACATTCATAAATTCAGAATTTTTGGCTTCTCTTTCTACCTGCTGACTAAGGCTTTGGCATCACCAGGACCTCCACTCCAGAAGCAGCATTTGCTTTGTGAAAGACCGTCTCGGTGGCCTTTCTGAAGTCTTCTGGTTTGGCGTTGGGAATGTCGGTGAACGTCTGCGGATTGCGGTCCACCAGCGGGAACCAGGAGCTTTGTATCTGCACCATAATGCGGTGTCCGCGACGGAACGTGTGGTAGAGGTCGGGCATGGTGAAATCCACCTCTTCCATTTTGCCCGGAGCAAATGGTTCGGGTTTTTCAACGCTATGGCGGAATTTGCCGCGCATCGGCTCACCGCGCAGGAGCTGCTGGTATCCGCCCATGCGGATGGCCGGCGTATCAATCACGCGCTTGCCAGTTCTGCTTTCATCATCCGGATCAGGGTAGTCATTTGGATAGACATCAATCAGCTTTGCGACAAAGTCTGAATCGGTACCGGTGGTTGCAATTTTGAGCTTTGGCGAAACCGGGCCGGCGATGGTCACATCTTCTGGGAGGGGGTCTGTCTGGTAGACGAGAACATCGGTGCGGGTGGAGGCGAACCGCTGATCGTCTACCATATAGCGCTGGGGGACGGTGTCAGTCACATAGCCGACAAAAGGCACCGGATGGGCCGGGTCGCTCACGTATTCATCCTGACCTTCGTCTGCGGACGGCGGGTCAAATGAGAGCTTTCCATTTGCATGAAAGTAGAGCGTCTCCGGCTTTGCCTGTGCGGGTGGCCATTGGTCCAGTGTGTGCCAGACGTTTGTGCCGGTTTCAAAAGCATAAACTTTAGCAACCGGAGAGCCTTTTCCCTTTAGGTAATACTCGAAGAAAGGGAACTGAATGTTTTTGCGGAAAAACTCTGAAGTCTTGGAGTTGAACTGCACGTCGCCGAGATGATCGCCGTTATTACGCGCCCATCCGCCATGCACCCACGGGCCTTCGACGAGCGTGTCCGGTGTTTCAGGATTGAATTTGCTGACGGCGTAATAGGTTTTGAATGGTCCGGAGAGGTCTTCCGCATCGAACCATCCGCCAACGACAAGCACAGCACATTTCACGTTCTTCATATGCTGTGAGAGGTCGCGAGCCTTCCAATAATCGTCGTATGTGGTGTGATACAGCTGGTCGGCAAAGAGCCAGTTTTCGCCCTTCAGATATTTCTTGTCGAGGTTTGAGGTAGGCCCCGCATTCAGATAGAACTCATATGTGTTGGGAGTGCCCATATCAAATGGAACCGAAGGCCTTGGAACCGATGGCCCATCGAACGGTTTGAAAAAAGTGTAGAAACCAAAGTTAGCGTCGAGCATGAAAGCGCCGCCATGATATGCATCATCGCCCATAAAGAGGTCAGTCATTGGGGCCTGCGGCGATGCGGCCTTCAGCGCCGGATGCGAATCAATCATGCTGGCCGAGGTGTAAAAGCCCGGGTAGGATATGCCCCAGATTCCCGCCTTGCCGTTGTTATTGGGAACGTTCTTCAGCAGGAACTCGAGCGTGTCGTACATATCTGTACTGTCGTCTACGTCTTTTGGAGACTTTTTATCGTCAATGTG
>DASRBV010000029.1:0-6683 GCA_035653455.1 Pseudacidobacterium sp. | reverse complement strand
TTTTTTTGCGGAATCGCGCCATCTCTCCCTCTGCTGATCTTCGCGCGCGTTTTGCAGGGTGCAGGCGGAGGCGGACTCGCCCCCAGCGAACAGGCCATCCTCGCCGATACGTTTCCCGTCAGCAAGCGGGGACAGGCTTTTGCTGTCTACGGAATGGCGGTGGTCGTGGCCCCGGCCATCGGCCCGACGCTCGGCGGATGGATCACTGACAACTTCAACTGGCACTGGATCTTTTTCATCAACATTCCTTTCGGGATACTCTCGCTGTTTCTTTCTCAGCGCATGGTCGAAGATCCTCCCTATTTGAAAGAAGAGCAGAAGAAGACCAGAGGAGTGGATTCCGTTGGACTGGGCCTCATCTGCGTTGGCGTCGGATGCCTTGAGTTCGTGCTCGACAAAGGCCAGGAGAAGGACTGGTTCGGCGACCGCATGATTACCGGCTTCTTCATTGCCGCCCTGTGCGCGCTCGTGGCCTTCGTTTTCTGGGAGTGGAACCATGAAGATCCGGTGGTAGACATCAAATTGCTGCGAGTGCGCAATTTCGGCACGGCCATATTTTTGCAGTTCATCCTGGGAATGGTACTGTTTGGCAGCACTGTTCTCATCCCCCAGTTCTTACAGGTGCTGATGGGCTACACCGCCGAGCGCGCCGGCATGGCGCTTTCTCCCGGCGCCCTGGTGCTGATTTTCATGATGCCGATTGCCGGACGCCTCATCACCAAAATGGATGCGCGTCTGCTGGTCTCCATTGGCTATGCCATTACTGCGATTGGCTTGTACAACCTGACGCGGCTTGACCTTGAGACGAGCTTCGGCACCATCATTCTCTGGCGCATGTTTCAGGTCTGCGGACTGGCGTTTGTCTTTATCCCTATCAGCACGCTGAACTACGTCGGAGTGCCCTTCAATAAGAACAACCAGATTTCCAGCTTCTCTAACTTCGCCCGCAACATCGGCGGCAGCGTGGGAACTGCGCTTCTGACGACCTTCCTGCAACGCAACGCGCAGGCGCACCAGGCAGTGCTTGGGGCCAATGTAATTGCAGGCAGCCAGCGCTATATGAATTTTGTTGAAGCCACGAAACAATCGCTGATGCGTCTCGGCCAAAGCTCTGACCAGGCCGCGCAAACGGCCGTGGGACATGCCTACCAGGTGCTCCTCCAGCAGTCCTCCATGCTGAGCTATGTGAATGCCTTCTGGGGCCTCAGCATTATCATTGCGTGCCTGGTCCCGCTGCCGTTCATTATGCGCAAGCCGCCAAAGATGCAGAAACCTGCGGCTGAGGCCGCAGGGCATTAACATGAACACTTGAGGCGAAGATGGATTTCCAGCTAGTGAGCGACTATAAGCCGCGCGGCGACCAGGGGCGCGCCATTGATGAGCTTGTCTCCGGCATCCATGCCGGCGAAAAGCACCAGGTCCTTCTCGGTGTGACGGGCTCCGGCAAGACCTTCACTATGGCGAAGGTCATCGAGGAACTCAACCGTCCTGTGCTGGTGCTGGCCCACAATAAGACGCTTGCAGCGCAGCTTTATCACGAGTTCAAGCAGTTTTTCCCCAACAATGCCGTCGAGTACTTCGTCTCGTATTACGACTACTACCAGCCGGAAGCGTATATTCCCTCCGGCGACCTTTACATTGAAAAAGAAGCCACCATCAACGAAGAGCTGGACAAACTGCGGCTTTCCGCCACGCGCTCGCTTTTTGAACGCCGCGATGTGGTCATCGTCTCTTCCGTCTCCTGCATTTACGGCCTCGGCGACCCTGACGCCTACTACGGAATGCTTCTGCTGCTTGAAAAAGGCCAGCGCGTGCGCCGCGAAGACATCACGCGCAAGCTGGTAGAAATCCTCTATGAGCGAAACGATGCTGATTTCCGGCGCGGAACATTCCGCGTGCGCGGCGATGTTATCGAGGTCTTCCCGACTTACGACGAAAATGCTTATCGCATTGAGCTTTTCGGAGATGAAGTAGATTCCCTCTCGCAGATTGATCCGCTCTTCGGCACTGTGAAGCAGAAGTACGCGCGTCTGCCTGTCTATCCCAAAAGCCACTACGTCGTACAGCCGCAGAGACGGCAGGCCGCCATTGATTCCATTCTGGAAGAACTGGCCTGGTGGGAAAAAGAGCTGGAATCACAAGGCCGTCTCGTCGAATCGCAGCGCGTGCATCAGCGGACGCGGTTTGATCTTGAAATGATCAAGTCCGTCGGCTATTGCCACGGCATCGAAAACTACTCGCGCCACTTTTCCGGAAGACTGCCCGGCGAGCCTCCTCCCACATTGCTCGATTACTTCCCCCGCGACTATCTCATTTTTATTGATGAATCGCACGCTACGATCCCGCAGTTGCACGGCATGTGGCACGGTGACCGCTCGCGCAAGCAGAACCTGGTGGATTACGGATTCCGTCTGCCTTCTGCGATGGACAACAGACCTTTGCGCTTTGAAGAGTTCGAGGCGCGCACCAACCAGTTGGTTTATGTGTCGGCCACTCCGGGACCGTATGAGCTGACCAAGTCCTCCGGCGTTGTCGTCGAGCAGATCATCCGGCCTACCGGGCTGATTGACCCGGAAGTGGAGGTGCGTCCCGTGCGCGGACAGATTGATGACCTGCTTGCGGAAATCCGTGACCGCGCCAAAAAGAACGAGCGGGTGCTGGTCACAACCCTGACCAAACGCATGGCCGAGGACCTCGCAGGGTACTACACCGAAGTCGGCGTGCGCTGCCGCTATATGCACTCGGAAATCGAAACGCTGGAACGCGTGCGTCTGCTGCGCGATCTTCGCAAAGGCGAATACGACGTTCTCATCGGCATCAATCTGCTGCGTGAAGGTCTTGACCTGCCCGAAGTTTCGCTTGTCGCCATTCTCGACGCAGATAAAGAAGGCTTTCTTCGCTCCACCGGGTCCCTCATTCAGACCATCGGACGTGCCGCGCGTCACGTCAATGGCAAAGCCATTCTCTACGCGGACAACATCACAGACTCGATGCGCCAGGCGATGGACGAAACTTCACGCCGGCGCGAAATCCAGCGCGCCTACAACGAGGAACACGGCATTACTCCAACATCCGTCATTCGTGCGGCCGATATGTCTCTGGCCCAGATTCTCAAGGCCGATTACGCCGACCTGACCGAAGAAGCAGACGAGATGCCAGAATTCAGGTCGCAGGAAGAGCTGGATGTCTACATCCTGAAACTCGAAAACGAGATGCGCGAGGCCGCAAAGGTCTTTGAATTTGAGAAGGCCGCAAAACTGCGCGACACCATCAAGGAACTGCGCACAAAAGAATTTCTGTTCAGTTAGTCAAAGCCAGGGGCCCCCATCCTGAAAAGATGTGGGCCTGACCACAACGGTGTCCCCACTCTCTCAGGGCGTCAGAACTGGCACTCCACGGCAAACTGCAACTGTCGTGAAGTGTTTCCAGGGCCGCCAATCTTGCCGAAACTCGCGCTGGACGGGTCCGTATTCGGCGCGGCAAACACCTGATGGTTCATAGCATTGATGGCCTCGGCACGAAGGTCCATATGCACACGCTCCTGAAATACGGTGAACTTCTTCATTGCGCCAACATTCAGAAGGTTCTGGTAGTCCTGTCGCACATTATTGAAGCGCAGCGGAAAGGTCCTCACATTTGACACCAGCGCCAGATCATTGCCGTAATTTAACCCTTCCGCGGTTGCGTCCTGATAGTTCTCAATCGCATGAGTGTTAAACCACTGTGAGATGCTGTGGGCCGCCGGTCCATGAATGTCCGAATACTTTGCTCCTGGTTTGAGCACCGTCCCTGAGCTGTTGAACGTGAGCGGCTGCCCGCTCTGAATGCGATACGTGCCCTCTACCTGGAAGCCGTTGATGATCTCATCCAGCCAGCGTGGAGCGGACGAGAAGAACATACGCCCACGCCCAAAAGGCAGTTCATAAATTCCAGCCACGGAAAGCACCTGAGGATAGTCCGTGTTGGAAGTCCCATACCACGGCCTTGCATCCGCCGGATTCAGGAACGAGAGCGCATCCAGTGTGCGCGACCATGTATAAGACACGCTCATGTTATATCCGTGAGAAAACCGCTTCTGCGCTGAAACCTGCAATCCGTTGTAATTACTCATCCCCGATTCATCGCCCGCAGTCAGCCCCGTGAAATGTGGGAACGGCTTTACAAGCTGGCTGCCGGAAATGGTCGAGCCGGTGAGCGATGACGACCCCGGCACCGGGATGCCCTGAAATGGGTTCGGATAGGCCGCATTCAACTGGGCATTGATGGCGTTCATCGAGGCATCACGCACAGGAGACCGGCTCAGATATCGCAAAGGCACTCCATCAAAATCGCGGGTAATTCTGAGATGGCGTCCCAGGCTGCCCACATAGTCTGCGCTCAGCACTATCTCTGCCGGCAACGCGTACTGAAAGCCAAAGGAGAAGCGCTCATTCATCGGATTTTTGGGGTGCTGTGGAAAGAACTGCGAAATAGACTGCCCGATGTTCTGTAACAGGCCAAACGAGCTACCTGATGGCTGCACCAGCCCACTCGGGAAGGGATTTTCCAGCGTCGCCTGGTATGTCTGCCCATTGTCCAGAGTAACGATACTGTTTGTGGTCTGTGTAAAGCCCAGCGGGTTTCCATATTGCACATATTCACCCAGGTGCTGATAGAAAAGCCCAAACCCGCCGCGCACCACCAGCGGCGTAACCGGGTTCCACGCAAAACCAAATCGCGGAGAAAAGTTCCCGGTCTGCGAATGCCAGAGCCCCTGTCCGGGCGACGCAAACCGCACGCCGCCATTGACGGCAAACTGGGATACAGGCACCAGCGCCTGTTCGGATGGCGTGGCCATCGTCGCATAGTTTGCTGTGGCCTGCGCCGCAATCGGGCTGGGCACAGATGTATCAAAATATGTAATGCTTTTGCCGTTGCGCTCAACGACAGGCCCGAAATATTCATACCGGACACCCAGATTGAGCGTCAGTACCGGGTCCACCTTCCAGTCGTCCTGCACATATCCTGACCAGTACGTGGTATTGTTGGCAGTCTGCGCATTCAATCTTTCCTGCGTTCCCTCAGCAATGCCAAACTCAAATCCTGCCAGCGCCTGTCCTAACGGAGAAGCAGCCAGCGCGCTGGATGGCCCCAGCGTGTACGTCCCTTTCGACTGAATAAACAGCTTCTCATTCGTAAAGTCTGCCTGATTGGCCTGATACATGCGCCATTCCGCTCCTGCTCTGAGCTGGTGCGCGCCCAGGCCCTTGCTCAGATTTACCTGCGCATCGTGGATGGTGTCAGCTTCAAAGCTCGGGTCCGCGTTTCCAAGCTCCGCATATCCACTGATGCTCACGTATGGAAATCCTGACGCCACTGCCGGGACCCCTGCCGTAGCATTTGGATTGATGCCAAGCTGCGTTGCCGTCGTTTTGGCATCAATCGTGGCGCTGGTGTAAAAGCGCGTGACAGAGTAGCGAAGGTTCAGCAGGGTCGTGTTGTTCAGCGTGTTTACATAGTCCAGCACGCCGCCCTTGTTTTTCAGAATGTTCGTCTTGCCGCTCGCGCCGGGAAAGAACAGGTTCTTGCCCGGCTGCACGCGGTCGCTGATGATGAAATGCCCGAACACTTTCTGATTGTTGTTGATGTTGTAATCCAGACGCGCCAGCACATCCCAGTAGCGGTCCACATTCGCCGCGTTGGAAACAAAGTTGTTCTGCCCGTTCGGCTGCTCCGTCGCTGAACCTGTTGGGTCCGGATAATAGCCCAGTATCTTCTTCGCCACGGGGTCCATGTTCGTGAGAATGTTGCCCGGCACAGGCTGGCGCACAAACAGCCCCGGACAGTTCGGGTCAGGCTTTGTCGTGTACGGATCAAAAATCTGATACTGATTAAACGGCGCCGTCGTGATCGTCTTATGTGTGGAAGGACACGTGTACTTCGCCGTCTGTGTCTTGCCTATCCCCAGCAGGGCAGAAAAATCTCCCTGCTTTTCAGCCGGCGTCGGCACTGTCTGCGTCGTCGTGCTCGCCGCCTGCAGGTTGTATTGGTGCTCATATCCGGCAAAAAAGAAGAGTCTGCGCGGAAAAACAGGCCCGCCGACGCCAATGCTCTCGCGGTGGTATTTAATCGCAGGAGCAACAGCAGGCCCTTGCGAAAACTGCGGAGCATCCACATTGGGGTCCTGATAAAACACACTCGCATTTCCGTGGAACTGCCCGGTGCCCGATTTGATGCTTGTGTCCAGCGATGCCCCGGACGTATGCGAAAGCGAAGCATCATACGGCGATGTAATCAACTTGAATTCCCCGATAAAATCACGCGATGGAATATAGGCCGTCGTCACCGCACCGCCATTGCGTGTGTCCGGGGCGCCGTCCAGCGTGAACTCGGTCCGCCCGCTCTGCGAGCCGTCCACGGTTGAGCTTTCCGACCCGCCTTCATACGTATGATTGCCCGTTGACAACGACGTGCTGATCACCGCAGGTGCCAGCAGTTGCAGCTCAAAGGGATTGCTGTAAAGAATCGGAAGGTCCATCGCCGAACGCGATTCCACCGTAAAGCCCAGGACCGCGTCCTGCGTGTCCAGCCGCGCCGCCTTACCTGCACTCACAGTCACGGTGTTGGTGCTCTTGCCCACCTCGAGCTTCGCATTTACGCCCACATGCGCCGCAACACCCACACGGACATGCTGCACCTCAAAT
>DASRBV010000028.1:0-14313 GCA_035653455.1 Pseudacidobacterium sp. | reverse complement strand
GCTCATCCGCCGCAGCCCATGAGCGCAGCAGTTTTTCGGGGAGATGGTTATGGTAAATAATTGCGCAAACCCTGAGTGCGCAAAGCCGCTACATTACCTGCGCGAAGGCAGGATCTTTGTCTTCGACATAACGGGAAAAACTGACGGTGCACCCCGCCGTTTGGAACATTACTGGCTTTGCGGCCCATGTTCTGAGCGCTTCATGATCGAACGGGAAGCCGGATCGGGGATTCGCCTGGTGCCACGCCGCGTAGGACCTGCACTGGTCCGGAATCCGGAAGTCATGGCGTTGGCTTCCTGAAGAAGGGCCCAGGAAATTCAGAAAAGCGTCCCGAACAGAGGGATGCTTTTCTTTTGTCTATCGGTGACCCTTTGCGACAGCAACCGGCGGCGCAAGCTCTTCTACCGGACGGTCGTAGACCCCGGTCATAGCATTCCAGCGAATAAACACCAGCTCCTGCAGCATCTTTACCCCATCTTTCAGGTAGCTGATTCTTGTACGCTCGTCATGTCCCCAAGTTACCGGGACCTCGCGCACGGTAAATCCTCTCTTGAGCGCAATAAACAGAATCTCCGGATCGAACCCCCAGCGCTCAATCTGCTGCAATTGGAAGATCGTCTGCGCTGCCTGTCTCCGAAACGCCTTGAAGCCGCATTGGGTATCGGCAAATGGCAGTCTCATGATAAGCCGCGTAACTGCATTGAAGCAGCGGCCAAAGAACTGGCGGTAGAGCGGCTGCTGGATGGTTTGCCGCCTGCGTTCCAGCCAACGCGAGCCGATGGCAATGTCGGCACCTTCCCGAATGGCGGCAAACAGCCGCTCCGCCTCGTCCATAGGAGCAGAAAGGTCGGCGTCTGTGAACATCACAATGTCGCCTGAGGCATGGAGCATTCCATTGCGCACGCTGAACCCTTTCCCCCGGTTTCCGGGGTTCTGAATCAGCCTTATCATCGGGTCTTTTGCCGCAAAAGATTCAATAATCGCGGCTGTATTGTCGCGCGAACCATCATTCACAACCAGTATTTCGGCGTTCCAGTTGTGCCTGTGGACACACTCTAAGACCTCATGCAGCGTATTTCCAATCCGGGCGCTTTCATTGTAGGCCGGAATAACGATACTGTATTCGGGGATCACTTAAAAATCGCGCAGCCTTCCTTCGTAATCATATTCCGGATTTACATAGTTTTCATAGAAACATGCTTCCCCGCTTGGAATCATTCCCATCAGGAATTCGAATATAGAATCAAAAAGCGAAGCTCCATCAGGAAAGGAAAGACTCTGGCATGACAGTAACCAGGCGGAATTTTCTGGTCACCTCAGCACTGACCTTCGGCAGCTTATATGCTTCTGGAGAAGCCGTTCCTCCACCAGCCCCCTTCGGGGCCTTGCCTTCCGCCCGCCAGTTGCGCTGGCAACGCATGGAAACCAACGCATTCCTTCATTTCACAGTCAACACCTTCACTGACAAGGAATGGGGCGATGGAGATGAAGACCCGTCCATCTTCAATCCCCAGGGTTTTGATCCCGATGCCATTGTTTCCGCCCTCAAGGCAGGCGGCATGAAAGGCGTCATCCTCACCTGCAAGCATCACGATGGTTTCTGCCTCTGGCCTACAAAGACCACCGATCACTGCATCCGCAACAGCCCTTGGAAAAATGGCAAAGGCGATATTGTCCGCGACATTTCCCAGGCCGCGCAGAGACATGGTCTGAAGTTCGGGATCTATTGCTCCCCCTGGGACAGAAACAATGCCAGCTACGGCAAACCTGCGTATATTGCTTTGTATCGTCGGCAGCTCACCGAATTGCTGACATCGTATGGCCCTGTCTTTGAAGTCTGGTTCGATGGCGCCAATGGTGGAAGCGGCTATTACGGCGGCGCCAGAGAGACCCGCACCATTGATAAGCGTACTTACTACGATTGGCCCGGCACTTTTGCCTTGGTACGCAAACTCCAGCCCGGTGCCGTTATCTTCAGCGATGTAGGCCCGGACGTCCGCTGGGTTGGCGACGAAAAAGGTATAGCCGGCGAAACCTGCTGGGCCACGTACGACCCCGTAGGCGAAGACGGAGGACCGGCTGCGCCCGGAAATGTGCGCGCCAGCGAATCCATGCAAGGCACTCGCTTCGGCTCGCATTGGTTGCCGGCCGAATGCGACGTCTCCATCCGCCCAGGCTGGTTCTGGCACGAGCGTGAGAACGATAAGGTCAAGACCCCGCAGGAACTCGTGGATCTCTATTTCAAGTCGGTTGGAAGGGGCGCAACCCTTCTGCTGAATATCCCGCCCAATCGCCACGGCCAGCTATCACCGCAGGACGTGTCCTCTCTCGAATCGTTCCACCGCCACATACAAAGCATCTTTCACGAAGACCTTGCCGCCAGGGCGCGTCTGCAGGCCTCGAACATACGCGGGCAGAGTCACCGCTATGGCCCTCAGTTCCTGCTCGATGAAGACCCCGGTACGTTCTGGGCCACCGATGACAATGTACACACACCTGAGCTGACTGTGGATTTCGGCAGTCCATGCACGTTCAACGTGGTGCGGCTGCGGGAAGCAATCCAGTTGGGCCAGCGCATTGGCGCCATCGCGCTCGATGCCTGGCAGCAGGGTTCGTGGACACAAATTGCTCAGGCAACCAGCATCGGCTCTTGCCGTCTGATCAGGCTGCAAAATGCTATCGAAACTCCCCGCCTGCGCCTGCGCATTACCGATTCCCCCGCCTGCATTGCTCTGTCCAGCCTGGGAGTGTACCTGGACCAAAAATAAAGTCTCTGTCCCTGCTGGCAAGTGCCAACTCAGGCACCTGAGGGAATCTTTTTCTATTTCCGGCGCATCGCTACCGTTGTAGGATGTCGAAAAAGCACGCCCCCTACGGAGGATGCACCATGGGCCTGAGTGAAGCTGGCAATTCCCCTGAGTTTCAGCAGTCGCACTTTGATTCCTCTCAGCAGACACCAGAGGAAATTCAGGAAGAGCAGCGAAAAATCCGCCGTTTGCAGATCATGATGAACATGGTCATGTCCGTCATCAGCCAGGACAACACTCTCACCATAGACGAAGCCTCCGAGATGGTCGCCGACACTCGACGCGCAGCGCTTGCCATGTTCCCCGGAAAGGAGCTTGCCTGGGACATCATCTACCGCCCGCGTCTTCAGCGCCTGATGCGCGAACGCTACCGGATCCAATAGCCCTTATTTCTGCTCTATGCCCGTCAACTGGAACGTCAGCGTTCCCCAGAAGAGACGTGCGCGCATCTGCACAGGAATGTGCCGCTCATCGTCCGTATACCAGATCCAGATATTCCCCCGGTTCTTCACCACTCCGGCATCGGCAGTCGGCTGTACGCGAACCGTCTGATATGTACCGGAAGGAGTACGAACAGATTCCCTGCTCTCCACCTTCATCGTGACCGGTATGGTCCGCATCGCGTCATACACCGGAATCTGGAAACTCTGCCCCACCTGCAACGGCTGGGATGCCGTGTAGAAAATCGCGGAGAGCAGGTCGCTTACACAGGACGGCACCGGGGCTTCCTGATGTTTCGCAATTCCGGAAACCAGGTTCTTTTCCTCAAGGATGGCCTTGCCCTGCCCGTAATTGAAGTTCAGAGTGCTGTTCACCTGCCGGCGGCCTTCCTGAAGTTGCTTACTGAACGCAGTGGAGCATCCCGTCCGGCGGCTAAACGAGGACTGAAAGCGGTCGCTTACACGATAAATCAGGTTGACCGCGCCAATGGAATCGGCGACGGCCGTAATGTGCTGTGCGTCGCCTTCGGCTTCCTGATGAAAACTGACCGTGCCCGCCGGAAAAACACGCCAGTCTACGCTGTAATTCAGCGTCTGCCGTGCCGGAAGCCCTAGTCCGGGATGCGGCGCTGGCAACGATGGAAGGCCTTGTGGAGACTGCGCCTTTCCGCCAGGAAGCAACAAAAAACACAAAACTGCGGGAACCAATCGAAAACGCCAGGTCAAAATAAGTGCTCACTCTTAATGAAAATAGATAATTCTGAGGGCAAGCACAGCATAGATGGCCGCCGCTCCCATGAGTGCATTGTACTCGCGGTGTTTCCTGTAAAGGTCGAAAGAGAACTCTCCTGCCCCATTTTGCAACAGTCGCGCAGGCCGCAAGCGCGGTAACAACCGTGGGACTTTCGCTGCATACTCGTCAAAGCCCTTGAATGTGCTGCGCAGAAACCGTTCTTCTGACCCGATGACGGGAAGATAAATCACCGCAAACAGCACAGCCAGCAGCAGAACGGTCACAATGCTTCTGGACGCCTCCGCAAATCCAAACGCGATCATCATGGAGCCGAGATACAACGGGTTCCGCGTATAGGCGTAAGGCCCGGTTACAGTCAACTCTGCGTTTTTCTTCACATATCCTGAAGCGTAAGCGCGCAGCCAGAGCCCCGGAAGAACCAGCAGCAGACTCCACATCATGGAAACAAATGTGGGCCGCGCCAGCAGGATGTAAACCACGGCAAAGACAAACCCCAGCGGCACGCGGATGCGTCGCGCAATCCTGCTCCAGTCAGCGGCCATTCGAGGCATTCTCCTCAAGAAGGTCTATGGCGGCCGCAAGCACGTCTTCTGCTGAAATCGTCAGTAAACCAGCCTCCGGCTCTGTACGGCGTGAGTGGTCGCGTTTGCTCTCAGGATGCCGCAAAACCCTGAATTTTCCGCCAAACGGCCCATTCCGCGCCGGGTCAGTTGGCCCATAAATGCCGACCACCGGAATACCCAAAGCTGAAGCCAGATGCAGCGGCCCGGTGTCTCCTGCAATCACCAGCGATGCTCGCCGCGTGAGCGCAATCAGTTCATCGAGATGCGGTGAAACCGGCAGGGACACGCCTCCGCTTGCCCCGCTCACTTCCTGCGCCAACTGCTCTTCTCCCGGCCCAACGTTGATGACCACTTGAAATCCCTTTCCTGCCAGTACACGCGCCACTGCGCCGTACCGTTCTGCAGGCCAGCGCTTCGCCCCCCATCCTGCTCCGGGATTGAGGATGACCAGTGGCCCATGAAATTCAGCGGCCCTGCGCTCCGCGCTTTCACTCAGCGGAAGCCACGGCTGCATTACCGGAAGGCTTTCCCCTGCAACCTCATTTGCCACCTCGATTGCCTGCTCAATCACATGAACACCATGCGTCTCGACCCGCTCGTCAAACAGGTATTGCGCCGCCCATTCGCGCGGTATCGCCTCCCCGATCAGCCGTTGCGGATGCGCCCATTTCCCCACCACCGCCGACCGTACAGCCCCCTGCAAATCCACACAGACGTCGTAGCGGGCAGCACGAAATTCGCGCCGCAACCGCCGAATGTCCTCGACCGTACTCACATGCAGCGGATTTCGCCCCCATTGTTTTGCTGGAACAACATGGATCTGGTCTACGACTGGCATCTCCGGCCCGCGTGCAGTAGCTCCATGGGCGGCAAGCAGTCCGCGCCACTGCGGCTCAACCGCCCATCCCAAAAACCACTCCGGATGCGCCGCACGCAATGCCGTGACCGCTGGAAGGGCGTGCAAAATGTCCCCCATCGCGCCCAGCCTTACGATGAGCACCCTCAATTGCTGAGTCTTTATCGGCAAACTTTGATTTTCTCATGATTGACCATCCACTCACAGTGTCGATTGCCAACTCCGGCCACACATAAAGGCGCCCTCGCATCATCCCGCAAGAGGCAGGACCTTCTTCAATACCGCACTCATGTCCTCGAACCTTGTCTCCAATGGCACCAGCCTCAGCGGAGCAACTGCACTCAGGCGCTCCTTCATTTCCTGGGGCAACCGTACAGAGTCCTTCTCAGTCGTAAGAAAAGCATCTGCTTTCGCCGACTTTGCAAGTCCAATCAACCGTTTCAGGTCATCTTCGGTATAACGGTGATGGTCGCGAAAGGCCAATGTGTCCGCAACTTCAGCGCCATTCGCGCGTAGCAGCGAAAAAAACTCCCCGGGCCGCGCAATCCCACAGAATGCAACCACCCTGCCGGCGTCGAAGGGTACATTCATGACGCGCCGGATGAGCCAGACAGGCGCTTCAATTCCCCGCTCTCTCAGGTTCTCCTCGAATGCGGCATCTTCCTGGCGAAGAACAACCGCCGAAGCCCGCCGTAACGCGGACAGCGGCTCACGCAGGTTCCCGACAGGCAAAAGGCTCTCAGAAAAATCGGTGCGGTGAAGCAATACAATATCCAGATCACGCGCTAGCCGCCTGTGTTGAAAACCATCATCCAGCAGATGGATCCGCGGGCCGCTCTCATTCTTTTCAGCCACAAGCCCTGCCTCATACCGGTCTGCGCCCACGTACACAGGAACACCCGCAGACTGCGCAATAAGCAGCGGCTCATCTCCGGACCGCGCTGCATCGCCGGAAGGGTTTACTTTTTCAATCGCATCTGCACTGCGCCCGTATCCCCGCGAAAGCACATCTGCCTGTACGCCATTTCGCACAAGCAGTCTCGCGAGAGCAATCACAAAAGGAGTCTTGCCCGACCCGCCGGCTGAAAGATTGCCAACACTCACAACAGGCCATTGCGTCCGCTTCGTCTTAAGCCATCCGCGATCATACGCAACATTCTTTGCCGCCACTGAAGCGGCATACACAGGATTCAAAGGCCATAACAGACGGCGCATCAGGCCTTGCCTCCGGCCAGCTCCAGCAACGACTCTGCCGCGCGTACAGTGGCTCCCGATTCCGCGGTAAAAATCCGGTATGCTCGCTCACCAATGTTATGCGCCAATTCCCTGTCGCTGAGCAGAGATGCCAATACACTGCCCACCTCATTGGGATTTGCAATCCGAATCGCATCCGCCGCGCGCAGCCTGTCCACAATAGCGCGAAAGTTTTCATAATGCGGCCCCATCACCACGGGCACGCGAAACTGCGCCGCTTCCAGAGGATTATGTCCTCCTGCCGGCACCAGGCTTCCGCCGATCCATGCAACCGTCGCCAGCGAATACACTGACGCAAGCTCACCCATCGAATCCAGCAGGAAAATATCTCCTCCCCGCAGCGGCTTCGGTTGCTCCATCCACTGCGACCGCCGCACCCACGGTCTGCCGCTCTGCTTCAGCAACTGCGCCACAGCTTCAAAGCGCTCGGGATGACGCGGCGCAAGGACAACCAGAGCATCGGAAGGCGCGGCCTCCAGCAGGGCCTTCTCTTCACCTTCCAGCGTACTTCCGCAAACCAGGACCTTCGTTCCTGCCGCGATCAATTCTTTCAGCTTTTGCGTTACAGCAGCAGGCACAACCGTGCGAATGTCATACTTCAGATTTCCTCCGTAGCGAACATTTGCCGCCCCAATTGCGCGCAGCCTTTCCACGTCCAGCTCGCTCTGCGCCAGCACCAGAGCAAGGCCATTCAGCATCTGTTTCCAGAAAAACCGCAGCCGGAAATAACGCGGCCACGAGCGGTCGGATATCCGGGCATTCACCACTGCGACCGGAATGCGCGCCCGCCGGCATTCCATCAGCAAACGCGGCCAGAACTCAGTCTCCATCAACACCAGCATGCGCGGATTCAGCGCGCGCAAATACCTGCGCACAGCAAACGCAAAGTCCAGTGGGAAATAAAAGACGTTCTCATTCCCGAACCGCTCTCGCGCCAGCGCCTGCCCTGTTCTCGTTGTGGTCGAGACCACAACGCGCCATTCCGGCATCCTCTCCCGCAGTTCCAGCACCATCCGCGAGGCCGCCAGCAGTTCCCCCACTGAAACCGCATGGACCCAGATCACAGGCCGCCCATCACCATGCAGCAGCCGCTCCGGTACGCGCCCAAACCGCTCGCCCAGCCCTTCACGGTATTTCCCGCTGGCGGCCATGCGGAAGAGCCAGTACGGCGCCCCCAATACAAGCGTCAGGGCCAGACCCAGGCTGTAAAAAATCATCAGCTTACCAAAACCTGCTTTGCGAAGTCTTAATCAACGATGATAATGGTCGGCAGAATGATGCGTCTGCGTTCTCTGCTGTCAATTGTTTTGCTGGCCCTTTGTGTGCCAGCGTCTCCGGCATTTGAACATGGCCCGCCTCCGGCAAAGGACGCAACCACATACCCCGCGGTCGACGTGCATCCGGACGAGCATGTGGCCATCGCCGCCGAGCCGTATAACACAGCGGAAAAAATCAAATTCTTCCGCGTGAATTACCTTGACCACCAGTTCCTGCCCATCCGTATCATCATCACCAATAGCGGAGACAGGCCCATCTCGCTCGACCAGGCCCGGATTTACTTCATCAGCGCCGCAGGTGACCGTATTCCTGCCGCCGAACCGGATGATATCGAACGCCGCATCTCTCTGCGCGACAAAAAAGGCGCCGATATTCCCGTCGGCCCCATCCGGCTGCATACCAAACCCAAAACGCCGAACAGCAAAGTTGAGCAGGATTTTTCTGAATTCGAATATCAGGCACTCGTCGTCGAGCCGCATACCACACGAGCAGGCTTTCTCTTTTATGACATTCAGGGACTGGGGTCGTCTCCCCTCCACGGAGCAAAACTGCTTCTGCGGCAACTAAAAGATACCGACGGAAAAGAGCTTTTCTATTTCGAGATTCCCTTCGACAAGTATCTGCAAACCCAGCCGCAGTAAGACCGGCAAACATTCACTCGCGCACCGCCGCCTTCAAACGCCCTTCTTCTGCGGCTCCCAGATGAACTTATGGATCTGCAGACTCATCCGCGCATCCAGCCCGTCGGCAAGCATCCACTCCACCAGTTCCCGCGGATCCAGCAAACAGTTTGCCGTGCTGCGTTCCGTTGAAGCTGCTTTATTGAATGCGGGCGAAAGCAGGACATGTCCCACACGTACCTCAAGCGCGTGCTGCCGGATGAAGTCGCGGGCAAATTCATAATCGCCGCGATCGGCAATCACAAATTTCACCTCGTCGCCCTGGGTCAGAAATTCAAGATTACTCATCCTGAAACTGCCGCCTTCGCCCGATGCAGGACACTTCACGTCCACAATTTTGTGTACCCCGGCAGGAACGCGCTCCAGGGGCCGCTCGCCGCTCGTCTCAATCATCAGTTCGTAACCATTGGCCAGCAGCCGCTCCATCAGCGGAACAAGCTCCCGCTCCTGCAGCAGTGGTTCGCCGCCGGTAAATTCAATTAGCTTGACCGGGGCCAGCTTCTCGATCTCAGCAACAACTTCTTCCTCTGACAGCTTGTAACCGCCCTTGAAGGTGTATTCTGAATCGCACCACGAGCAGCGCAGATTACACCCCGCAAGCCGCACAAAGATGCACGGGCGACCGGCAAAACTCGATTCGCCCTGCACTGATTTATAAATCTCAATCAGATACACAGACAGTTACTCGTAGTAGGTCGCAGTTGTGGTGTCGGTCTCGTAGATTGTGCAGTCTTTCACGCGCACGCGCCCTCCGGTCATCTCCGCAAGCTGCCTGTTTGTCTCGTCAAAAAAATAACGGGCCAGGTTCTCCGCCGAAGGATTGATCTCGGTAAACGGCTCCAGGTCATTCAGCATCTGGTGATCAAGCCGCTCGATCACCGGACGCATCACGTGTTTCAGGTCTTTAAAATCCAGCAGCAGCCCCGCCGCGTCCAGCTTCTCGCCGCGCAGCGTAATGCGGACTTTGTAATTATGGCCGTGCGGGTTCTCGCACTTGCCTTTGTAATTACGCAGGTAATGTCCGGAAGAAAACCCGCGCTCTACAGTCACTTCGTACATGTCTTTGATGGCTCTCTACGGGCAGATTGGCCCTCTTCTTATTGTATCTGCATATGGCCCCCGTAGAAATTTCCTCTTGACAGCCGCCCCTCGCTGGTGGCATGACGCGCTGACTCCGCGTGAAATCCACATTGATCACGCGTTGACAAACTTTTCTGACAGAAGCAGAATCAACTTTCAGCCTCTCTGTGAAAGGTTTTTCCCAATTGCCAGCGCTTCTTGAAACCGAGTTCAGTGATCTTGTTCTGCATGCTCGCGGAAAAGTGCGCGACCTCTACTCCGTAGGTGAGTTTCTGCTCCTGGTGGCAACCGACCGCATTTCGGCATTCGACCATGTGCTTGCCACCGGAATCCCCGGCAAAGGTAAGGTCCTTACACAGATATCGCTCTTCTGGTTCGACTTCCTCAGGGACATCGTTCCCAATCATCTCGTCACTGCAAACGTGGACGAGTACCCCCGTGAGCTGGCAGGTTGCAAAGACGAGTTGCGCGGCCGCTCCATGCTCGTGAAGCGCGCACAGATGTTCCCCGTCGAGTGCGTCGTGCGCGGCTATCTCTCCGGTTCAGGCTGGAAAGACTATCAGGCAACCGGAACTGTTTGCGGCATTCGTTTGCCTCAGGGTCTCCGGGAGTCAGACAAACTGCCCGAACCGGTCTTTACTCCTGCAACCAAGAGCCTCCACGGAAAGCACGATGAAAATATTTCGTTCGATGAAATGGTCGCTCTCGTCGGCGCGCGCTCCGCGGAAAAGCTCCGCGATCTCAGCCTTGCCATTTATCGCAAAGCGTCAGAGCACGCAGAAAGCCGTGGACTCATCCTTGCCGACACCAAGTTTGAATTTGGCACGACTGCCGAAGGCATCATTCTCGCCGACGAGGTGCTTACGCCGGATTCCTCACGTTTTTGGCCGCGCGAAGGTTACAAGCCTGGTGGCGCCCAGCCTTCCTTCGACAAGCAGTATGTGCGTGACTATCTCGAAAGTATTCGCTGGAACAAGCAGGCCCCTGCGCCCGGCTTGCCAGACGATGTAGTGAAAAAAACGCAGGAAAAATACTTCCAGGCCTATGAGTTGCTCACTGGAAAAACATTGACACTGTAAGTGTGCAGGGCCACTGGCTTATGCCGGTGCGTTGGGAAAGAAAAAATAGAGTGCCCCTGGTCTCGTAGAGACCGGGTTGAAGCAAGGAATAGACCGCGCATGGCGTTGATAGATTGGGCGATTGTCATCATCCTGATCGTTTCCGTACTAAGCGCGGCGAAACATGGCTTTTTTGTTGAGGCCTTCTCGCTTGCCGGAGTGGTCCTTGGAGTACTCCTTGCAAGCTGGAATTATCAAAAGCTGCTCCCCTGGATTGAAACCTGGGTGCATTCCTCTGGAGCGGCCGAAGCAATTGCCTTCATAGCAATTGCTGTTGCAGTGATGGTTGCTGCCGGGTTGACTGGGCGATTCATTCGCTGGTCCGTCCGGACAATAGGACTTGGGTGGGCTGACCGCCTGATAGGCGCGGCCTTCGGTCTTCTGAAGGGTTGTGTCCTGGTAACGCTGGGTATCATGGCCGTGGCGGCTTTTCTTCCCCACGCCGCGTGGATTGAAAAATCAAGGCTTGCGCCTTATTTTCTGTCCGCCGCGCATGAAGCGGCCATTGTCACTCCGGCAGAGTTAAGCCAGCGGATCAGAGATGGAGTAAAGCTGATCCGTGATGCGCAGCCCGACTGGCTGAAGCCACAGGCATAAACAGCCGGAAAAACATCCGGCGTTAGAGAGGCATTTGTGAAACGCGAACTGGACAATCTTGTGGCCGCGATGCACGCGGGTGGCATCACTTACGCTGAAGCTGTGCGCGAATTTAAGCGCCGTTACCTCACAACAGTACTTGCGCACCACAAAGGAAACCAGTGCAAAGCCGCAAAAGAACTAGGTATGCACCGCAACACCCTCAGCCGCACCCTCGCCGAGCTTGAAATTGATACTGCACAAATTCGCCTCGGACTCAAGCGCCCGCCGCGCAGCGAACGTCCTGTATTTGAAGTAAAACAAGGGACCACACGCTTCGGCGTGACCTCCTGATCCGGAAGCGCCCGGAGCGCCCTCCTCTCGCAGGGATGTGTGCCTTTCTGTTTTACTGAAAGCAGACACTTTCTAAGGAGCAACCGCTTCGTTGAGCACTGCACCCGCTTCTGCGCCGGCAAATCCACGCATCTGCATTCAGGACGGCTTCCGCTGGGACCGGCAGAACGCCTATCTCTTCGACATTGATGGCACGCTGCTGCGCAGCCGCGACCGCATCCATTACGATTCATTCTTTGAAAGCGTCCGCAGCGTAATGGGGCGCGAGCTTGTCCTTGACGGCGTCACCCTTAGCGGCAACACCGACCCCGGCATTTTGCATGATGCCTTCCGCCTCGCCGAGCTTGACCCCATCCACTGGGAACCCCATCTCGATGCTGTCTTCAGGCATATGTGCTCCCTTGTGGCCGCCCGGCGCGAACAGATGGATCTGGTCAAAATGCCCGGAGTAGACGAGATACTCGCATGGCTGCACAACCAGGGGGCCATCCTTGGAGTTGGTACCGGCAATCTGGAAGCCATCGGCTGGGTCAAGTTGGAAGTCATCGGCGTGCGCCAATGGTTCACCTTCGGCGGCTTCAGCGACCGCTTCGCCAAACGCGCCGACATGATCGCGCATGCCGCATCTCTGGCGCGCTCCATCGCCGGCCCTGAGGCGACCGTCTGTGTTGTGGGTGATACTCCATTCGACATTGCAGCGGCAAAAGCCAACCACCTGCCCACCATCGCCGTCGCCACCGGACATTACAGCTTCGACGACCTTCTGGTCCACCAGCCGGAAGTCTGTGTCACCACTCTGGCTGACCTGCTTGCGAGTGCCCGATGATTCGCCGCTGCCGCCATCACTGGGTATCTCTTGCCGCGCTTACGCTGGCCGGCATAAGCAGCCATGCGCAGCAGCCCGCTGTAAAGCGCGATCCGGCAGCCGCCACCAGGGCATTTCTTGAAGGCGCAAAGGCCCTCAAAAAAGACGACCTCCGCGCCGCGGTCAAAGATTTCCAGCGCGCTGCGCAGCTCGATCCGGAAAACCGCGACTACTCCACTTCCTTCATCATCGCCAAAGAGCATCTGCTCACAAAGCTTGTTCAGGAAGCAGGCAAGGCCCGGCTCCTCGGCAACGATGCGGCCGCGCGTGCCGATCTGGCCGAGGCTTACACGCTCGACCCGCAAAATCCCATCGTCGCCCAGCACCTGGATGAGCTTGCGCGCGACAATGGACCGCATGATGCCGTCATCATGCCCGCCGTTGAGCAGGCCGCGCCGCCCGTCCAGCTCGCTCCCAACCCCGGAAAATTGAGCTTTCATCTGCGCAGTTCAGCGACTGAAGTCCTGCGGCAGGTACTCCATGCGTATGGCATCATTCCTACGCTCGATGCGTCTGTACCTACCCCCCTTGTCCGCTTTGATGTAGATGATGTGGACTTCGCCCAGGCCGCGCAAATGCTCAAGCTTGCTACGGGGACTTTCTTCGTTCCGCTCGACGAAAAACGCGTGCTCGTCGCCGCGGACACAAAGGAAAATCGCACAAAATTCGAGCGTCAGGTAATGGAAACCGTCTATCTTCCCGGCCTTACCACAGATGAAGCCACTGAAATTGGCAACGCTGTGCGCCAGGTCTTTGAAGTCCAGCAGGCAACCGTACAGCAGGAGCAGCACACGCTTACTGTTCGCGGCCCCCAGGAGCGCATTGAGGCCCTGAACCACACTCTGGCCGAGTTGCTCTCAGGGCGTGGTCAGGTCCTGCTCAATCTCCGGCTTTATGAAATAGACCAGTCGCGCATGGTGAATCTCGGCGCGCAACTGCCTCAGCAGACAACCGTCTTTAATGTCCCCTCGGAAGTCAATCAGATCATTCAGCAAAATCAAAGCGCGGTACAGCAGATTATTGCTTCCGGGCTTGCCAATCCGGGCGACAATCTCGCCATCGTCGCCATCCTGATAGCATCGGGTGCCGTCTCGGGAACGGTCTTCAATCAACCCTTCGCCCTCTTCGGCGGCGGCATTACCCAGAGCGGCATCACGCTTGACCAGAGTGCAACGCTCAATCTCAGCTTGAATTCCTCCGATACGCGCGAAATAGACAACGTGCAGCTCCGCGTGCAGGACCAGGCTGAGGCGACCTTTCGCAGCGGCACACGTTATCCGATCGTTACATCCACTTACTCGAATCTCGCAGGCACCTCTCTGGGCATTCCAGGAATTTCTCAGGCAGGAATCTCAAGCTACCTTCAAAACCTCGGCATCAATTCCGCATCTCTGGAGAGCAGTCTCAATACCACCATCCCCCAGGTGCAATATCAGGACCTCGGACTGACGCTCACCACTACGCCGCGTATCCAGCAAGACCATGACGTATCACTCAAACTCGACCTGAAAATCACTTCCCTGACCGGACAGACACTCGACGGCAATCCCATCCTGAGCAATCGCCAATACACCGGAGTGGTCACTCTGGCCCAGGGAGAAAGTGCGCTTCTCGTCAGCAATCTGACAAAGCAACAAAGCGCGGCCGTCAGCGGAGTTCCCGGCCTCAGCGAACTACCCGGCTTCCT
>DASRBV010000027.1:0-6599 GCA_035653455.1 Pseudacidobacterium sp. | reverse complement strand
TCATCGTGACTTCTTATGCAGCGGGGGCCCGCACCACACATAGTGCTACTGCACTTGCTTTGGTGTCACGAAAAAAGAAGTGCCTGTCCAGATGCAGGCACTGAAAGATTGTCATCCGGGAATTGGTGTTATAGAGCTGTTTCTGGAAGGATGCAGATCAGCGAATCTTACGTTTCTTCAGTGCCCGGCCCTAAAAGCCCATGATGTTGTAGCCGCAGTCTACGTAGATGGTCTCTCCGGTGACGCCGCTGGCGAGGTCGGAGGCCAGATAGAGCGCGGTGCCGCCTACTTCTGCCTGCTCCACGTTGCGCCCCAGTGGGGAGCGCTCGGCGTGGGCCTTCAGCATGTCGCTGAGTCCGCCGATGCCACGCGCGGCCAGCGTCTTGATGGGCCCGGCCGAGATGGCATTCACACGAATGTTCTGCTTGCCCAGGTCAGCAGCCAGATAGCGGACCGTGGCTTCGAGCGCGGCCTTGGCCACGCCCATCACGTTGTAGTGGGGAACGACCTTCTCTGCGCCGTAGTAGGTCAGGGTCATGATGCTTCCGCCCTCGGTCATCAGCGGAGCAGCGGCACGGCTTAATGCAATCAGCGAATACACGCTTACGTCGTGCGCAATGCGGAAGCCCTCGCGTGTGGTCAGGATGAAGTCGTTCTTCAGCTCGTCTGCCGGGGCGTAGGCGATGCTGTGCACCAGGGTGTGGATCTTTCCATAGCGCGTCTTCAACTGTTCAAAGACCTGTGCGATTTCTGCATCGCTCGAAACATCGCACTGGAAGGCCTCCGCGCCGGGAAGTTCGGCGATAAGGCTGTCGGCTTCGGCCTTCAGGCGCTCATTCTGGTAGCCGATGGCGAGCTTCGCGCCGGCTTCGTGCAGCTTCTGGACGATGGCCCAGGCGATGCTGCGTTTGTTGGCGACTCCAAAGACGACGGCGACACGGTCTTTCAGGTTCAGCATGAAATTTTCTTACCTCCGGAAAAGCAAAAAGCAGTTCCCTTCTCTCCTTCGCGCGGCTCTGGGTCCTAAGGATGAGAAGTATGCAAAAGCACTTGTAAGGATATCAGCCGCCGAGGTCTACCAGGGCCACGTCCTCTATCGGCTCGTTGAGGAAGCGCGTTCCCATGTTTTGAAATTTTTCAATGGAGTCAGTGGCAAAGAATCGGCGCGCGCCATTTCCTGTTGTCTTTTTTCCGTTGATGGCTGCTGTGACCTGTTCAGCCGTCACGCAGGCCGAGTCAATCACTTGAAGCTCCGGCACCATGCGTTCTATCTGTGTCCGAAGCAGCGGGTAGTGGGTACATCCCAGCACCAGCGTGTCGGGCGACATCTGCGCCTGACTGGCCTCTTCCCTTAACTCAGTCAGGTAGATGCGCAGGACTTCCTGCGTGACCGGATGGTCAATCCAGCCTTCTTCGACGAGAGGGACAAGCAGCGGGCACGCCTTTTCATACGCGCGCAGGCCGCGCTCCCGGCAGGCGGCAGAATATGCGTGGCTCTGTACGGTAGCAGCGGTGGCGATGACCAGCACATCGCCTGTCTGCGAGGCCAGTTTTGCGGCATTGGCGCCCGTCTCGACGACGCCGAGCACGGGAACCGAGACGGCTGCTTTTATGGCATCGAGGGCCAGGGCGCTGGCCGTATTGCAGGCGATGACAAGAAACTCGGCACCCTGCTCTTCAACAAGAAAATGCGCGCTGGATACGGCGTAGCGCGCAATCGTGGCCTGCGATTTTGAGCCGTAGGGGAGACGCGCGGTATCGCCCAGATAGATGTAGTCCGCTGCGGGAAGCTGTCGCAGTAAGGCGCGAAGCACCGTCAGGCCGCCCACGCCTGAATCAAAGACGCCGATTCTCACTGGCGCACCGCCGTCTCATAGGTGCGTGTCAGGTCGGCATGTCCGGCGAGTGTGTCCTTCTGCTGACCGTTGACGAGAAAGCGCACCTCTGTAATCTGCGGAAGGTTTGCGTGCAGTGTGGCAATCATGGAGAGCAGGGTGAGTGTCTCAGGCTCGATGCCGGAAGGATGGGCCTCAACAAACGCGCTGTCGAGGTCTACCACGGCCATTTCCCCTTTTTGCTGCGGGAGCGGCATCAGGAAGACCTCGTCCACGCCGGAGGCATTCGGGATGGGGTGGGTGGACTTTGGCGCGGAGTATTCTTCCACCAGTTTTTGCAGCAGGACGCGTGCGCGGGCGTTGGGGTCCTTCGGCATAGGGAAGCTGCGCTCGACGGGGATGAGCGAACCGTCGGCATCGTTGGCCACAAGCAGTTCGATCTTTTCGACCGGAGCATTCAGGGGGGCGCTGGCAGGCATGTTGTCCGCAGCGGTCATCAGGCGGTCGTGCGCGCGCTCGCGCAGACGGATGAGCACCACGGCCATGATGACGGCGGAAAGCAGCATTGCCCAGAAGAGAATGCGCTGGATGCGGGGAATCACGGCTGCGGCCTCCAGTCGTTTTTCCATTGCGTCAGGGCGGAGGTGAGCGCGTCCACAATTTTTTTCTGATATGCCGCGTCGGTCAGAGGGACATTCTTTGCATTGGCCACTTCGACTGCTACAGCGGGGCAGGCAAAGCTGTCCATGGGCTGCAGAGAGGTCCTGCCAAGAATGACCGGGACAGCAACATGGGCCAGGGCTGCATTGATCTCAGAGGAAAGCCGCAGGCTTTGCGTGACGAACGCCGCCTGCGCCGTGCGCCAGGGAAGGAACTGCACACGCGGAGCAGGGGCCAGCGAAGAAGTAAACAGGTGCACGCCGGTTCCGGTCCCGGTGGCGTGGAGGGTGATGCAGGCCTCGGCCAGCGCGTGGTTCGCAGCCTCTGCGCGGGCCTGAAGCGGCACGGCCGCGTCGGAATCACGGGTGGTCACGACCTGAATGCCTTGGGCGTCGAGTGCTGCGCGGAGGCGCAGGGCCAGGGCCAGGGCCACGTCTTTTTCGAACAGATTGTCTGAGAGGCGCGCGCCGGAGTCCGTGCCTCCATGCGCCGCATCCAGAACAACAATATATTGCGGCCGCACCTGCGCCCGGGGCGGCAGAGGAACGGAAGGGACCGCCGACTGTTGCGCCATAACAGGCGCGCAGAGCAGGACGCAACTAATCCAGTGGATAGATCGCAAGGCCACTCAACAGTTTAGGGAAAAAGTCCGTGGATTTCTGCGGCATGACTTCTCCGGCGAAGGCCACTTCGCGCAACTGCGCCATCGTTACCGGATTCATCAGGAAGGCAACATCGGCATCACCGCGCAGCACCTGCTCGACCGCCTCGCCGGCATCGCGCAGATAGCGAAGGTTGGTCTGCTCGCGCACGGCTTCCGGCGTGAGGCCCAGCAGTTTTTCGAGAACAATGCCGTGCAGTTGCGCGACATCGAGTTGGCGCTGGCGTTCGGAAAGGCCGGACAATGCGTTGACGATGGCATCGGGTCTGGCCTTCAGCAGAGAATTGCCGTCCTTTGTGACGGCGACAAAGGCTGTTTTGCCTGTGCCTTCAGCAGCGAGTTTTGCCGTCAGCAGACCGGCCTCTCTGGAGGCAACCGGTTCGATATCAAAGAACTGTCTGGCTTTGTCTAGAAATGCCGCCGGAGAAAAGTCCTTCAAGCCGAAGACGACGCGGTGCGTCGGCAAAATGACCAGCCCTTCAGCGTCCATGTTGACAAAGGTCATCATGACCGCGGCCTCGGGATAAGGAGGCTGGGGCAGCGAATTGGTGCTGCGCTCGCTTGAAACAGGCTGCGCGGGGGCGTGTTCTTTTGAATAATTCAGCGCGGTTTCATAGCGATGGTGGCCGTCGGCGATGATGAGCTTCTTGTCCGCCAGCGCGCTGATGAGGATGTTGATGGTGTTGGGGTCGCTGATCTTCCAGACGCGGTGCAGGACGTCGTATTCGTCGGTAACTTCGATTTCGGGAATGGCGTCTTCTGAGAAGAGCAGTTTTTCGGCGGTGAGGCCCGGGTCAGAATACAGCATGAAAATCTGACCGAAGTGCGCACGGGTGGCCCGCAGCAGGTTCAGGCGGTCGGACTTGGGCTTTGAGAGTGTCTGCTCGTGCCGGAAGACGACGCCTTCGCTGTAATCATGCAGTCCGCCGAGGGCGATGAAGCCGCGCCGCTCGAGCATCTTACCATTCGAGCCGGGCACGGTGAATTTCTGCGAATAGGCATAGATGCAAGGCTCCGGTTCCTGTGCCAGAATGCCCTGCTCGCGCCACGATTTGAAGTCGCGCGCGGCCCGCGTATAGACGTCGCCGGTCTCCTTGCCGTCGAAAAGTTCGGGCAGGCCCAGGATGATGCGCACCAGGTTGTAGGGGCTTTTCTGGTAGTAGGCCTGCTGCATCGCGGGCGTGATTTTGTCATACGGCTGGGTCACGCAGTCCTGTACGCGAACAAGGGAAGGGTTATAGCGAAGTGCGTAAAACGGATAAATACGGGCCATGCGAGCGGTTGTAAATCTCCCGGAAAATCAGAATCAGGTTGTACTGGAAAAGAGTGGTTCTGACTGCATTGTATCCCGAAGGGGCGGGATTTTTCGTTGTAAGAAGGCGGGAGATGGAAAAGCTGAAAAGCAGCCAGCGCCTGCCCTTGCAGGCCGTCAGCAAGGCACCGGAAATGCTGTGGTCATGTAAAAGTCCTTTTCGGCAAGGGCTGGACGTTTTTTCTTCCCATGACATCGAAAAGAACAGAAGCATCCTTTTTCTGGGCGTGCTAGCATTCTGCACAGAAGGGACCCGGGGGTAAAGCACGTCATGGCGCTCTCGTCGGGGCGCAATACCGCGATTTCCACTGCCGCTCCGGCAGGCGAGCTTTCCATACCCCAGTTGCTCGCGGTGCTGCTTGTCCTTGTTTTCACCGCGGGAGTTCTCCTTCCACATGCCCGTGCGCAGGAAGATTCGCTCGACACGGTGCATGTTCAGCCGCCTCCACCGAAACCTGATCCGAATGCTCCTCCACCGCCAGCGGAGGGCGATGCCGCCATGAGCGCCTCGCGCGGTGAGCGCATTCGCGTGGACGTGAACCTTGTGCTGGTGCCGCTTACCGTGACCGACCCAATGGACCGCCTGGTCACCGGGCTTGAGAAAGAGAACTTCTTCCTCTATGAGAACAACAAACTCCAGGCCATTAAAACTTTTTCGCAGGAAGATGCTCCGGTCTCGATCGGAATCATTTTTGATATGAGCGGCAGCATGGCGAACAAGATCATTCGGGCGCGCGATTCTATTCTCCAGTTCATGCATACGGCCAATCCGCAGGACGAATTTTTCGTGATTGGCTTCAACGACCGCCCGGAGCTGATTGAAGATTTCACGTCGAACCCGCAGGACATTGAGGCGCGGCTGACCAACGTGCGTGGACAGCACCGCACGGCGCTGCTGGACGCGATTTATTTTGGTCTGAACAAGATGAAGCAGGCCAAGTATGAGCGGCGCGCGCTGCTGATTGTCTCTGATGGAGGAGACAACCGCAGCCGCTATACGGAAAACGAAGTCCGGGCGACGGTGCGAGAGGCCAATGTGCAGATTTACGCTATCGGCATCTTCGACCCCTATGCCGCAACTACGGAAGAGCGGTTGGGGCCGGTGCTGCTGAACGATATCTGCTCTGAGACGGGAGGGCGTCTGTTCCGCGTGGACGATGTTTCAGAAATGGGCGACATCGCTGAGAAAATCAGCGCCGAGCTGCGCAACGAATATGTGCTCGGATATAAGCCCGATGATCCCCGAAAAGATGGCAAGTGGCGTAAATTGAAAGTAAAGCTGGTGCCGCCCCCGGGCCTGCCTCAGCTGACTGTGCATGCTCGCACCGGATACTATGCGCCTTTGCAATAACCGGAAAGTCTTCTTTTTCTTTCTTCTGATCGCGTGGCTGCCGCTTAGCGCGCAACAGCAGCAACAACAGCCTCCGCTGAATGTGGACCGCGACCCTGTGGTTTCACCTGATGCGGCCGACAACCAGCCCGTCAGCCCATCCAATCCCGGCAGAAACGCTGCATCTTCTTCAGAAACACTTGAGCATGGCCAACATGGCGGCTTTACGTTCCGGCGCGACGTAGACGAAGTTGTGCTGAATGCGACAGTGCTGGATGACAACGGCCGCATTGTGAACGACCTGACGAAAGACGACTTTCACGTTTTTGAAGACGGCGTGCCGCAGACGATTTCTTCCTTCCAGCACCAGGACATTCCGGTTTCGATGGGCATTCTGATTGACAACTCCGGCTCGATGCGCGACAAGCGGGCCGCGGTCAACACGGCTGCGCTTGATCTGGTGAGGGCATCGAACCCGCAGGATGAAGCGTTCGTGGTCAATTTCTCTGATGAAGCTTACATTGACCAGGACTTTACCTCGGCCATCAACAAGCTGCAGGACGGCCTGGCGCACATTGATTCGAAGGGCGGCACGGCGCTGTATGACGCGATTGTGGCCTCGGCCGACCATCTTGCGCAGGGAGCAAAACGCCCCAAGCAGGTGCTGCTGGTGGTCACCGATGGAGAGGACAATGCGTCGAGCCTGAATCTGGAACAGACGATCCGCCGCGTGCAGGACCTGCAAGGCCCGGTCGTCTATTCGATAGGGCTACTGTTTGGGGATTCAGGCGGGGGACGCGA
>DASRBV010000026.1:0-2374 GCA_035653455.1 Pseudacidobacterium sp. | reverse complement strand
AAACAGCTTTTTGTAAGACCGCAGCCTTCCGAACTTGAAAACCATATGGCCGAGTTCACGGTCATCGCTGCTCCGGAGTTTGAAGCGGTGCCCGAACGGGACGGGACAAAGTCGAGCACCTTCATTCTGGCTGACTTCACGCGCAAGATCGTGCTGATTGGAGGCACGAAGTATGCGGGCGAAATGAAGAAGTCCATCTTCAGCGTAATGAATTTTCTGTTGCCGCTGCGAGATGTTTTCCCCATGCATTGTTCGGCGAACATTGGAGCAGATGGTGAGACGGCGCTTTTCTTCGGACTTTCCGGAACTGGAAAGACCACACTCTCGGCAGACCCGACGCGCCGTCTGATTGGCGATGACGAGCATGGCTGGAGTCCTACGGGCGTGTTTAATTTTGAGGGCGGATGTTACGCCAAGTGCGTAGATTTGTCAGAAGAAAAAGAACCACAGATTTATCGCGCTATCCGCTTTGGCGCCGTGCTTGAGAACGTTGTGATTGATCCGGCAACGCGCATGCCGGATTACTCTGATATCCGGTACACAGAAAACACGCGCGCTGCTTATCCGATCGAGTTTATTGAAAATGCCGTGATTCCTGGTATGGGCGGCCATCCGAAAAATGTGCTCTTTCTGACTGCGGACGCATTTGGTGTTCTGCCGCCCATTGCGAAGCTCACACCCGACCAGGCCATGTACCACTTTCTGTCGGGATATACGGCAAAACTCGCAGGCACGGAAGCAGGACTTGGCAGCGAGCCTGTTCCGGAGTTTTCCACCTGTTTTGGGGCGCCGTTTCTGCCGCTTGCGCCGCGTGTGTACGCAGAAATGCTGGGACGCCGGCTTAAGGAGCACAACGCTCAATGTTGGCTTGTGAATACCGGGTGGACGGGCGGCGCATTCGGAACAGGAAAGCGTATGAGCCTGAAACATACGCGCTCCATCGTCCATGCTGTTCTGGATGGCAGTCTTGCCGGCGCCGAGTATGTAACAGAAGATGCTTTCGGGCTTTCCATTCCGGTTTCATGCAAAGATGTTCCAGGCGAAATTCTGAACCCACGCAACGTTTGGGCGGACAAGCACGCTTATGAGAAACAGGCGCGCATGCTGGCCACGAAATTTGAAGAGAACTTTGCAAAATTCGATGCACCGGAGAATGTCCGCGCTGCCGGACCTAAAGCACGCAGGTAGCCATATCGCGGCTGTTATTGGACCGGCCAGGAGGGCAGAGTCAGGCTTTGCCCGGACATTAACGTCCTGAATATGCAGACCTCATGTATTTCTGGGCCTGTTGCCCCTGGACAGTGTCGGCGCCCAGTTCCATCACGGCCTGATACTGCTGTTTTGCTTTTTCGCGGTCGTGCATGAGGTCATAGACCTCTCCAGCGGCAAGGAGGCAGCGCCGTTTCAGCTCAGGGCTTGTTGTGGGCTGGAATGCGCCGTCGCGATAGGCTTGCACGGCGTCGACGTACATTTTTTGTCCGCGCAGGCTGTCGCCCAGACCAAAGTACACAAGCTCCAGATGGGTAGCAGGGAAGTAGCCGGGCCTTTTTGACAGATCCACCACCTCGCGGTAGCTGGCGATTGCAACCGGTCCCAGTCCGGCATCCTTCTGCAGGTTGGCGACTTCAAGGCGAAAGAGGAAATCGCGCGGATATTGCGCCACCAATGACTGCGCGATCTGCGTTGCTTCCTGATACTTTGCTTCGCGCCTGAGGAAGAGCATCATGCAGGTACGCGACTCCACCGAGCTTATGATGCCGCGGGAGGCGGCATCGCGCAGCATCTCCATCCCGGTTGCCTTCGAGCCGTGAATACCTGCAATGCCGATGAGAATCTTGAATGGAAGGGGCAATGCGCCGATGACATACTCATACACGCCGACTACCAGTTTTGCGTCCACATAGTTGGGGTCGAGTTGCAGGACACGGCTATGGTCAGTGCGTGCTGCGAGCGCCAGATGCAGGGCCGCGCCGAAGCTGCGCTCCACCATGGCCATGTATGTAGCTTCAAGGCTCCTGGCCCATCCGCGCGCAAAGAGCGCGTTCACATCGTTAGCGTTGGACTTGAGCTGTGTGTTGGCCTGGTCTACGGCTTTGTCTGTAAGCGATTTGATCTGGTCACTCACCTGCGGGTCCTGGACGACCGTATGTTTTCCCGTCAGGAAGCCGTCATTGGCGTAAAAGGTCGAGTCCAAAAGGTCGAGCCGGAAAAGCTCTTTGAACAAAGTGACATAGAGGAGGTAATCTGTCGCGATTGGGTCAGTGGGATGTTGGCCCTGGACCGCTTCAAAGCGCGAGATCGCGCCGTTGTAGTCCATGATGTAGAAGTGGTCGAAGGCCTCCCGGACCTGAGGGTCGCGGTTCAGCGGGTAAGT
>DASRBV010000025.1:0-22681 GCA_035653455.1 Pseudacidobacterium sp. | reverse complement strand
TTGTCATACGCCCACATCTCGTTTTCCGCGCGGTGCCCGTGCGTGCGGAAGACAGGGCAGAAGGTTCCGAATTCAAACCATCGGGCATAAAGCTCCTGATAGGCAGGGTCGTGAATCACATCATTTTCATGTGGCCAGTAGCCTCCAATGTCGGTTGTCCAGTAGGGATAACCGGAGAGAGCAAAGTTCAGCCCCGCCGGGACCTGGTGCGACAGGGCCCAATACGTGGTGTAGACATCACCCGACCAGACCGTAGCGCCTACGCGCTGCTGGCCCAGAAAGGCCGACCGCGTCAGCAGAAAAACACGCTTCCTGTCGGTCGTCTCTTTCCAGTGCTGCTGGACTCCGGTGGTGTGCATGAAGGGAAAAATATTCGTGAACTCCGCGCCGTTGCCGATATAGAGCCGCTTGTTCTGGAGGATGGCATCGCCCATGTGCGGCCAGTATTCTTCAGGCTCGGCGCTGTCCAACCAGAAAGCGTCCCATCCCTGCGCAAAGAGCTTGCCTGCCAGCTTGTTCCAGTAAAAATCGCGCGCAGCGGGGTTGGTCGCGTCGTACACATGCGCGCCGGGCACATCGAAGTGGTTTTCCGTAAGCTCCTTGAAATTTTCCGAAGCAGGATCGAAGAGTCCCCAGACGGAGATCATGGCGTGGACGTTCATCTGGTGCAGCTTTTTCAGGTCTCCGGGAACATCGTGATAGTTTTCATTGAAGACCGGATCGCCTTCGTGCTTCCACCAGAACCAGTCCTGCACCATCGCATCTAGAGGAATGTGCTCTGCGCGATAGCGGCCCGCAATCTTCAGAATCTCGTCCAGAGAAACATAGCGGTCTTTGGACTGGAACAGGCCATAGGCCCACTTGGGCAGCATGGGCGTGTGCCCGGTCATGCTACGGTACTGGTGGATGATGCTGTCCATCTCCGGCCCATAGATGAAGTAGTAGTCCACGGCATGGCCCGCGAGTGAGCGGAAGGCCAGCTCCGATGGAAAGCGGTTGTCCACATATGTCAGCGCTGCGGTGTTCCAGAGAATGGCGTAGCCGTTGCTTGAAACCAGCAGCGGGATGGCGACGTCCGTATTGTTCTGCCCCAGCTCGACCGTCGAGCCACGATAATTGAACATTCCGCTCTGGTGCTGGCCTAATCCGTAAAAGGCCTCGGTGACATTCGGAGAAAAGCGGTCGGTGATGTGAAACGTTTGCTCGCCATTCAGTTCGGCAGGCTCATAGGTGCGGGGAACACTGCCGCCTTCCCGCAGAAGCGTCTCCCCGGCAGCCGTCTGAAAGACAACGTTTCCCCGGTCCAGAGAGAGCTCGACTTTCAGACGCGAAGTTTCCAACGTTGCCCGGCCGTCATGCTGCGAATACCGGAAGGTCGCCCCAGGGCAGGACTGAGCATGGTCCAGCATCCACGGTTTAGGAGAGGGTTTCGCCTCCGGATCCGGCGTTGCCACCACGTGAATTACAGAATCGCCGCAAACTGTAATCTCCATCTGCTCTTTGCCTATGGTGGCACGCAAGCCACTACTTGTCTGGGCGGTTGTGATGGTAGGTTGTCCCGGTATCTTCTGGCCCGGCATCTGCGCCAGCGAGAGAGAAGGAACCAGACAAAGGAAAAACAAACCGCTCCGGCGAACAAATGTATTCATGGTTGTGCAATGTCCTTTTATTTCAGGATAGTGGTCCTTTATAGTCTGGTTGAGCCGATGGCCGTGGGCAACATTCTTGCTGAAATACCTCTACCGGGGAAATGATTTCCATCCACGTTATAGGTTCAAGGCAAAGATAGCAAGATGCGCGAGCAGCACACTCGGGAACAGATTTCTCACTGGCCTCAGGACGCTCATGCGTAACCCGGCATCACTTCATGTCCTCGTAAAGTTATAATCAAACGCGGTAACGTCCAACCACACTGCCTTGCTCATGTCCATACGCATCAGAGCGTCTTTTCTTTTCATATCCTGCAGAATTTTGTTTTTACTGGCTTTCCTGAGCTTCAGCCCGATTCTGGTCGTGACAGCGCTGGCTGGTCCGGGTGATGCTAACACGTTGACCGCTGCAAGAGCCAACAATACCGGGGTCGCCCTTCTTAATCAGCAACTGCTGGAAAAGGCCCTAGCCAAATTCACAGAGGCTGGCAAGATAGAACCGTCCTCCCCCATTCCGGTCATCAACCAGGGAATCGCACTTCTGTATCTGCGTAAGCTGCCGGAAGCCGAGGCGGCCTTTCTCCGGGCCGCAAAGATGGATCCCGGCAATCTCCACATCTGGTACAGTCTTGGTCTTACACACATGGCTGGAAATAACCTTGCGCTGGCGGCCAGGGACTTTGAGCGCGCCATTCAGATCGACCCGGAAGATGCAGACAGCCACTACTATCTCGGCTCTGTGTACCTGAACCTGCGAGAATACAACAACGCGGTCCAGCAATTTGAAGCAGCCCTGAGGCTCAATCCGCTTCATGCTTCCGCCCAGTTCGGGCTGGCCAGTGCCCTGCAGCGCCTGGGCCGGGTGATGGAGGCCCGCGAACATCTCAGGCGCTTCCAGACCATCATGCAGACCAAAATAGGTACGCCGTTTACCATCACCTATGGCGAACAAGGCAGTGGCGCAAAGGCACTCGACATGCTTGCGCCGGAAAAACCCGTTGGTCCCATGATACCGGTGCGATTTGTACCGCAGTTCATACACGCTGCGACTAACACGTCTGCCAGCGAAGCCTCGCCGGACGCCGCTGGTGCTGGCGCCTGTGTGCTCGATGTGGAAGGACAAGGCAAAAAAGACATAATTGCTCTGGGAAGCGGGGACCGCGCTCTGCACATCTACCGCGCATCCGCCGATGGTTCCTTAGAAGAGATACCGGCTGAACGGACGGGGCTTGCGCTCTCCGGCCATGCCACGGCCTGTGCTGTTGGAGACTACGATAATGACAGCCTGCCTGACCTTGCCGTGGCACTCAGTGACCGCATTGTCCTCTTCCATAACCTCGGACACGGAAAATTTGCAGATGTCACCAGCACTGTAGCCATTGCACAGTTGAATCACCCATCTGGCCTGACGTTTGTGGATTTTGATCATGATGGCGACCTCGATCTTTTTGTCACCGGGTCGGCTATTTCGCCCGGGAAGGGGCCGAATGTTCTCTGGCGCAACAATGGCAACTCGACTTTTACTGAGTGGACGGCGCCAACCGGTCTGGGGGGGAAGACAGACACTGTGGCCGCCATGCTTTCTGACATTAACAATGATCGCGCTGTGGACCTTCTGGTAACTGGAAGCGGCCCGTCTCCAATCCTCTATGAAAATCAGCGAGAAGGCGCTTTCCGGGCCGTTCCGTTGATTGCCGAGCCAGGACTTTCTCCATCCCGCGGCATCTATGTCTTCGATTTCAATAAAGACGGATGGATGGATGTCGTCCTCACGCACTCCGGAGCGCCTGGCATCAGCCTGTGGAAGAACATAAAAGGCAGGCAGTTTGAACGTGTTCCTTTGCCAGCCGAGGGCATTCTGTCTGCCTGGGGCATCACGGCCCTGGACATAGACAATGACGGCTGGATTGATCTGGCGGCCATTGTGCAGACCACCAGCGGACCTACGCTGCACATCTGGCGCAATCGCGGCCCGCAGGGCTTTGAAGATGTGAGTGCCGCAACCGGAGCGGACAAAATCAGGCTTTCCAACCCGCGCGCTCTGATTGCCGCGGACATGGATGGGGACGGGGCCGCTGACCTGATTGTGACACAATGGAACGCGCCACCAGTAGTGCTGCGAAACACGGGAGGAAGCCGGAATCACTCTCTGCGCATTCTTCTGGCTGGCCTGAATGACAACAAATCAGCGATTGGTACCAAAGTCGAGGTCTTTTCCAATGGACAGGTACAGAAGTTCGAGGTCGCCGGAAGCAGTGGTTATCTCAGCCAGGGGCCGACAGAAATCATTGCCGGACTCGGAGAAGCGGCAGAGGCCGACGTCGTGCGCCTGCTCTGGCCCACCGGGGTCCCTCAGGATGAGATGGACGTTGCTGCCAATAAACCAGAGAAATTACTGGAACTGGACCGGCGCGGCAGCTCCTGCCCCGTGCTCTTTGCATGGAATGGCAGCAAATATGAATTTGTCACAGACGTCATCGGCGCTGCGGTCATCGGACACTGGATCTCGCCCACATCCACAAACCATCCCGATCCTGATGAGTGGATCAAGGTGGATGGCTCCCAGCTCCGCCCGCACCATGGTTTCCTCAGCCTTCGCTTTGGCGAGCCGATGGAAGAGATTAACTATATAGACCAGCTTCGCCTGGTTGCCGTGGATCATCCCGCCAATACTGAAGTTTATCCGGATGAGCGCTTTCTCAACGGTCCTCCTTTTGCCTCAGGAAAGACCGTTATTGCCGGCCCGCTCACCCGTCTTCCATCAGGAGCATGGGACGACCATGGCCACGATGTGCTCACGCTCCTGGCCCGTGCAGACCATCAGTATGTACGGGACTTTACAACACTCCACTACGCTGGCTATGCCAATATGCACAGCCTGACCCTGGATCTGGGCAGCTGGACCTCACGAAATCCATTGCGTCTTTTTATGCGCGGTTACATTGAATACTTCAGCGCCAGTTCCATGTATGCCGCATGGCAGGCGGGTTTGCGCCCTGTTTCGCCCTATATGGAAGCACAGATGCCGGACGGTAGCTGGAAGCGTGTTCTGGATGATATGGGCTTTCCGGCAGGTCTCCCCCGTACCATTGTTGTGAACCTCACCCATCGTCTCCCGGAAGGCGTGCATCGTATCCGTATCCGAACCAACCTTCAGATTTACTGGGACCAGGTGCTTGTGGACAATGGCCCTGACATGTCCGGACAGGCACGGGAAACAGAAGCACCTCTGGCTTCCGCCCATCTCGCTTTTCGCGGATACCCGCAGCAGATAGAGGGCGCTACTCCCGGTGACCTGACCTATCGCTACGATCGCATCAGCACCACCGGGCCTTTTCAGTGGCAGCGTGGCGATTACACCCACTATGGAGATGTGACTGTGCTGCTACAGCGCGTTGATAATCAGTACGTCATCTTTGGCAGCGGAGAAGACATTGACGCAGAATTCAACGCGTCCTTGCTGCCTCCGCTTCCATCCGGCTGGAAGCGCGACTACTTTTTCTATGCCAATGGTTTTGTAAAAGACATGGATTTCTACGAGGCCATGCCATTTACCGTTGCTGCCATGCCATTTCATGAAATGAGCACCTATCCCTATCCCCAAACCGAGCACTACCCGGAAGACAACCGCTCAGTACGCTATCAGTTGGATTGGGACGACCGCTTTGAATCCGGCGAGCGAAAACAACTTTATCAGTTTCAATACGGGCCTGAGTTTTCTAAACCGATTCTTCCTGCCGCAAGTCAGACAAGCAGAGGGGGACAGTAGCCAAATTCTTTGTCCAGAAGCTCTGCGACGGTCAGCACCAGCTCATCCTCATAGGGCCTTCCCGCAATCTGCACCCCGATGGGAAGGTCCTCTGCTGATCGGCCCACGGGGACAACCGCAGCCGGTGAAGCCAGCACATTAAACCACTGCGTAAATCGCATCGCATCGAGATATTCGAGCGTTTGTCCCTCGACTGCCCATGCTCTTTCTCCATGCCGAAAGGCGGGAATCGAACAAACCGGCAACAACAGGATTGGGCACTCTCTCATTTCATAAAGAAACTGTCTGCGGACCCCGTCCCACTCTGACCAGGCTTGTAACAGGGACTCCGCCGTGAGGGAGAGCCTAGATTTTGCAATAGCCAGGAAATCCTGGAATGTCGGGCTGAGTGTCTGTTCGCGGCCTGCAATCAGTGGTCCGTAGAACATTGCTCCGCATTGTACGAAAAAAATGTCCCACAGCTTTCGCGCTGCCTCCAGCATGGCGGGGCGAAACGGCTTCACCCGAAGCCCGCGGCGTTCCAGCGCCTGCGCAGCCTCGCGTACGGCCTGCCGGGTCTCTGCTGTTACCGGCGCCAGACCATCGTCTTCAAACCATCCGATGGTGATGTTGCTGACGTCTGCGACCGTTGTCTGCCTCGGCGTCACCGGAGCACTGGATGGATCGCAGGGGGCATAGCCAGCCAGTACCTCATACAACACACGAATATCTGCCATCGTGCGCGCCATTGGGCCTATGGACCCCAGGACGGAAAACGGTCCGGTGCACGACGGCAGGTGTCCTTCGGAGGGAATGCGTCCAGGTGTGGGTTTGAATGCACAGATACCAGAAAAATGGGCCGGCTCCCGCACAGAGCCCCCGCTATCGCTGCCCAGACCTCCTGCGGAAAGAGCTGCGGCAATGGCGGCTGCTTCTCCGCCGCTGGATCCTCCAGCCGTACGCGAAGCGTCCCAGGGGTTTCTCGTCCTCCCATACAAAAGGTTGTCTGTCTCGTAGGCCATCAACAGTTCAGGGCAATTGGTGGTTCCCAGAATCATGGCCCCAGCAGCCAGCAACCTGCTCACGGCCACGGCGTTTTGCGTTGGGATCTCTCCGCGAAGCAAAGTGCTGCCAATCTCACAACGGTACCCGGCGGTTGCAATGGAGGCCTTGATGGTAACAGGTAGTCCGCTGAGTGGTCCTGGTCTGATGGAGCGCGCCTGCTGCTTTATCCGGTCCGGATCAAAATCAGCAAAGGCATTCAGCCTGGGGTTGAATCGCAAAATGCGTGAGATGTATTCCTCCGCCAGTTCAAGAGGAGAAATCTTTCCCTGCTTCAGCAGCGTCAACTGCTCGACAGCAGGAAGTAAGGTTACATGCATCCATCTTCTCCTGGGAGCGTCACTGGACAGAGGGCCGATAAAATCCAGTATAGGGCACTGGAATTTGTGTTTTCGATGGCTGTGAGGGAGTGTTTCTGACGCAAAGCATGAAGAACGGTCCATATTGCTGGCAAGAGTTCCTGGGAAGGCCAGTCATTTCTATAGATAAGGAGGCAGTGCTCCAGTCTCTTGCTGCCAAACGCATCCTTATCACCGGGGCCGGGGGCTGCATCGGTTCAGCTTTGGCAAAGCAGTGTGCTCTTGCAAACCTGGATTCGATTGTTTTTTTTGATTGCTCAGAGAAGAGCATGTATGAACTTGACTGCCAGCTTAATGGCAACCATTTCTTTTTAGTGGGAGATGTGTGCGATGAGACATTGCTTGAGGAAATCTTCTCCCGCTTCCGACCCCAGATCATCTTCCACGCTGCTGCCTGCAAGCATGTCCCTCTGATGGAACACAATCCTTTTACTGCTGCACGTATAAATGCCCTCGGAACTCTTCATGTGGCCCAGGTAGCGGGCCGCCACCAGTGTGAACAGCTCATCCTTCTTTCCACAGACAAGGCCGCGAATCCATGCAGCATCATGGGAGCAAGCAAACGGATCGCCGAACTCGTTGTGCTTGCAAACCAAACCAGCGTACAGATGAAGGCCGTCCGCCTGGGGAATGTTCTTGGGTCCTCAGGAAGTGTTGTGCCATTGTTTGAAAAACAGATTGCCGCAGGTGGCCCTGTGACGGTAACGCATCCTGAAGCCGCGCGTTACTTTATGACCCTGGATGAGGCCTCCTCGCTGTTAATCAGCGTAGTCCTTGAGCCGTATGCTTCGACAGTCCTGGTGCCGCAACTCAATGGGCCGCATCGAATCCAGGACCTCGCGCGGTTCCTTATACAAAAACATGGCAGGTTAACTGACGTTGTATTTACCCATCTGCGTCCCGGGGAAAAACTTCAGGAGTCTCTGCTTTCGGCTGGCGAAAGATTCGACAGCAGAACCGATGGCCCTCTCCGGCCAGTGGCCACGCCCTATATGCCCGAAGGAAATATCGCCGCAAATCTGCGCCATCTCCAGCAGGCCGTGGAAAGACGAGATCCTTGTCTGCTGCTTGAGACGGTCCGTGCTCTCGTCCCGGAATACCATCCCAGTACAGTTGTATTGGAAAATCTTTCACAGTAATGAAACGCATCGCCGTTGTGACCACCTCCCGTGCCGACTACAGCCACCTCTATTGGCCGCTGAAAGATCTTGAGGCGCATCCTGATGTGGACCTGAAGCTGATTGTGCTGGCAGCGCATCTCTCGCCTGAATTTGGTTTCACAGTCCGCGAAATTGAACGCGACGGCTTGCCCATCGCTGTGAAACTCGAGTGCTTGTTAAGCTCTGATTCGGACATCGGCATGGCCAAGAGTATTGGCGTCGGCATTCTGGCGCTAGCGGATGCGCTTGGGCAGATGCGTCCCGATGTGCTTTTGCTGATTGCAGACCGCTTTGAGATGCTGGCCCCTGCGTCGGTTGCGCTGGCCCTTCGCATTCCCATAGCGCATATCGAAGGCGGAGAAGTGAGCGAAGGTGCCATTGACGATGCCGTGCGCAACGCCCTCACCAAAATGGCCCATGTTCATTTTACTTCGACCCATACGGCGCGTCAGCGTGTTATCGGCATGGGAGAGGAGCCATGGCGCGTACATCATGTAGGTGCACCTTCGCTGGACCACATCCGCCGCAGCCATCTGCCTTCCCGTAGAGAACTTGAAGAAGCACTCGGCCTCGACCTGAGCACCCCGCCGGTACTCGTGGCTTATCATCCCGTGACTCTGCTGCGCGACACAACCAGTGAAACCGATGCTCTGTTCCAGGCGCTCCGCCAGTTACCCAGCCCCCTGGTCTTCTGCTACCCCAATGCTGATGCAGGCAGCCGCAAGATCATTGAGCACACAAAGGCATTTCTTCAGGAACGGGGCCAGGGGCATCTCTTCATCAATCTGCCTGCGGTAACATACTTGGGGCTTCTGCGTTGCGTCCGTCTTATAGTTGGAAATTCCAGCAGCGGCATCATGGAATCCGGCTCCTTTGCTTTGCCCACAGTCAACGTTGGCATTCGGCAAAAGGGACGCGAGCATGGACCGAACGTTCTTCATGCGGGAGCCTCCCCGGGATCCATTCTTGAAAAAATCCGCCAGGCACAGACAGAAGATTTTCTGTCTGGTATCCAAAACATGGTCAACCCATACGGAGATGGCCACGCATCTGAGCGTATCGTCCGTGTGCTTACCACTCTGCCATCCCCAGAAACGCTGCTGTTAAAACGCCCTGCTTTGGAGACACCATGAGCATTCCTCTTTCGCGGCCAGATCTGACAGAAGAGGATGTGAAGGCCGTCCTCAGCGTCCTGCGTAGCGACCGGCTGAGTATCGGCCCCAAACAGCAGGAGTTTGAAGAGACCTTCGCACGGTTGATGGAGCTGCCCCATGCGGTGGCTGTCAGCTCGGGAACGGTCGGACTTCACCTGGCCCTTCTGTCTCTTGGAATTAGAGCGGGGGACGAGGTCATCGTGCCTTCCTTCACCTTTATTGCCGTAGCCAATGCTATTCGTTTTGTCGGTGCCACACCTGTCTTTGCCGACATTGAGCTAACGACCCTCAATCTTGACCCGAGGAAAGTAGAAGAGGCCATCACGCCCAGAACGCGCGCCCTTCTTGTTGTCCATACCTTCGGCGTTCCGGCTGATATGGACGCGATTCTCTCCGTTGCGCACAAAAATGGCCTGCTCGTCATTGAAGATGCCTGTGAGGCTCTCGGCGCTGAATACCAAGGGAAAAAAGTTGGCGCACTTGGGGATGCTTCCGTCTTTGCCTTTTACCCCAACAAGCAGATCACCACAGGCGAAGGTGGAATGCTCCTGACCCCACATGCAGAGGTGGCCCAACGATGCCGGGCCTTGCGTAACCAGGGCCGTTACAATTCCGATGAATGGCTCCAGCACAGCATCGTCGGTTATAACTATCGCCTTTCTGAAATCGCCTGCGCTCTGGGTTGCAGCCAGATGGCGCGCCTGGGAAGCATCCTCTCTATGCGTGAATCGGTTGCGAAAAGATATGACCGGCGATTGCGCCAGGATGCGCGGCTGGTTCTACCTCCACTCGCCCTTGCGGAAAAGCGCATCAGTTGGTTTGTGTATGTTGTCCGGCTGGCTGATGACTTTGAGCAAAATCATCGCGATACAATTTTCCATGCTCTGGCTTCTGTGGGCATTGGCTGTGCCCGGTATTTCGCTCCGATCCATTTGCAACCGGCCTACCGCGATATGCTGCCCGCACAGCCGCTTCCCGTCACCGAGCATGTTGGCCGACGGACACTCGCTTTACCCTTTCACAACCGGTTATCTGAAGATGAGATGGATTTTGTTTGCCAACATCTCCTCTCATCGCTGGACCAGATGGAACGCTGATACGCTTCGCTCGAGGCCCGTCGTATTGTTCCAGGCACCTCAGGGATTGCCTGAGATCTGTCCGGGCAGTAATCTTACAAATACGGCCTGTCTGTAATGTCCACCAAAGCGTGTCTTTTTTGTGCGTTCCTACTGCATGCATTTGTATATGCGCAAACAAGGTGTTCTGTTCCGCAAGCATTGCAGGTCAAGATGCAGGGCCATCCGGGAGTGTCAGAATACAGTGATTTGGGCGCCTGGTTCGGCGACCATCGTCAGTTTGACTGTGCGACTATGGCTTTCCAGAAGGCCCTGGCCTTGGAACCGCGCTCAGCAAAGCTGAATTATTTGCTTGGCCTGAGTTTGTATTCAGCCGGCCGTTCACAGGACGCCATCGCCCCATTGTTACGCTCTGTCGAGATTGATCCTCAGGTCGTGAAATCGCATTTGCTGCTGGCGGCAGCCTATGACCAGATCCATCGCAACCGTGAGGCTGCTCAGCAGTGGGAGGCCGCGCTTGCCCTTGATCCCAAATCTTCCGTCGCCCTCGGCGGCCTGAGCAAAACGTTGCTGGACGGTGGAGACAATACCGCTGTAATTGATCTACTGGGTTCCGCAGACCGCAATCCGCAACTCTCACTGGACCTGGCGTTGGCTTATAGCAGGGAAGGAATGCTGGATGATGCCGCCAGCGAGCTGAATGAGGCATTGCGTAAGGCCCCATCTTCTCTGCAGCTGACAAATGCTCTGGTTACGGTTTATGTGAAACAGACGCGCTATCAGGAGGCCACAAAAATAGCGGCTGCGGCAGTGAAGCGGCATCCAAGAGACCTTGATGCGCAGAAGCTTTATCTGCGAGTGCTGGTACTGAACGGCGATTTTGATATAGCGCGCCCGCTTGCTGCCCGGCTCCTTGCAAAGACCCCCCATGATTTTGACGCGCTGTATCTGAACGGCATTCTGGAGCACCAGGCCGGTGATGATATTGCCGCACGCAGGCATCTTGAACAGGCGGTCAAGCTCGATCCGGGCCACTATAACGCGCGCTACAATCTCGGCGTCGTACTGTCCCAGTCGCACGACCCTGCAGGCGCCCGCGACCAACTGGAAAAGGCCATTGAACTGGGGGCAAGAGAACCAGAGGTCCGGTTCGAACTGTCCAAAGTGCTGCGTGCACTGGGTGAAACCGATAAGGCCCAGAAACAGCTTAGACTCTATCAACAGGAGTTAAAGGCCAAGGCAGACCGCACCCTTGCTGCACAAAAATCCGGACAGGCTGCGCAGGAGCTTGCCCGAGGCAATGCGCAAAGGGCAACCGTACTTTATCGGGAGGCATTGGAGGCCACTCCGGACAACGCAATGCTTGCATATAAATTGGCAATGGCCTTGGACTCTATAGGAGACCTGGCAGCAGAGCGCACGGCCCTTGAGCAGGCGGTGAAACTCGATCCAGACTTTGCCTTGGCGCAGAACCAGTTAGGTTATGTGCTGTCACATACAGGAGATATTCAGGGAGCAGAACAGCATTTTCGCAGGGCATTGCAGTCAGCGCCTGAATACCTGCAGGCATGGATCAATCTGGCCGCAACGCTGGGCATGGAATCGCGCTTTTCTGAAGCGCAGCAGGCCGCAGCGCATGCATTGCAGCTCAGTCCTGGAAATGAAGAAGCGCAGCACCTGAGCCGCGATCTGGCTGCTGCGGCACGGCGTTGATTCGCCGTATAGTAGGTTCCAGATATGAGCATTCGGCAACCAGCGCCCTGGACGAGGCGACGATTGTTGCAGGTCGTCCCTTGCGCAGTCGCTCCAGTATTTTTACCACGTCATCTTCGGGCTGCACCTTCGGTGTCGTTTTCCCGCTTTGTAGATGTTGCGTCCAGTGCCGGGCTTACACAGACGATGTATTTTGGCGATCCCGGACACGCTACCTACATCGTTGAGGTCATGGGCACTGGCTGTGCCTTCTTTGATTATGACAACGATGGCTGGATGGATATCTTCATTCCCGGCGGGCGGCGGCTGGATGGCATTCCCCAAGGCTCCAGTAACCGGCTATATAAGAACAACCGTGATGGCACGTTTTCTGATGTGACCGAGAAGGCAGGTCTGGCAGGTGCAGGATGGGCCTACGGTGTTTGTGTAGGCGATTACAACAATGACGGGTTTGAAGATCTCTTTATCACGTATTATGGCCAAAACAGGCTCTACCGGAATAACGGCAATGGCACCTTTACTGATGTGACCGAGAAGGCAGGTCTGCTTGAAGACCGCCTCCGCTTCGGGTCTGGCTGTACTTTTGTGGACTATAATCGCGATGGCCACTTGGACCTTTTCGTCTCCAATTATGTGGACATTGACCTGGACCACGCGCCGAGGCCCTCTCTGAATGTGCCCAACTGTAATTATGAAGGGGTACCCATCAACTGCGGCCCAAATGGGCTGAAGTCTCCCCGGCACTCACTTTATCGAAACAATGGCGACGGGACATTCACTGACGTCTCGAAAGAGTCCGGGATTGGCGCCTTGCAGGGCTCTTACGGACTCACGGCCGTTGTACTCGATGCTGACGAGGATGGTTGGCCAGACATCTTTGTTGCTTGTGATTCGACACCGAGTTTCCTCTTAATGAATAACCATGATGGCACCTTCCGCGAGGAAGGTTTGTTGCGCGGAGTGTCGCTCAGCGGCGATGGCGCGGAGATGGGAGGAATGGGGGTCGGCATAGGAGATTACGATCTCGATGGCCACCTGGACATAGTAAAGACACACTTCTCCAACCAGGCCACCGGACTGTATCACAATAGCGGGAAAGGTGAGTTTGATGATGTCACTGCGCAGGCGGGCCTTTCAAACGAGCGGCGGTTTATCTGCTGGGGGACCGCATTACTGGACTTTGATAACGATGGCTGGCCAGACATTTTTATTGCTGCAGGGACGGTCTATCCGGAACTCGAGCGTATTTATGCCAAATATCCAGCTAAAAATCCACGTATGGTCTTTCGAAACCTGGGCAACGGAAAGTTTGCAGAACTTGGCGATGAAGCCGGACCTGGTGTGATGGCCAGACACATGGCCCGGGGCGCTGCTTTTGGCGACTTCGACAACGATGGCGATATGGACGTACTCATCATGAACATGAATGAGCCTCCGTCTTTGCTGCGAAATGATGCTCCTTCCGGCAATCACTGGATCAAGGTCAGACTGGAAGGGGTGAGAAGCAATCGCAGTGCTATTGGCGCACGCGTACTGGCCCGTTATAACGGCAAAGTACAGGCACAATGTGTTATGAGTCAGACAAGCTATCTCTCAGTGAACGATCCACGTCTGCACTTTGGTCTGGGGCTGGCAAAAACAGCAGACATAGAAGTCCACTGGCCTTCTGGTCTCATTGAGGGTTACAAAGACCTGCGCGCTGACCAGCTTGTGAACATCCGCGAGGGCGCTGGAATTGTGAAAGGGCAAGGACTGAAATAAATCACTTCGCAGGCTGAATGGGCTATGCTGTAGGCCATGTTTTACACGCTCGTTTTCCTGGCTTTGTTCACGGCACAAATCGCAGGCCCGGACCAGCTTTTGCAGCGCGCTATCTCAGAACAGCAGAGGGGCGACTATGCTGCGGCGATCCGGGACTATCAGCAATTGCTTGAACTGCGCCCGGATGATGTTGAGGCACGCGTCAATCTGGGCGCGGCCCTGGTCCATGCAGGTCAATTTGATGCCGCCATCGAGCAGTATCAGTTGGCCTTGCGCCAGATGCCTGCCGCAGACCAGAAACCTGTGCGCTTGGACCTGGCGTTGGCATACTACAAAAAGGGAGACTTCCATAGCGCGCTGCCTCAATTCGAGGCTGTCCATACAGCGGATCCCCGGGATGGACGAACCGCTGTCCTGCTGGCCGATACCGAGATCAAGCTGGGAAAATATACCGACGCGTTGGAAATGCTCGCGCCGCTCGAGGCGGCAAATGAACAAAATCCTGATTTTGAGTATGTTCTGGGTCTGGCAATGATACGGGCGGGGAAGCTGCGCGAAGGGGTTGCCCCTCTGGAAAAGGCTGCAGGCGCAACGCACAGCGGAGATGCCTGGCTGCTGGCGGGTTCAGCGCTCATGCAGCTCAACGAATTCGTACAGGCGCGCCGTGACCTGGACGCCGCTCTGAAACTGGACCCGGAGTTGCCTGGAATCTACACCCTGGCTGGGATGGCGCGAGATCAGACAGGAGATGTGGAAGCAGCAGAGGTGGCCTTCCGCGAGGCATTGAAACGCAATCCCGGTGATTTTCAGGCAAATCTTTACCTCGGGACGATTCTTTATAAACGGCGCGATCTGTCGGAAGCCCGACCTTATCTGGAAAAAGCACTGCAACTGGGGCCTTCCTCTCCCCTCGCTCGCTACGAGATGGCAATGTGGAAGAGCGCGTCCGGCGACTACCAGGGAGCGGCCAACGATCTTGCACAGTTGGAAAACGATGAGCCTGACTGGCTCGACCCTCATGTTGAGCTGGCATCGCTCTACTACAAGCTGCATCGGCCCCAGGATGGCGCCCGGGAGCGCCAGATTGTCCAGCGCCTCACAGAAAAGCAGCAGTCCGAGGGGCCGCCAAAGCCTTAAAGGGAATTTATTTTTTCAATATGATAGCGTTATCAGAAACCTTGCTTTAAATTTCTATTGACAGGCGTATTTTGGTTCGCGTATTTATAGGCTCCTAATAAAGCGTTTTAAAAGTTGCCCCCCATAATAATATTCAGAGAACTTGGACGCTTTATTGACAGGCGAGTTACTAAAGCTCAATGATAACGGTACCATCTGCAAACCAGACTTCTGGTTCATGCAAATGGCTTTTAATTCAGGAGGTTAGGACCATGGCGGAATTCAGCAGGGTTTTGTCTGCTTGCTTTCGGAATACAACAGGAAAATTCAGAAAACAATTTCTTTGGGTGCTGCTGGCGATGGCCACGTCAGGGTTCCTCCTGCCGTCAGTCCGCGCGCAGCAGTTGACTGGTACCATCAGCGGCATTGTCTATGACCAGTCCGGCGCAGTTGTTCCGAATGCCGCTATTGAGCTTAGAAACCAGAGTAGTGGTGATTTGCGTGTTTCCAAGTCGAACAATGCAGGTGTTTTTACAATTACTGCCGTTCCTCCAGGTACTTACACTATTACGATCTCTGCCACGGGTTTTACCACTTGGCAAGAGCAGGGTGTTGTGATGAACCAGGGCGACAACCGAAGCCTGCCGAATATTGCACTCAAAGTTGGATCTAGCTCTACCTCTGTACAGGTAGTTTCCAGTGAAGCTGCAGTCATCCCCATGGATACGGGCGAAGTCAGCACGACATTAAGTACAGAAATGATTCAGGACATGACGCTTGGTGGCCGAGATGCCGGAGAGCTGCTGAAATTAATACCAGGCGCAGCATTCACCAATGGTTTGACGCAAGGATCCAGCTTCAATCCAAAGATAACTGGTACAAACAATGGCCCGGTTGGCGCATATTCGCTGAATGGAACCCAACCCTACGGATCGATGGCCTTTATGCTGGACGGCGCCAATCTGGTAGACCCTGGAAATGCGGGCACACAGATAGCCAACATCAACCAGGACATGACCTCCGAAATCAAAATACTGACATCTTCCTATGGCGCTGAGTTTGCCAAAGGCCCCGTCATCTTCCAGGCATTCAGCAAAAACGGCGGCCAGGCATTCCATGGGGAAGGTTATTTCTATGCTCGAAACAGCACATTCAATTCCATTGAATCTTATGCTAAAAGTCAGATTGCAGGTAATATTAAGAACTACATTGCCAATGGCATGAGCGCATCTCAGGCTAAGTCTACCGCACTGAAGCAGGCCCTCCCTGATGAGCATTACTATTATTTGGGTGGCAATATTGGTGGACCCGTGCTCTTTCCTTTTACGGGTTTTAATAAGAACAGGAATAAGTTGTTCTTCTGGGGGGGCTATGAATATATGTGGCAACAGCCCGCTGGTGTTCCCATTCTTTACAACGTCCCTACTCCGGCACAGCTTTCCGGCGATTTCAGCAATGCGGGCGTCCCCTCAGGTGTGTTGTCCAGTGGTAATAGCTATGCATATAGAACAATAGATCAGACTAGCAATCTTCCCCCCGGTGCTTCACCAACGTACATTCCACCAGCCGATTTTGATCCCAATATCATGGCCCTTGTAAAGGCAGGGGCTTATCCGAAGCCCAATCTGACTCCTTCGGCAGTGAATGGCTGGAACAACTATGAATACGTGAACCAGACGCCACAAAACCGCTGGGAGGCCACCGGCCGGGTGGACTATGCCTTGAGCGACAACACCAAGATATTTGGTACGTATGCCTACCAGAAGGAAGTAGACCAGCACCCAATCGCCATCTGGTGGGCTGCTCCCTGGACATTACCCTATCCGTCTCCAGTTGTAGCAAGCACTACAGCACAGGATGTCATGGCCAACTTTACTCACGTGTTCAGTCCAACCACCACGAACGAAGTTGTTTTCACATTTGCCCGCTATATTAACCCAAGCAAGTTGTCCAACCCGTCTGCTGTTGATCGCAATAAACTTGGGATGAACATCACCGGCCTGTTCGGTCATACAACTTCGCAAATTCCAAATTTTAAGGGACCTTGGGCTGCAGGATTGCCTAACATTTCCGAATTTTCTTTCGACGGCACCTTTAATGGCGGAAATACTTTTGGTGCCCTTAAAAGGGACCCGGCAATTTATGACAACTTTACAAAGGTTGTGGGACAACACACCTTTAAAGCTGGATTCTACTGGGATACCAGCGAAAATATTCAATCCGACAGCGATGGCAATGCACAGGACAATGGCACATATAACATCGGCTGGGGACAGTATGGAACAGGAAATGTCGTCGCAGATCTTCTCTTAGGACGATTGTCAAATGGGGGGCAAGGTACAGGTTCAGGGTATACCCAGAAGAGCGCGATTCCGGTTCTGGATTTGAAATTCCATCAATGGTCTATCTGGGGACAGGATTCCTTTAAAGCGGCAAAGAATCTTACTCTGAATTACGGATTGAGATTTGACCATCTCGGGCAGTGGTATGGTACAAGGCCAGGTTTTCAGGCTTGGGATCCCACATTGTATGACAATACACCAAATGCGCCAGCAAATACGGGTCTCACCTGGCATGCGCTTAACAGCCGGGTACCCTTATCAGGGTGGAAATCGCCGCTCTATTACTATTCGCCGCGCCTAGGCTTGGCCTACGATATCTTCGGAACAGGCAAAACAGTTCTCCGCATGGGTTTTGGCATCTTCCCATACCAGGTTTCCACACAAATAGCGAACACGGCGGGTGGCCCCTTGGGCGCATTTGTCTATGGCGTATCTAACAATTACGCAAGTTATAACGCTGTATCCAATGAAAAACCACCTTCCTCTGTCAGTCAGTCATCTTACCTGAACGGTGGAAGTATCGCTGCCGTTAAGGAAGGCGATGATCGTGTTCCATACACTACCAGTTGGAACTTTGTGGTGTCACAAGCACTTCCGTGGCGCTCTGTCTTTGAAGCGGCTTACATCGGGAACAAAAGCATCCATGAAATCATTGATGGGACAAACGGGAAATATCTGGATCTCGATAATGTTCCTTTAGGGGCATTCTTTAAGCCGGATCCGCTTACAGGGCAATATTGCTCCCCTAGCGCACCAAGCGGAGCAAGTTATCAGTGCAACACGACACATTTCAAACCTTATTTGAACTATCAAGACATCTTTTTGCAGACCCATGGAAGCTATGCTAAATACAACTCTCTGCAGCTATCCTGGCAGAAGCAATCAGGACAGCTCTACTTCTTGGCAAATTATACCTTTAGCAAGGTATTGGGTATCTGGGACGGGCAAACCAGTAATGGTAATGGTAATGGATCTACTGTGGATCCATTCAACCTGCAGAACAATTATGGGCCTCTGGCATATGACCACACACATATTCTGAATTTGAGCTATGTGTGGAATCTGCCCAAACCGGTCCATAACAATTTCTTCTTTGCCGGGCTTATAAATGGCTGGCAGCTTTCCGGATATACAACCTTACAGAGTGGCGCTCCTATACAACCCAACACGGGTGGTACTTTGAACGCTCAATATAACCTGCCGTCCGGCCAGACGATAACACTGCCAAACGGATTGCAATCTACAGGTATCAATGCATCTACCTGGCTGGGTTCTAATGCACCGCCTCTGTTGCCATTGGTAACTTGTGATCCAAGAAAGGGCCTTAAGTCTGGTTATTATTTCAACCCGAACTGCTTCCAGGTGCCTCCGCAAGGCCAGCAGGGAACATATCGTTGGCCTTATTTAAGAGGCCCATCTTACTTTGGAAGCGATTTAGGTGTGTTTAAAAACTTTCATGTCCGGGAAAACCAGAACATCCAGTTCCGGGTTCAGGCCCAGAATTTCCTGAACCACCCAAATCGTCAATTCAACCTGACTCAGAACAACCAGGACATCCAGCTGATCTTTACTGCACTCAATGGAACAAATACGAACCCGAACACAACAGGTAAGCCGGCTTTCACGACCGGACAGCGTTTATTGACCTTCTCACTGAAGTATGCTTTCTGAATTTTTAAATTATCGCCTCTCTAATTGGGGTGGGTTTTGCCACCCCTTCTCTTCTATATAGGGAGAAGATGCGCCCTCTGAAATTTGCACTTTTGCCTGCATGGGTTTTCGCACTTGTTTCGTGTGTGCTTCTTTCTCAGAATAGACCGCAGCAGGGCCTGATACGCTTCGATCTGAAGCGCATCCCCTTTCGCCTTGAGAACGACGAGACCCCGGGCAGAAATGCTCCTGAAAGCATGGCCGGGGGCGTCGCTGTTTTCGATTACAACCATGATGGCAGGCCCGATATCTTCTTTACCAATGGCGCCAACATCGCCACTTTAAAAAAAGATTCTCCTAAGTACAGCAACCACCTTTTTCGCAACGACGGTAACAGTGTCTTCACTGATGTAACAAAGCAGGCCGGTCTGGAAGGATCCGGCTACGATATCGGCGTTGCTGTTGCTGATTACGATAACGACGGTTGTACAGACATCTTCATTGCCGGCGTTTTCCACCACACTCTCTATCACAACAATTGTGACGGGACCTTCACCGATGTCACGCTAAAGGCCGGCCTGGATAAATCAATTGACCCTCAGTATGGGCCGCTCTGGTCTGTGGCCGCAGCCTGGGTAGACGTAAACAATGACGGCCTGCTGGACCTCTTCGTAGTCAACTATATGCAGTGGAAGTATTCCAGCCAGCCGCTCTGCAGTTTTCGAGGCGTGGCTGATTACTGTCATCCGCGCTATTACAAGGGCCAGCCCAGTCAGCTTTTCCTCAACAACGGTAATGGCACATTTCGCGATGTCTCAAAAGAATGGGGCATCCGCGACCACGTAGGCAAAGGGATGGGCGTTGGTGTGGCAGATTATGATCACGATGGCCGTTCTGATCTTTTTGTGACCAATGATGCCGAATATAATTTTCTCTTTCATAACCTGGGAAGCAAATTCGAGGAAGTTGCCTTTCAGACTGGGGTGGCGCTGGCTGAAGATGGGGCATTCATTTCGGGAATGGGCCTCGACTTTCGCGACTACAATAACGATGGTTGGCCAGACATCGTCTTTGTCGCTCTGAATAACCAGACCTTCCCAGTCTTTCAGAACACCGGAAAGGGAGACTTCCAGGAAGTGACCAATGCATCGGGAATGCGTGTGCTGAGCGCATCCATGGCCGGGTATGGCGCTGGCCTATACGATTTTGACAATGATGGATGGAAAGACCTGTTCGTGACGCGCGGACATGTAGAATCGCAGCCACTTCCGGGGACAGAAATTGACCAGCCCAATACGGTGTTTCGTAACCTTGGCCCCAGTGGAAAATGGGAAGCGTTTACTGCTGAGGCAGGACTGACGGCTGCTCCTCCTGCCCGTCACCGTGGCTGTGCCTTTGGCGATTTTGACGGAGACGGGCGCGTGGACGTAATAGCAACGGCACTCGGGCAGCAGGCGGAGATATGGATGAACCGTAGCCCGCATTCTGGTCATTGGCTTGATATTGCACTTAGGGGTGTGAAGAGCAATCGCGATGGCATCGGCGCCAGCATTAAGATTGTTTCGAAGAGCGGCATTCAATTCAACCACATGACCACCAGCGTGGGCTATGCTTCCTCCAGCGATGGACCAGTGCATTTCGGGCTTGGGGCTGACACGCGTGTCGGCCTCGTTGAGATACATTGGCCCTCAGGGATCGTGCAGACACTTCACGATATTGCTGCCGATCAGGTCCTCACTGTCGTGGAGATGCAAAAGTAATGCTGGGCAAACACTTTGGTTTATGGATGGTCATGCTTTTGTTGTGCAGTGCTGTAACAGCGCGTGCGCAGAATGGCCTTTCCTTCGATGAGCTGGTGGCAAAAGCAGCGCAGGCCAGAGAACAGCATGATGCAACGGATGCAATCTCTCTTTATCAGCAGGCTGTGGAGTTAAACCCGAAATGGGCCGAAGGATGGTGGTATCTGGGCTCCCTCCAATACGCAAACAATGATTATGCCCATGCCCGCAACGCGCTGACCCACTTTATTGCGAACAATCCTACGGCCGGGCCTGCCTTTGCACTGCGTGGCCTTTGCGAATATGAAACCGGCGACTACGCCCAGTCTCTCGCTGACCTGCAGCGCGGACTCTCACTGGGTGCAGCCAACCGTCCGGAAAACACACGCATTCTGCGCTATCATGAAGCCATTTTGCTTACCCTCTCCGGCAGATTTGAAGAAGCAATGGACCGTTTCACATTCTTTGCTCAAAATGGCATCTCTGGTCCGGATATTTTTCTGGCCATAGGGCTGGCAGGGTTGCGAATGCCCCTCCTTCCCAAAGATGTTCCTGCAGCAAAGCAAGACCTCTTTCTGGCAGCCGGAAGGGCCACGTGGATTTTTATGACCGGGAATACCGCTGGGGCGCAGCAGGCGTTTCAGGACCTGTTTCAAGGATCCCACGATGCCGAAAATGTGCATTATCTTTACGGGTATCTGCTTTTTCCATCGGATCCGGACGCTGCCATAAAACAGTTCCGCCAGGAGATGCAGCACTACCCTGCCAATGCCAGTTGCGCGGCCATACTGGCCTGGGCCTATCTGATACAGAACGAACCCAGGATGGCGCTCCCTTACGCACAAGAGGCCATCGAGGAATTGCCATCGCAAATGCTCCCACATCTGATCCTTGGAAAAGCTCTGGTGGAGACCGGAAACATCAGCGCGGGCACAGTACATCTTGAAGAGGCCCTGAAGATGGCCCCGGACAACCTTGAAGTCCATATTGCATTGGCAAAGGCATATTCAAAATCTGGCCGCAGTGAAGATGCCTTCCAGCAACGCCTGTGGTGCCTGCATGCCACTGCCGGAGAGCAACATGAGACTCCGTGACCTTCTGCAATGGATCGTCCTTCTGCTACCGGTCTCCTTGCCAGCACAGCAGCAATGTGCGCTCTGTCATCCGCGTGAAGCATGGGCGCAGCCGCGGACTCCCATGGCAAACGCGATGCAACTGGCGCCATTGGATCTTTTATTCAGAACCCACCCAAAGCTGATTTTTCAGCAGAACGGCTATACCTACTCTCTGGAAGCCAGAGAAGGGCACGTTACATACACTGTCAGTCATGGCGCACAGAGCATTTCTTTGCCTGTGAAGTGGGCCTTAGGCGCAGGCAATCAGACCTGGGTCATTGAGCGTAATGGCAAATTTTACGAAAGCCTGGTAAGTTACTATCTTTCAACCGATGGACTCAATATCACCACCGGAGACGAAAAGCTCACTCCACGAAATTTGGAGGAAGCATTTGGCCGCGAGCTTTCTCCTGCTGAGGCCATGACATGCTTCCATTGCCACGCCACCAATGCCATTCATGAAGACAGACTGGCCCTGGATGGCGTGCATCCAGGCATAACCTGCGAGCGGTGCCATCAGGGAGCAGAGGCGCATTCCCATGACATGATGCAGGGCAACAGATCCTCTATTCCACCGGACCTCGGCAGTATGTCCTCGGAAGACATTTCTAATTTTTGCGGGCAGTGTCATCGCACATGGGAAGCGGTCATCAGGAGCCGGGAGCGCGGCCCAGTGGATGTCCGTTTTCAGCCATATCGCTTGGCCAACAGCCGGTGCTTCAACGGAAATGATCCGCGTATCAGTTGCATCGCTTGCCATGATCCGCATGGGCCATTGTCGCATGATGGGTCCTACTATGACGCAAAATGCCTCGAATGTCATACTCCAGAGGCAAGGACGGCCCATATCAGGAGTTGTCCGGTCTCCAGTTCAAAGTGCGTAAGCTGTCATATGCCTAAAGTCCAGCTTCCGAATGGCTTGCTGAGTTTCACCGATCATCAGATCAGAATTGTGCGCCCAGGGGAGCCTTACCCCAACTAAATGGAACATTGCTGTA
>DASRBV010000024.1:0-4935 GCA_035653455.1 Pseudacidobacterium sp. | reverse complement strand
ATCTGCGCGATCTGCGGCGTCATCATCTGCCAGTAGGCCTTGATGTGCGGGAAGTTGTCGAGCAGCAGACGGCTGACGGCAATCTGGCGCAGGTCCATCATTCCTGTGGTGCGTGGAAGGTGCTCGAGCGGTGTGTGGTCCGGGTGGAAGGCCAGCGGGATGAAAGTCTGGAAACCGTGTGTGTCGTCCTGAAGGGCCCGCAGCTTCAGCAGATGGTCTACGCGGTCTTCATCGTTTTCTACGTGGCCATAGAGCATGGTGGCATTCGATTTGAGGCCCAGTTCATGCGCAATGCGCGCCGTTTCCAGCCACTCGTCGCCGTCAATCTTATGGTCACAGATGATGTGGCGGACCCGGTCGGCAAAAATTTCAGCGCCACCGCCGGGCAGTGAATCCACTCCTGCGTCGCGCAGCTTTTCCAGTGTCTCCCGAATCGAAAGCTTTGCCCTGCGGGCAAGGAACGAGACTTCTACCATGGTGAAGGCCTTGATATGTACCTGCGGAAAACGCTCTTTGAGGCCGCGAACAAGATTGACAAAGTATTCGAGCGGTAAATCAGGGTGGAGTCCGCCTACGATGTGAAACTCGGTGACAGCTTCGGTATATCCGGAGGCGGCTGCGGCCCAGGCCTCTTCAAGCGCCATGGTGTAGGCTCCTGGTGCATCTTTCTTGCGGCCAAAGGCGCAGAGGCGGCACGCCGCCACGCAGACGTTTGTGGGATTGATATGGCGGTTGACGTTGAAGTAGGCGATGTCTCCGTGGAGCTTTTCGCGAACATAATTGGCCAGCCAGCCCACGGCAAAGATGTCGCGCGAACGGTAGAGTGTGAGGCCGTCATCGAAACTCAGCCTCTCACCAGAAAAGACCTTTTCTGCAATGGGAGCAAGCTGTGCGTCAGTAGTAGCAAGAGGCCGTTGGCTGGATAGAGAAGTCATCGCCTATGTCCTTCCTTTTATGATACTTGTTTGCATCGTTTTGTCGCTTCCCGGTTCACCCGGGGTCCTGGTGACTGGTAACATGCCACAAAGAAGAAATTTCCAGAATTCTGTTACCTAAGGTCTTGTTGATTGCTTCCTCGCATACGATTGCTGCTATTGCCGCTGCTCTGCTTTGTGCTGTTTGCTCAGCAGGGAGACTCTCTGCGCCCTGCGGTCTTCCCTAACCTGAATGCTGAGAACCTTGCGAAGACCAAACTGAATCTGCCGTCGGACTTTGCCGGAAAAGCAAACCTGCTGCTGATTTATTTTGAGCCGGAGCAGGCGAAGGTCGTGGACACCTGGATGCCATTTGCCCAGGCGCTCCAGCATATGAACTTCAATTTCCGCTATTACAAGATGCCGGTCTCCAACCCGGAGAACCTGATTTTCCGGTGGTGGGACACATCATCGCTGCGCAGTGTGGAGGCCGACCCGGAGACGTGGCCGTGGATCATCCCGCTTTATACCAATAAACAGGATTTCCGGCGCGCGCTGGAGATTCCCAATGAGAAGGACATTGTCGCAGTGCTGGTGAACAAGAGCGGACAGGTGCTCTGGCGCTCTTCCGGCAAGTTTACGGACGATAAGAAGGGGCCGCTCTCGGCGGCCGTTGCTGCTGCCACGCGGTGAAAAAAGCAGGTCCTTGCCCTTCGCTACGCTCAGTGCCAGGATGGCAAAAAGGGGGACCTGCTTTGTAGAGTTACTTCTTTTCGGCGGCGGCTGTGATGAATGTCCATCCGTTGGGAACGCCCCATCCGGTTATGTTGTCCCAGCCTGGCGTCACTGTGAGCGATGAATCTGTGCCGAAACTGAGGATGACGTAGCCTGGAATGTTCTGGTCAAACCAGAGCGCGCTGTAATACGCGGTCGTGGTGTAGAGCGGTGCCAACAAAGCATCAGAAGAATAGTAAGTGGAGCCGTTCGAATCAAAGACAACGCCTGCGGGATTCGTTGGACTGCTGAATGGGATGATATCTTTCACCGCCCCGGTAGGAAGTTTTGCGATCAGCGGGGCGGCCTGGCCGAGGGGTCTGCCTGCCTTTTGATCTGCCAGGGCCCAGATTGCAGAAAAGATGGGACAAGCCAGACTGGTCCCGCCTATCGCGCCTGCTTGTCCGCCGATCACGATGATGGCCCCGGTGTATGGGTCGGCGAGGGCGGAAATATCCGGTACTTGCCGGTACGATCCGGAGAGGGATTTCTGCCATGAAGGCTTGGCGATGAATCCACTTATGCCACCACCGGAACCGGATGCAAAGCCATGGAGGATGGGCGGGTCCAGAACACCATAACCATTGGCGATCACAACAGCATTGTGTCCCCATGCGATCTCCGCCCCATGGCTGCTTCCATCGGGGATGCCGATGGATGTTCCACCAATTGCGGTGACATATTGGGAGCTGGCAGGAAATTCCGTCCCGCCCCCGGAGGGAGACCCGGTCCCCATATCGCCGTAGTCGCCGCTGGCGAAATTTACCGCAATGCCCTGGGCCGCTGCTAATTTGAGCACCTGATTGAAGCCCTCGAGAGTATGTGCCCCCCAGGCCATCTCAGGGTATCCATAGCTGTTGGAGATGACGTTGCCGAGCTTGTGTTCCTGCGCATATTGAATGGCGTACTCAAGCTCTGACCAGTCCTGGGTTGGGGTAATGAGCAAAACAATCTTCGCTTTGGGAGCGATGGCATGCGCCCACTCGATATCAAGGTCGGCTTCCTCGTCCCAGTTGGCCACGCTGCTCAGTTCCCACTGGCTCGGCTGTCCATCGGGATAGATGATCTGGAAATTGGATGATGTGATGGCGGGAAGTCCGGTCAGTTGCGCAAATTGCGTGAGGTCGTCTTTTACGGTGGGGTCGCTGGGGCCATCCACAATAACGATGGTCTGCCCTGTGCCATCAATGCCTTTACTGTAAGCACTGGTCAGGCCGTAGTGCGCCTGCACTTGGCCCGGGGTCCATGCGCAGATATGGTTTTTGCCAAGCGCTTCGCTTTTGTAGATATTTCCGTAGTATTGGCCCACGGGCAGCGAGGCCCCGGAGAGCATAGTGAGATTCAGAGAAGCAGGGCCGGGAAAGCAGTTGTTCGAGAAGTGATCGCTCAGACCGCCACCCCCTACGGGCACATCTGCGAGCGGAATAGTCGGGAGCTTTTTGCCAGTGATGGGGTCCACCGGATGCTGAATCATAGGCCTTAACGGAAAGCTGCTCAGACCCGATACGCTCTTGATAAGATTGCCGGCGTTCCCAGTCAATTTTGCGGACGTGACGTTGGCGTGGAAGACCCTTCCTTCGCGCTCGAACTCATGAATTTGTGTCTGAAATGCGTCTTCCATGCTGGCAACGGTGCCGCGTGCGCGGATGGAGAGATTGTCCGGGCTGATGGAGAGGACTGAAAGCCCATGCAAGGTCAACTCATCCTTTACAGCTTTGATTTCCTCTGGAGTTGACGCATACTTTGCCAGGTCCTTCGCGGTCATCCATTTATGCCAGGTGGGTGAACCGGGCGTATAGAGCGCTTGCAGCGCTTTGTCGAAGGCGTCTTCATTGTGCATCTTTAAATGCACGGTGACGGTGAATTTTTTTGAGGGTTGAGCAGGCCCGTGGTCAGAGGACATCATCGTGATTTTGGGCGGTCCGATTTGTGTCTGCGCCTGGAGCCCAGGAAAGGTGAGCAGCGTACTGGCCAGGGAAAAAAACAGAGAGAGCTTCTTTCGGTCATTCATGAACAGCACTTTCATCTCCTGAAGGTTGGAAAATCATGGATGGAAGGCACAGGTCAGCGCCTGTTCGGGATTCAATTGTTTGAACGGAAATCCATTGAACGTAAGAGATAACAGCAAGCACCTGGAAAGACAATGAGAAAAATGAGGGATAAAGAAGAGATATTTGCTACCGTGTGGTTTCTTTCTGAGCTTAGCGCTGCCACCCGGAACTCATAAAGGAAGCTCTTCAATGTAATCTACGCCGGCAAGATCGCCGCCGCCGGGGATGCCTTCGATGCGGATGATGTCGCCGGGTTTGAGCGCAAGATTATGTATGGTGTGGCGCGTGGAGGTGTGGCCGTTCATCTGTTCTGAGGGCAGGGTGTCGTCTGCGCTCCACAAATCTACGAGCTTGCCATTCACATACAGTCGAAAATGCGCGGTGCCTGTGTTCAGATCAAAGTACTGAGTGGCGAGATCGTACTCGCCGGGCCTGCCCTCGAACTGGAACGTGGCCGAGCAGCCGCTTGCCCGGTTACAGGCAATGGCCTTTCCGCCTGAAGCCGTTTCCCACGGTGTGACGTCTACAGACGTGTATCCATCCAACTGCATGGTTTCGGCTTCGATGCGGTTGGGGTGATGTCCTGCGCGGCCTTTTTCGTCGGGGATACCGGACATTTTAAGGAACCATTCGCAAATGGCGTCTCGCCAGACAATTGCGTGTCCTGCCTGATAGGTCAGCCGCTTCAGAACTTCGTCATAACGCTCATCATCTACACTGCCTTTGAGCGTCTGCCATTGCCTAACGAGACTGGCCGCGGCCTCTGCACCCCAATAATGCGAGTCATAGATGTACTGAATGACCGTCTGGCCCGAATGCAGCCTGTATGTATATGAAACGTGATGCATGAAGAGCAGCAGGTTGTCCGGGCAGGTCTTCAGCGATTCGTACATCGCAGCCACCGGCTGATGATACTGGCCGATGTAGCCCGTGCCTGTCGCCACAGTGCGGTCCATGCCGATGCCTTGATGATCGGCGCGGAACCACTGCCCCCATCCGTTGCGCTCGGCTGATTCAATGCCCGGGCCATAATGCGGGCCGGTGATGTCGGTCATGGTACCCGCGCCGAGTGGCCCGGTGTAGCTCTCGTAGATGTGCCACGAGGCCAATTGCATCCCGGAAATCGTCTTGACCACCTGCGGGTCATTGCCAAAGGTAAGCCGTGTCCACTCTTTGGCAATTTGTTCCGCGTCCAG
>DASRBV010000023.1:0-21403 GCA_035653455.1 Pseudacidobacterium sp. | reverse complement strand
TCCGCCTTCGCTTCCGGCAAGTAGGATGCGTGGCGGCCGGCCTTAGTGCATCTGCGGCTCGATTTGTTTGAAGCCTGCCGGAACTGCGAATTTCGATGCATCAATGGGGGCAGAAGAAAAGGAGTCCATCTGAGTTTGCATTTCCATCAGGACGGATGCGGTCTGCTGCTGTGCTGCATTGGCCTGGGCGTTGTTCGCGGAGCCGTCCTGCTGCTGTTGCTTTTTGTGGCCGAACCCACCAAGCCCGAATCCGCCGAGTCTGCTGGCGATTGCGGAGGCGGCAGAGCGCTGCGCGATTTCTCCGGCTGAAGGCGTTTGCGGGCCGGAAGAAGCAGGCAGAGGAGCTTCACTGGCTGCCGGCAGAGGATCGCCGTTGGCTGTTGCGCCTATGCGGAGCACTTGCAGCATGGGAATGCCTTTCATCTTCTCCACTTCCTTCGCCATATCAGACATGCCCTGCGACATACCGGGATGCATGGCCATAAGGGACTGCGAGATGTTGCTCCCGTTGAATGTCTGGCCCATCTTCAACGCGTATTTCTTATAAAACTCACGTACTTCCTCATAGCCAGGAACACTGGGGGTAAGCCACATATCGTTGGTCATGGCGAAGGCGCCCTGCTGGCCATTGGTCTTGTCGGTGCCGACCATCTGCATGGTCAGAATGGATTCGCTTGTCTCAAGGCCGCCGAGCTGTTTTGTTGCTCCGGTGTTGCGCACATTGATTTTGAACTGGATATCTACGTTGTTGGCCGCCTGAGATTGGTCTCCGCTTTGTTTGGCCTGCTGTTCGCGGGCCTTTTGCATTTCGCGCTCCATGGCTTCGCGCATTTGTTGAAAAGTCATCTGCGTATAGGTGTGTTTTTGCAGGTCTACGTTGGTGATGGTCTCTTTATCGAGATCAATGATTTCCATCGTGTACTGGTTGATGCGGGCCATGCGGTTTCCCTGGATGTACACAGCGGAAACAACCGGAGCGTTCATCTGGTCTCTTGCGCGCGAGCTGAAGACGCTGGCCATTTTCAGCATGTTCATAAGAGAGCCGCCGGTGATCTGGGTGGTTTCCTGATACTGGAAGTCGGCAAACGCGGAGAGGGGAAAGAGCATGCCCAGGGCGAGCACGGCATATTTCAGAATTTTCATGGGGTTCCTTCTTTTCCTGTAAAGTTGGGCCGTCAGGGGAGAGCAGGCAGCGGAGACAGTTTCCTCCTTGCGGACGGCTTTGTCCATTCAGATAGGGACAGAAGGCGGGGAAAAATTTCAGTGAAGTGAAAAGAGGGATGGTGTAGCCCCAGCACACGGTTTTATGTGTCAGAACCGGATTTTGAGCGCGGCCTGCATAATGCGTGGATCGCCTGCCGCAGTGATCCGTCCGAAAGTGGAGGAGGAATTAAGGTTTGTGGACAGATTGCCTGCTGTGTTTCCAAAATTCGGATGGTTCAACAAGTTGAACGACTCGAAGCGGCCTTCAATCTGCCATCTCTCTGTAATCGGAAAGATGCGGCTGAGGGCTGCGTCCACGTCAGCATAGGTGGGGGTGCGCACACCGTTGCGAGGCATATTGCCGAATGTACCTGCCGCGTTCTTTGCAAATGAGGCAGGATTCAGCCACTGGCAGGCGGCCTGCGTGCAGGTGCGGTGAGAAAGATAAGGATTGCCTATGCGATTGGGACGGTCCATGCCTGTGCCTGTGAGAGAGTAGTCCTGGCCTGAGGTAATGTTGGCGGGCATTCCGCTGGAGATGCGAATCAACGGCGCAATCTGCCAGTTACCGAGAATCTTTTGTTTCCAGCCGCCGGAGAAATGACTGATGGCGACAGCCGTGAGGTTGAACAGATTTGGGACATCGAAATTGCAGACAGAATAATCCGCACGGGGATTCGCTGGATTCTGGTAATTGGATTGGCGGATGTCACCGTCAAAGTCTGTATCGCTGAGACATTTAGACCAGGTGTAGTTGGCGAGCACGGTAAAGTTCGACGACATGCGGTGTTCAACCGAGACGAGCATTCCGTTGTAATTCGCAACACCTTCGTCGCGCAATAGAAAGATGCTTCCGTAATACTGGCCCTGGCTGGGATTGGCGAGATAAAGAACACGCCGCTGGTTTGTGTTTTTGGTCGTGGAGTTCCCTGGAATATAGACCGCTGGATTGATGGGCAGTCCGCCCCAGACGTGCATTGTATGGTTGCCAAGATAAGACATCGAGAACAACCAGTTGTTGGCGAATCCTAACTGATAGCTTGCGTTCCACTGCTCGATGTAGGTGGGTTTTACGCGATCAGGCAGCACGACGAAGAGAGGGAACTGCGGGAAGCTGACATCGGATGGTGGCGGATAGGGCGCCGGGAAGGGAATGTTGCCATATGCAGACCACGGCTGATTAAACGGAATAGAGCCGCCCGGGCCATTGGCGCCTGTCAGATCAATTTCATTCACAAAAGGCGGATTCGACGTCAGGCGCTGTGTGGCGTAGAGCATTCCGGAGTCGTAAAGCAGGCCAAACCCGGCGCGGAAAGTTTGGCGTCCATCGCCGCGTGGATCAAAGACCAGACCGAAACGCGGAGAGAAATTGGTGAGCGTGTTTTTTGTAAAGGCCGCGGGGACGCCTTTGTCTCCATAGTAAAAAGAGCCTGCCGGAGCATTGGCGAAGATGGTGCTCTTCTGCCCGGCATTAAATGCGGCCTGCGAAAATGTACTGCCGCGGTGGAAATAATCATGCGGGAAGAGCTGCGGCTCCCAGCGCAGGCCGATGTTGACGACCAGATGCGGGTTGACGTGAATGGTGTCCTGCCCATAGACGCCGATGATGCTTTCGCGCATAGCCACCTGCTGCGGACGGCTCTGGCCATAGCCATTCATCGCGCCGAGCATGAAATCGAGCAGCGGGTCATTACTGTATTGTCCATTGAACTGGTAGTAGCCGTTCTCCAGGTATCCGGTTTCAAGGTTGTTGTCTGTACGGATGAAGTCAGCACCAAAAGCGAACTGGTGCCGCCCTTTGAGGAAGTCCACATCGTCTGCGGCTTGTCCGGTGGTGACGTTGAAGAAGCCCGGGGCGCATGTTCCGCAGCTCGTGTTGAATCCGTTGCTGACGGAAAGCCGCAGATCATTCGGAACATAGAAATACGTGTTGATGCCCAGTTTGCCGCCATTGATCATGTTTGGGGCAGGCCCACGGTCATCGCGCCGCCGCGTAATTGTTGCATGGGCCGAATTTACGAGGTTGGGAGAGATCGTCCATGTATCGCCGAGCGTGAATGCCTGCGCACGCTCGAGATTGCCGGGGTTCGTCGTGACCAGAATGTTCTTAGAGTCAAACACGGCGGGATTGCGATAGTCCACGATAAAGTAGCGGCCATAAAGCTGCTGCCTGGGACTAAAGGTATAGTCGAGGCGGAGGATTCCCTGGTCTTCATCTCCGGTAGTGGGAATGCCGTAGACCACCTTGCCGCAGGGGTCACTGCTGACCGGGAGGTACTGCAACAGTGCAAGCGCCGCCGGGTTGTAAAGCGACGTAGGCACCTGGTTATTGGCAAATGTCTGACCGGTGTAGGGATTTTTGATGACGCGCGCTTTTCCGCTGGACTGGCAACCCGCCGACTCCATCGAAGACCAGTCGCCATTCAGCGCTGCCTGGCTAGGAACATAGGCTGTTGCCGAGTTCGGTGTCTGCCGGTTGCGGGTTCCCTGGTATCCACCAAAGAAGAAGAACTTGTCGTGAATCACAGGTCCCCCGAAGGTGCCGCCGAACTGGTTGCGCTTGAGCGTGTCGCGTTTGGTGCTGAAGAAGTTCGTGGCGTTCAGCACGTTGTTACGCAGAAACTCAAAGACAACTCCATGAAACTGATTGCTGCCCGACTGGGTCACGATGTTCACCACGCCGCCTGGATGCAATCCGTTGCGCGCAGGCAGAGCATTGGTTTCCACACTGAATTCGCGCAGCGCGTCCGGGAAGGGGAAGGGTAGATTTACATTGGAGAAGGTATCGTTGTTGTCGCCGCCGTCGAGCAGATAATTGAGCTGGTTTGCCTGTCCGCCGGCGACCGAAATCGTTGTCGAGCTGTAGAAGTTTTTGCTGCCGGTCATGTCGCCGCCGGGTGTGGTGACGGCAGCGCCGGAGATGAGGATAAGCTGTGTTGCCTGACGTCCATTGAGTGGAAGCTCGGCGATGCGGTGCTGGTCAATGACCTGCGAGATGCTGTTGTCCTGCGTCTGCACCATCTGTGCGGCGGCGCTGACCGTCACCTGCTGAGAAACATTGCCGACACTCAGCGAAACATTGATCTGAATGTTGTCGTTGACGCGCAGGGAGATTTCCTTTTGCACATAGGTCTGGAAGCCGGGGGCCGAGGCCTCGAGTGTGTATCCGCCAATCGGAAGATTGGGGATGCTGTAAAGCCCTTCGCTGTTGGTGATGACGCTGCGCACCGCGCCCGTTTCCGTCGAGGTCATCTTTACTTCAGCACCGCTCACCGCCGCGCCCTGCGGATCGGTCACGCGACCGGCGACAGAGGCCACAGAGACCGCCTGCGAGAGCAGCAGGACTGGGCAAAGGGCAATAAGAAGAGCTACGAAAAGCGCACTGGCCAGAATAAACGTTTTATTGCGCAGCATAGACCACCCCTTTTCAAATGGGGAATTCTTTCCGTTCTGAGATGACGGTATAGAGACGGCAACAAAGGACTGTCAATACCCGGTCTTTATTGCCGTACCGCTATACGAAACAGAGTGGTCCATTCATCTTGGAGAGAACGCGGTTCACCACGCTCCCTGTTTTCCTCCGAACCACCAGAGAAGACCCAGGGTGGCAGTGGTCTGGTCGTGATTCAGCCTGCCCAGTGTGCTTGTCAGGAAATACGGCTGGTTCGAGAAGTCGTGCCGGAACTCTTCGCGCATCAGGAAGCCATTGGTGAGAGCGTGGTCGAAGGTGAGGGTGAACTCCTTGATGGCCTGCGATTTTCCGGTGTAGAGGGCATTCGGGTCAGCAAAATACTCAGCGCGTGCTGCAAGGGCAAATTGCGGGTTGAACTGGTAGCGCGCATAGGCCGCGCCCCCATCTACGTGCTGCGGAGCGGACCAGGTCTGGTCGCGGCTGATAGCGTAATCGCCTTCGAGAGCAAGGGTCAACTTTTGCGTGGCGCTCCATGTGGCGTAGCTGTCAAAGATATGGATTTTGCCTTTGGCGGGATGGGGTATCGGTTCAAATGGCATGCCCTGCTGCGTGGGAAGAGTGCCGGGGCCGTTTGTCACGTATTGGAAATCAGGATGTTCCTGGCCGAGGTAATAGTTAATGTTCCAGTCCACCGATTTGCGGGGCTTGATGTCCAGATCAAACATCTGGTCTTTGAATCCGTTGAATGCTTCTGTTTGCTGGATTCCATTCACAGTGGCGTAGCGAAGTGAGAGCCAGGGAGTGAATCCATAATTCAGGCGGACACCCATGTGATAGGAGGGCAGAAATCCGAACCAGATGGAGCGGGAGTAGTTCATCTGGTCTTTGGTATAGGTGCCCTCAATGCCCACACTGCTGGCCCATTTGCCGAAATCCATCGTGAGGCCACTGCCGACAGGAGCCACATACGTTCCATAAGCCTGAAAGATATTTCGGTAGATACTGGAACGCGGCTCGTTGGAGGGATTCCCCTGGAGACTCTGTGTTGCCTGCCCATATTGCACATCGAGCCGAGCTCCGAAGCGCTGGCCGTGCTCCGGATGGGGAGCATGCTCAATGATGAAATTCGCCTGGCTCAGACTGAAGGCGTTGCTGCTGACGTCATACACACGAAGCAGGTTTGCGCGGCCGATTGGGTCATTGAAGTTGTATTCGTAATAGCCATCGAGGCCCATGGTGAAAGTGGTCCCGTTCAGGGAGTCGAGCGTGCTCCGGTCAGCGCTCGTGAGCTGCTTTGACTGCGTGGATTCCGGCTCCGGTTGTGCTGTCAGTGCCGAGCTGGCGGCGCTTAAGGCAGCGGCATTTGCTGTGGGATCTCCGGCGGGAGTTGTGCCTGCGGATTCTTCGTTTTCCAGCTTTGTGAGCCGTGCATTCAGGTTGGCAAGCTGCTGGCGAAGCTCACGGATCTCCTCTGCGCGGGAAGTGGTTTGCCCCCATGCAGGATGGAGCGGCAGCAGGCACGGCGCGGAAAGAAAGAACAGAGCACGGCGGAACAGCTTCATCGGTGACATCTCCTGAGCGAGGAAGTTTTTTCAAACAGACCAGCCTTACCAAAGCGTCGCCAAAGGGGCATAAGCAGTTTGCAAGGATTCAGTAAGGCTATAAATGAAATTTATACACAGAGTAGGAGAACGGGCCGTCCTGCTATACTTAACTGTTGCGGCAGATTGCTCTAAGCCATACCAGTTTCAGCATTTCGCCGCAGGTTCAATCCTAAAAACAGCTTCCGAGGTTTCCCATGTCCGGCCATTCAAAATGGCACAGTATCAAGCACAAAAAAGGTGCTCTCGACGCAAAGCGCGGCAAGATTTTTACTCGCCTGATAAAGGAAATCACCATCGCTGCAAGGGCCGGTGGAGACCCTGACGGCAATCCGCGTCTGCGCACCGCCATTGCTGCTGCAAAAGCAGAAAACATGCCCGCGGACAATATCAAGCGCGCCATCCAGCGCGGAACGGGTGAGCTTCCTGGGGCAACCTATGAAGAGATCGCTTTTGAAGGATATGGTCCCGGTGGCGTTGCCATTATTGTGGAGACTACAACGGACAACCGTAACCGCACAGTGAGCGAAATCCGACATCTTTTCTCAAAGCATGGCGGGAACCTGGGTGAAACCGGGTCGGTGCGCTTTATGTTTACCAAAAAGGGGATCATCGCCGTTCCGAAGACCGCAGCGGATGAAGAAAAGCTGATGAGCATTGTGCTTGAGGCAGGCGGCGAGGACCTGAACGACGAAGGCGACACATGGGAGATCATCACCGAGCCGCAGAATTTTGAAGCCGTCGCACAGGCAGTGCGCGATGCGGGCATTGAGACAGTGATGTCCGAGGTGACGATGATCGCTTCGACCTATACGAAACTGGAAGGTGCTGCCGCGTCGCAGATGGTCCGGTTGCTCGAAGCGCTGGAAGACCATGATGATGTGCAGAACGTCTACTCGAATTTTGATATGGACGCCAAACAACTTGAAGAGGTCGCAGGCTGATCTTTTCTGAATGAAACAAGAGGGCCGCCCTGGGCGGCCATTCTTTTACACTTCATCCTTGAAATCCGATAAAGAATACACACATCATGCGCAAAAAACTCGCGGTTTGCTTTGCTGTTGTTGCTTCTTCTTTGTTTTCACTTCAGATGGTCGGGCAGGGCAAGCCTGCTGCGGCCAACAGCAGTCCGGCTTCAGCGGCGCTGGCCACCCGTCCCTGGGAGTTTGGGCCATTTTTTCAAGGCGGAGTGGGTGTAGGCGACCGCTCCGATTTCACCTTTGCCAGCGCGGGTATGCGCCTGGGAAAAGTGATGACAGACGAACATCTGCCAGGCATTCTGCGCGGACAGTTTGAATACGCGGGCGAGTTTATGCCCTACTGGCAGTCGTTCACTCCCGCTCCTCATCTGCAATGGACAAAATACAGCTTTGAGGGGCAAACAGGTGAGGCGCTGCTGCCGTATAACGGTGGAACGTTCACGGGCGTAAGCATTACGCCGATTATTCTGCGTTGGAACTTCAAGCCGGGCAGGCGATTTGCGCCGTGGTTCCAGGGAGCCGGCGGCCTTATCTGGACCAACCACAAATACCCGCCGGACATTATCGTGCAGCATGGCGATGCGGGAGGAACGAGCGTGTGGAACTTTACTCCACAGGCGGGAATTGGTTTTCATTACTTCGTAAAAGACCGGCAGTCCCTCACATTTGGCGTGAATGCGGTCCACATTTCCAGTGCTTCGCTAGGCGACCGCAACCCTGGAGTGAATGCCAGTATGCAGTTTCAGATTGGGTACACGTGGTGGAAGTAAGCAGGGGACTGCAGAGGTCTACGCTTATTTCTTTGTAAGCTCATTGAGAAGCACTTTGGCTTTGGTCGCCAGAGTGTTCGCGCCATCGAGATCGTTATCGGTCAGTGCCTGCCTGGCCTTTGTCAGAAATGTGCGGATCTGGACGGCGGTCTTCTGCTCATCGGCGTTCAGGTTCCGGCTGATTTTGTCCAGTCCGTTTTCAGTATTTGTGATGAGCTGTTCGATGTCGCGGCGCTGCTGAATGTTCGTTGCGTCTCCAGCTGCTGTGAGTTGTCCAATGGGAGAAGCGTCCGGCGCCGGGGCAGCAGATGCGACTTCAGTAGTCTGCTGCTGAGGTTGTTTTTCCGCGGCAGTTTCAGTGCCCGGCGCAGTCTTTGCCGGAGATGGCTTCCGGTGTGAAGCACGATGCGGGCGCGGCGCCGGAGGCGTTTCCTGTACGCTGGCCAACTCAACCCGGGGGGCGCTTGGCGGAGGCAGCGGCGGGAGGGCCGGATAATGCACCATCATGGATGGAGGCGGCACGGGTGCCTGGGCCTGCTGCGGAGGCAGTACTTTGTTCCTGTGACTGCACCCCGCCAGGGGGAGCAAACATGCTGATACGATCACCGCAGTGCGGAAAGCGGTGTTCATCCCCAAGGCTCCTTAACAAACGATGCGCTTTTGGCCGCTTCTGCTTCCAGATGCCCGCGCAATCTATTCTCTGAAGTACTGAAGGCAGGCACCCGCAGCGTGAAGGTTGTTCCTTTGCCTACTTCTGATTCTACGTCAATCTGGCCATTATGCATCTGGACGATGCGGTAGGTCATGGCAAGTCCAATGCCGCTGCCTTCTTTTTTGGTTGTGAAATAGAGATTGAAGATTTTTTCGCGGACATCCGGAGAGATGCCTTCGCCCTCATCGCTGATGCTTAGATAGCTCCAGCGGCCATCTTCTGCCAGGTTGACGCGCAGTATGCCACCGCGCACCATGGCCTGCGCGCCATTCAGCACAATATTGAGGATGGCCTGCTTCATCAGGTCCGCGTCTATTTTGGCGATGACCGGATGGTTCGGCATGGAGTTGAGCACGCGCACATTGCGCGTTTCGAGCTCGACCGAAGCCAGGGCCAGCACCGCATTCACTACCGGACGAAGGTCCTGCTCGTGGAGCTTGAGTTCGACTGGGCGTGAGAAATCCACCAGCGTTTGTACGACGCGGTCAAGGCGCTGGATTTCGTTCTGGATCACATCGAGATGGCGCGTGGCGGAGGGATCGGGGGCCGTCATCTTGGTCCGCAACAGCTCAAGATGCACGACGATTGCGTTGATCGGGTTCTTGACCTCGTGTCCCACGCCGGAAGTCAATTGGCCGATGGCGGCCATGCGGCGGGAAATCTCCAGCTCAGACTCAATTTCCTGTACGGATTCAAGATCGTGCAGCGTAAGGAGTGCGCCGAGGCCGTCGCGCTGCTGGGGAACCCTGTCGTCGTGAATGAAATCGAGGGAGACTTCCACGCGCCGTCCGGTTTCCGTCGTAATTTCTTCCTGCACGAGCCCGATTCCACGGTCGAAGGCTTCGCGCACCACCCGGCCCAGGATGGTTGAGCGGTCGAAGATGTCATGGGCGCTTGCTCCGAGGATCTCATCGCGGTTCCTGGCGAGAAACCGCTCGACGGAGCTGGACACAAGAACGGCACGCGCATCCCTCGTGAATAAAATCATGCCATCCTGCAAGTTAGACAGGATTTGATCAAGATTTTGTTTAAGAGACGAGAAGACCTCTTCGACGTTTTTCATGCGTCGTCCGAGGCGCTCAATTTTGTGAGAAACCTGTAAGACGGTATCGTCTCCGTCTGGATTTTCCAGTTCGACGACTGGATCATTTTCCTGTGACTGGACCTCCGCTGTCAGCAGATCGAGCCGTTTGCTGATCAATTCGATCGGTTTAAAGGCAAGATTGGCCACCATGGCCGATACCAGCAGCGTGATCACAACAGCAAAGCCGATCAGGCTGGCCGCCTCAAAAAACCACGGGCGAAAGGCATGGCTCAGGAAAGTCGTGCGAATGCCGATCTGCACCGTAACAAAAGGCTGGTTGTTGCGCTCCAGCGAGAGTGAAACATCGTAGACCCGGGGCGGCCCGAAGACCACTTCCAGAATCTGCACGAGAGAGGCTTTCCGGAGCGAGGCATAGGCCACACGCTGCGGGACGAACTGGTCCTGCAGAATGGGATCGGTGCTCAGATAAACCCGGCCGTTCTGGTCGGCGATGGAGATATCGAAAACGGTGGGTGAATAGCTGATGACGGAATTGAGGAGGGCGTTCAGCGCTGCGTCGTTGCGCAGAGCACTGGCGACTGCTGCGCGCAGGGCCACCGGATCGTTGGGATCAATTTGCTGGTTGCGGGTCCCATTTTCAATTGCCTGGCGCGTGGCAAACAAAAGCTGGTGGGCCACAATATCGGTGGCGTTGTAAGACTGATCAATGTGCTGCTGAAGCAACTGGCTGAAATAAAGCCAGGAAAATACCAGGACAACGACAAATACAAGTCCGGTGATTGCAAAAACGAGTTTTGTCTTCAGCCGCATTCAATATTCCTGGAAAATCGAAAGAGGGTTTTGAGCGCCGCGTCAGGTTATTCTTCCGCCTCCTGGCTGCCGCTGGCGCTTCCATACTCTTTCAGCTTGTTGTGCAGTGTTTTGAGGCTGATGCCAAGGATCTCCGCGGCCCTGGTCTTATTATTGTTGGTGGACTCGAGCGTCTTCATAATCAGGCGGCGCTCTGCTTCGTCCACCGTGGTCCCTACCTCAACCTGCACAATATTTCCAACGCTCTCGGGAACATGTTTTGCGGGCTTGCTGCCGAAACCAGGAGGAAGATGTTTCGGCTCAAGATAGCCGTTGCCGCATAAAATTACCGCTCGTTCTATGGTATTGCGTAGTTCGCGCACATTGCCAGGCCAATCGTAGGCCATAAGGCGCGCCATCATGTCGTCGGTAATGCCGGCGACCTGCCGTCCATGCTTTTCGTTCATGTCCTTCAGCATGGAGTCCACAATTTCAGGAATGTCCTCTTTGTGCTCGCGCAGCGGAGGCATATGAATGTTGAAAACATTCAGGCGGTAGTAAAGGTCACCACGCAGGTGGCCATCGGCGACGGCGGTTTCCGGGTCTTTATTGGTTGCGGCCAGCACGCGGACATCCACAGGCGATTCGACCTTGCTGCCCAGGCGGCGGAGCTTGCGGTCTTCAAGCACGCGCAGCAGCTTGGCCTGCGTGCCGATGGGCATCTCGCCGATTTCATCAAGCAGCAGGGTGCCTTCCTCGGCCAGCTCGAAGCAGCCGGCGCGGCGCTCCAGCGCTCCGGTAAACGCGCCTTTTTCGTGACCGAAGATTTCGCTTTCGATTAAAGTTTCCGGGATTGCGGCACAGTTTACGGCGACAAAAGGCTTGGCCTTGCGCGGGCTGAGGTCATGCAGCGTGCGCGCAACCAGCTCTTTGCCCGTCCCGCTTTCTCCAGTAATCAGAACAGAGACGTTATTTGAGGCGATACGCTCGATGAGAGCAAAAAGCTCCTGCATTTTTTTAGAAGAGCCGACCAGGTGGCCGAGCACACCAGTCTCGCGGAGTTTGCGGCGCGTAACTTCAAGCTCAAGCTGGGTCTCGCGCTGCCGGCTGGCGTTGCCCAGGATCGTGCGCAGGCGGTTGGCATCAATCGGTTTCTGGATGAAGTCATAAGCACCCATCTTCATGGCCTCAACGGCCTGTTCAATGCTGCCCTGCGCGGTAAGCACGATGACGGCAAGATTGTCCTGCTTAAGCTCGCTGAGCCGTTCCAGCAGCTCGAGGCCGTCCATGCGCGGCATTTTCAGGTCAGTGATGACGATTCCCGGCTGCCAGGCCTGAGCGCGTTCCAGGCCTTCCAGTCCGTCACGGGCGGTTTCGGTGCGGTAACCCCAGCCGGAGACGAGCTCGGCCAATCCGGTAAGGGCGTTCTCCTCGTCTTCGACGATCAAGACTTTTTCCTGAAGGGGCATAGTTACTGCGTACTACCTCACTGGGGAAGCTCTTTCGTTTGTAACACGGGGAGGAAAAATTTGCTGCCCGAAATGCGCGGATAACAACTGCCAATTGCCGCCAGTTTTTGGTGTAAAATAAAGAGGCAGATTCCGATGTTCTTCTCTCCGGAAGGCCGGACGCCCCGAGCTTTGTTGGCGAGCTTTCCAGGCCCCTGAACATAGCGACATCTAAGATTTTTTGAGGAGACAGAGTTTCCATGGCTAAAATCGCCAAGACAGCAGACCGCAAGAAGGTAATGGACACGTCCAAGAGCACGGACTGTCCGAAGTGCAGCAAACCTACCCGCATCGTAAAGCGCGTCAAAGACCGCGAGCGGGGCATTCCGGGCGGGGTTTATATTTCGTGCTCGGCTTGTGATTTTTACGAGAAACTGTAAGTGTCCAGGGTCTGAAGTTTCTTCCATCGTTCAGAATTTTTGACTCATCGCAGCAGGACTTCCGTCGAGACAGCTTTGAGTGCCAATCAAAAAGGGTCTGGTATTATGCCAGACCCTTTTTTCATGACACAACCAATAGATCCATTCAGAAAGTAACTCGCAAAGAGAACTGGCCGAAGCGGCGCTCGTCGTGATTGCCACCCAGGGCGATGGTGTTCAATCCACCCTTGAGAGCAATGACGGGCAATGCCGGACTGCCAGGTGCAAAGTCCGCCAGCGCAGATTCGTTGACGTACAGGTTGTGGTGATTGAAAATGTCAAAGCCTTCGGCGCGGAGCAACAGCCCGATTCTTTCTGTCAGCGCGAACGACTTGCTGGCTGCCAGATCGGTGTTCCAAGCGCCGGGACCGCGGAAGGCATTCCGGCGGGTCATGTTGCTCGGAAATGGCCCGAAGTCCGAGAGCCCGAGAGCGGGGTTGAAGAACGGGTTGTTTGCAGGCAGGCTCAAAACCTGGAACTGGTTTGGCCCGACGGCCACTCCCTTGCCGGTTTTGTATTGGGTGACCGGTGAGGCGGGCACAAGGCGCGAGACGCCGAAATAACCATTCTGGTTGTAGGAATAATCGAAGGCAGAGAATGGTGTGCCGCCGCGAGTGGTAAAGATGCCGACAAGCGTCCATCCTCCCAACGCCTGCCGTGCAAAGCCCTTCCCATTCTTAAACCAGGGGGTCTGCCAGATAGGGGCCACGACAAAGCGGTTCCGAATGTCGAAGTCCGAGCTGCCCCAGTCAAGCCCCGGGTTCGTGGGGTCGAGATAGCCAAGATTGCCAATATAGCCGGATCCGCCCTGCGCACTGTCGGCGAAGGTTGAACTCAGGTCATCAAGCGAATGGGCATAGGTGTAGTTGGCCGTCATGCTCAAGCCGGTATTGTGCAGGTCTTGTGTCTGGAAGCGGACGTTCAGGGCCTCATATGCACTGGATCCGCGGCTCCCACGGGTATTAATGCCGGCATATTGGTAATTGGGACGGGTATAGCAGGCCCCTGCGCCTGTGGCCGGATTGGTGTATGGGCAACTGGCAGCGGAAGAGAGCGGGTCACCAAGATAGAACTGTCCTCCGCCAATCGGGTTGGAAACGGTAATGTCATACAGATGGACGCCGTGTGCGCCGCTGTACTCCAGTGCAAGAACAGAGTTGCGTAGTACCTGCCGTTCCAGCGCAAGGCTCCAGAACTGGGTCTGCGCTGTCTTGATATGCGGATCAGGCATGCGCAGTTCCGTGCTCGGTAATGGCTGCACTCCGGGAGACGCCAACGGGCCGAGATTGCTGGTGGTCACAGGCGTGTTGAAGATTTGCAGTGTTGCGTAATTGGGCACGTTCTGGATGACGTTGAAGGTCACATTGCCGAAGTTGCGCTCATAGCTGATGCCGAATCCGCCGCGGAGGCTGGTCGAACCATTGCCGAAGACGTCATAGGCAAAACCAACGCGTGGGGCCACTGTTCCCCAGCTTGGGGCCCATAAGCTGCCGATTGGACTTTGCGGAGCAAGATACACCTGTCCATTTCGGATGGACTGGTAATAGTTGCCACCCGCTGCCGGATAGAAATTGGAGTCGAGGTTCTGGTTATCGTTGTGCTGGACGCCGTAATGTTCATACCGGACGCCATAGTTCAGGGTCAGCCGGGGCGTAGCCTTATAACTGTCCTGCGCGTAAAGGGCCCAGTCATGATAGCGATAACTGCGGGAAAAGCTGGGAGATGTGACAGGCGTGTTGACCTCGCAGCTCGGAGTCACGGTCTGGCTGCCATCAGGGTTCGTGATGCAGGGGTACTTGCCCTGGGGATTCACGGCGGCTTCATAATATTGCAACGTGCCCGCCATCATGGCGTTGAGTCCACTCTGCAGGCCATTGCCAAGCACTTCAACGGCCTGTGCATACGCGCCATATGCTTTGTTCAGTTGGATATAGGTGTACTGGCCTCCAAAACGGAGAGAATGACCGCCCTTCATCCATGAGAGGTCTTCCTGGGCCTGGAGTGTGTTCTGTGGTCCGCCGAAAGGATAGCCACCAACGCCTGGCTGTCCCAGGTTTTGAAGTCCCGGGAAGGCAATGGAAAACCCATTCGCGGTATTGCTGGTGAACATCAGCATGGGGACATTTTGCGTTGCCTTGTTATAGGTATTGGAAGTGTTCAGCCGGGACAGACTGGCCTTTGTGTTGCTCAGCACACTCGGGCTGAAAGCATGCGTAAAGGAGAAGATACCGCTGTTGTTGTATGTGCCTTGTCCAATGTCATATTGCGGATAAGCGCTGTAGAAAGTTGCGCCTGCAAATTGATCAATACTTTGCTGGGCAAAGCGGAAATACATCTGTGTCCGGTCTGTCGGATTGAAGTCCAGCCGGCCTACAAGGGAATAAGTATTCTGCGGGACGTCTCCACCCGCATCTGCATTTGCCTTATAGTTGACCTGCCCGAGGATGGGAGTGGACGAAGGGACGCCCGGCAGCGATATGTTTAAATCCGATTGCGAATAGGTTGTTGTGATCGGATAGGGCGTAGCTCCATAAGCGCTGTAATAAGCCTGAACGTTCGGGGCCGTGTAGGCCAGAAACTGCGGAGTGGGAACCAGCTGACTTTCCGTCGGCTGGCTACGCACGCGGGTCCACTCGGTGCTCTGGAAGAAGAACATCTTGTTTTTCAGAACCGGGCCGCCAATGTCATATCCAAACTGATTGCGAGTGTAGGCGCCCTTTGGTTGGCCTAAAGCATTGTTATCGTAGGTGTTCGCCGTGTATGCCGAGAGCCGGTTGAATTCCCATGCTGACCCGTGCAGGCTGTTGGTCCCGGCCTTGCTGACTACATTCACCACCCCTCCGGATGCGCGGCCATACTCCGCGCTGAAGTTGTTGGTGACGACACGGTATTCCTGGACAGCGTCTACCGGAATCTGTTGGCCAACGTTGGCGCCAAACAGATCAATATTTTCAACTCCATCGAGCAGAATCTCAGTGCCGGATTCACGCTGACCATTGATAGAAAAGCTGACACCGCGGCTGCTGAGGTTCTGCGAGCCGCTGGGTGTGGTGTTGTCACCATTGCTGACATTTCCTGCAATGGAAACAAAATCATAGGGATTGCGGGTCAGGCTGGGGAGCTGCGCCATCTGCTGAGTGTTAACGATCTGGGAAAGTTCCTGGCTTTCTGTATTGACCTGAGTGCCGCCTTCTCCTACGACTTGAATCTCAGTGGTCGCCTGGGTCACATTCAGTTTGGCGTCTACCGTGGCATTGCCGCCGACGGTAACTTCCACCTGGCCGGAAAATGGCTGAAATCCAGGCGCGTTTACTGTGATCTGGTAAGAACCTGTGCTCAATCCAGAGGCAACATACGTGCCGCTTGCGGTCGTGGTGATCGTGCGAGTGGCGTTGGTTTGTGTATTGCGAAGCAGAACTGTCGCTCCGGCCACCACGGCCCCTGACTGGTCCGTGACGGTCCCATTGACGGAACCAGTATCAAGTTGGGCGTAGCTGGATACACCAACTACGATCAGGGTCACAGCCAGAATCAGCAGCTTTTTCGGAATAAAATTCATGCCATTTTCCCTTTCTTCAGAAATAGGGAAGGGCAATTTTTCTGCCATTCCAGGTATGCCGGATAGTAATAATTTAGTTATTCATTTTTCAGCATATAGCTGCGCGTATATATTTTGAAACAAGGTAACATATAAGGAATTATTTTTATTTTGGAATGTCCAAATTCAGAAAACTGTAACTACTGTTTATCAAACAGTTAATAATCATTTACTTTAAAGTTATCAGAGCGAGGGCCTGGGATCGTTTTTTTTCTACGGCCTTCTGCTCAGACGCTTTGCGTTAGGCGGGCAGGTGGATTCGCGGATGATGAGTTCGGGTACGATGGCGATCTGGTCGGGGACTTCTTTTTCCCCGCGGATGCGTTGCAGCAACATGCGGGCAGCCGTGGTCCCCATGGCGTGCAGAGGCTGGCGGATGGTGGTCAGGCTGGGGTTGTGATAGGCGGCACCCTGAATATCATCAAAGCCGACAATTGAGACGTCTTCAGGGACGCGCAGACCGTGATCGCGGAAGGCACGGATGGCGCCGATGGCGGCGATGTCATTGAAAGAAACCAATGCCGTGAAGGGGCGCTTCTGGGCCAGGAGCTTATGTACAACCGGATAGCCAAGCTCGGGGGACGAGACATTCACCTCCAGTTGCACCGTGAGTTCTGGATGGACCTCGATGCCAAGTTTTCTTGAAACGGAGGTGAAGCTCTTCCAGCGGTCGTCGGAGTCGGAACTGAATGTCTGCCCGCGCATGAAGGCAATGTGGCGATGTCCAAGCTGATAGAGGTGATGCATGGCCAGTTCGGCGGCGCGGTGGTGGTCGAGCACGATGCTGGTGACGCCCTCAATCCTTTTGTGGTTCGCTACGGCGACCACGGGCAACGGAAGCGGGTGCTGCAAGGCCGTATCAATGGCGACAAAGCCCTCCACGGCGCGGTCCATCAGCAAGCGCGGGTATTCCTCAATAAGGTCAGCTTTGCGGCGATGGCTGGCGGTGAGATAGAAGTACCCCTCTTCAAGCAGGACCTCTTCGATGCCATCCATGACCAGAACGGAGTAGCCATCGCTCAGTTCCGGCACGAGTACGCCGACGGAGAACGTCTGTTTGCGGCGGAGGGAGCGCGCGTAGAAGCTGGGGCGGTAGTCGAATTTTTTGGCGGCTGCGAGGACGCGATCGCGGGTCTCCTGCGGAATGGAGCGCACGCCGGGGGCATTGTTCAGCACCAGTGAAATAGTTGCGGGGGAAAGATCAAGATAGTCGCCAAGGACTTTCAGACTGATAGGCCGGCCAGGAAGAAAAGGGCTCTTTTCCTTGCTGGCCTTAGACTTCTGCTTTGGCATATCAGCTTTTGTAACGTTTGCTGACGAAATGTTCAACAGGAAAGCGGAAATGATGTGAAGCTGGGCTTAATGTCCAGCGTCCTGAGGGCACGGGTTTTTCACAGGAGCTATACGTCTTTGCGGTAGAGAAGGTCACGCATTGCCTTGCGGCGGGCCTCGTTCAGTTCGCTGGCCTCTTTGCGGCCTCCAACCATGTTCGTGGTTGCTCCGGTGGAGTCTTCTTCCGGCTGGCTGCATTCGGGGCAGCGATTGGCAAAGCCGGGCTTGTCCGGCTTCAATTCAAATTCTTCTCCGCAAACAACACAAGTTTTAATGGGGAACGGCATTTCTATCCACGTTGAATCAATTGCTTTTCATTATTTTAAAAAATCCATGCGCGGATTGCAGCATGGGAGGGCTGCAAAGTTTCCCCGAAGAGAGCAGGTTTATACAATCCAGCCGCCGCCGACCACTTCATCTCCGTCATAGAAGACGGCGGCCTGTCCGGGGGTGACGGCGCGCTGTGGTTCGTCGAAAGTGGCAAGGACTTCGTCAGGTCCTGACATTTCGATGGTGGCCCAGGCCGGCTCATGGCGGTGACGGATCTTGGCCTTGACGCGCATGGGCGCATCGAGTGAGGGAATGGAAATCCAGTTCAGGTCGCGGGCGCGGAGCGTGTTGATGGTGGTTTCAGACTCATGTCCCACGGTCACCTTGTGCGAGGCGCTGTCAATCTGAATGACGTAGAGCGGCGAGGGCGATGAGATTCCGAGTCCCTTGCGCTGGCCTACGGTGAAGTTGTGGATGCCCTGATGATGGCCTATGACTTCGCCGGAGGTGGAGACAAGCTCGCCCGAAGTATTGGGCATCTGCTCGCCCTGCTCATCGAGATAAGCGTCAATGAAGCGCTTGTAGTCGCCGCCCGGGATGAAGCATATCTCCTGCGAATCGGGCTTTACGGCGATGGCGAGCTGGTGCTGACGCGCGATTTCGCGGACTTCAGGCTTGGTGTAGCCGCCGAGCGGGAACAGTGTACGCGAGAGCTGCTCCTGGGTAAGGCCAAAGAGAAAATAGGTCTGGTCCTTGCTCAGGTCAGCGGGGCGCTTCAGAATCCAACGGTTGCGGACGGGATCATACTCGTTGCGCGCATAGTGGCCAGTGGCGATGCGGTCGGCGCCAATCTGGCGCGCGCGGACGAGAAGCTGGTCGAACTTGAGGTGGTTATTGCAGAGTGAGCAGGGAATGGGCGTGCGTCCGGCGAGGTACTCAGAGACAAAGGGCCGGACCACGTCACGCTCAAAGCGCTCCTGCTCGTTGATGAGGTAGTAGGGAATGCCCAGAGCTTCGGCGACGCGGCGCGCATCATAGACATCGTCAATGGAGCAGCAGCGACCCTGCACCTGTTCAGGCATGCCCTCGCGCCCGGCAAGACGGCGCTGGTTCCAGAGCTGGAGAGTCAGACCGACCAGTTCGTAACCCTCGTCGCGGAGCATGGCGGCAACGGTGGAAGAGTCCACTCCGCCGGACATGGCTACAGCGACCGTGTTGTTAAACGTGCCGGTCATATTCCCGCCTTCTTCCAGTATCGCATTAAGCTGCGCTTCAGGTCTTTTTCAGGACTGCTTCAGGTTACATTTGTACATTGATGGCACGAGGAGAAACCTGGAATGAAATCAACCATCGCTATCATTGTTTTGACGGTCACCACCACGGCTTTCGCGGAAAAGCAGATCAGGAAATCGGAGATGCCGATAGCGGTACAGAAAACAGCAGACCAGCAGAGCGCGGGAGCCACGGTCCGTGGTTATGCAAAAGATGTTGAGAACGGCAGGGTCGAGTATGAGGTGGAGCTACTGGTAAATGGACATACGAAAGATGTCACGATGGACCCGCTGGGAAATGTGACGGAAATAGAAGAACAGGTGGAGATGACGTCATTACCCGCCAGCGTGAGCAGTGCTCTCAGGAAGCGCGCAAATGCAGGGAAGATCACAAAGGTTGAATCACTGACGAAGCAGGGAAGACTGGTTGCTTATGAAGCCCAGGTCGTCAAAAACGGCAGACACTCTGAAATTCAGGTTGGACCCGAGGGAGAAACGCTGGACCACGAGGAGTAAGGAAGTCCGCGATTAGCCGAGTGTTCCGGCATTGACTGGTGCCAGTTGGCGTAACCGTGCTGCCGCGGCCGGAACAATTTCGAGCGCAAATGCAATGTCGTCTTCCGTATTCAGCTTGCTGAGCGAGAAGCGCAGGCTGGCGCGCGCACGCGCCGGAGGCAACCCCATGGCGGTAAGGACATGTGAAGGTTCGGTGGCCCCCGAAGCGCAGGCCGAGCCGCCGGAGGTGCAGAGGCCCTTCAGGTCAAGCGCGATTACGAGGGCTTCACCTTCGAGGCTGTCGAAGTAGATATTCGTGGTGTTGGCGACGCGGGCGACGTTGCGGCTGTTTACGCCTGTTTCTTCTACCTGCGCAAGGATGCCTTGCTCGAGGTGGTCGCGCAATGTCCGGATGCGTTCGATGGTGCCGTCGGTGAGTGCGGTCTGAGCGATTTCTGCTGCCTTGCCGAGACCAACGATGCCGGGGAGGTTTTCTGTACCGGCGCGGCGCTGGCGTTCGTGGGCTCCTCCAAAGAAGAGCGGCTCAAGTTGTGTGCCGCGACGCACGTACAGGATTCCCGTACCCTGCGGGGCGTGCATCTTGTGTCCTGAGATGCTGAGCAGATCGCAGCGCAAGGTCTGAACATCAACGGGCAGCTTGCCTGCGGCCTGCACTGCGTCGATGTGGAAATAAACGTCGGCTTCAGCGGCGATGCGTCCGATTTCGCTTACAGGCTGGATGGCGCCGGTTTCGTTGTTGGCCATCATAATGCTGATGAGTTTTGTATTTGGACGGATGGCGCGGCGGACATCCTGCGGGTCTACGACACCTTCGCTGGACACAGGCAGGAAGGTGACTTCCATGCCGCGATCGCGCAGCTTTTCGGCAGCGTGCAGGACGGCGTGGTGCTCGATGGAAGACGTGATGAGGTGTTCGCCCTGCTGCACCAGCCCAAAAAGGGCCATGTTGTCGCTCTCCGTGCCGCCGGATGTGAAGACGACCTCCGCGGGACGGCAGTTGATGAGGGCGGCAACGGATTCCCGCGCGTGCTCGACGGCAGCGCGCGCCTGCTGACCCTGCTGGTGGATGGAAGAGGCGTTGCCAAAGTGTTCAATGAAGTACGGGCGCATGGCGTCGAGTACCTCGGGGAGCAGAGGTGTCGTTGCGTTCGCGTCCATGTATACCCGTTTCATTGATGGTGGAAGTCTCCCTGAAAGTATTTTACGTGGTTTTCAGGTGAACCCACATCTCTGCGAGATATGGATCATCCATGCTATCGTTCAGGCGTATATTTGCCTCGGTTCAACGAAGATTTGACGCACATCGTATACCGCTTCTGCTAGGCTTTTTGCGCAGTCATTTTAAAGAGGAGGAACGACGTGAAAGCGATCCGGTTCTTTTATATTGCGTTGCTTTGTTGTCTGATGACCCCGGCAACGTTGACCTATGCACATGCGCAGGCCGCAACGGCACAGGCATCTCCTGCACAAACATTTAACAATCTGATGAGCGCGTTGGAGAGTGAGGTGGTAGGGGCAGCGGACGCCATGCCCGCGGACAAGTATAACTTTGCTCCCACACAGGGCGAATTCAAAGGGGTGCGCACCTTTGCCCAGCAGGTGAAGCACCTAACGGAGGCGAATTACGGGTTCTTCCAGGGGTGGAACGTTCCCGGAGCGGTAAAGCGGGAAGACATTGAGAAGCTGACCAGCAAAGACGATATCATGAAGGCCCTGCGCGATTCCTATGCCTACGCGCACAAAGCACTGGATACGCTCACTCCGGCAAATGCGTTTGAAGAAATCAGCTTTGGCCAGCGCAAGAGCACACGTGCCGGCATTGCCGCGTTCTGCATCGCGCATTCGATGGACCACTATGGGCAGATGGTGGTGTACCTGCGCATGAATGGGATTGTGCCTCCGGCGAGCCGGCGGAACGGGATGTAGGCTGAAGCCCTGTTTCTGGTTGCGATTTAGTCAAACTACCCCATACAAGCC
>DASRBV010000022.1:0-15528 GCA_035653455.1 Pseudacidobacterium sp. | reverse complement strand
GGATACTCCACCACCATGCTGCCTGCGGTCTGGTTGGCCGCAACGTCCTGCTGATAAAGCTGCGGCAGCCATACTGCAAGACCAGTGCCCTGGCGGTCATACCAACGCCCAATATGGTCAAACCGCACACCCAGGTTCAGGTTCAGCCTGGAATTCACATGCCAGTTGTCCATGATGTAGCCCGCAGTCGTCCGGTACGCCATGTCCTGCACCGGCACGTAATTGTTCTGGCTGAATCCGCTGGCAATCCCCATCACCAGGTTCGCCGTTGGGTTGGATGAACCAATCTTCGTGCCGGAAGCCACCTGCGAACCGGCCACGTTGTTGGATTCAGGCGAACTTCCGAAAGACAGAACGCCATTGGGATACGACCACACACCCTGCCGGTTCCCTACCAGCTCCGTGAACGCTCCAAACTTGAAAGTGTGCGAGCGCCACACCTTCGTCACGTTATCTGCAAACGAGGGAATGGCCTTCAACAGCGGATAGCTTCCTGATGTTCCAAAGAATGCAGGCTGTGAGATATCAGGGAAAGTCTGCGCGCCTGCGCTGTTAATCGAAGGCGCAACCAGCGATGCCGTGTTGTACACCGTCGCATACGGATATCCAAGCGCCGACTTGTATATCGCGCTCAGCTTTGACGGATTGAACGGACCATCATCCCATCCCCAGCCAAACACAAACTCATTCGTAAGCGTAGGCGTGATGATATTCACCAGGTTTGCTGTGACCACACGTGAAGTATTCGGACTCGTAATGTTTCCGCCCGGATAAGGAATCGTGTAGGAAGGCGTCCACCACACGTGGCCCGGAGTAATGAACGTTGTATTGCCCTGCTGATAGGTCGCAAAGAACTTCGTATTGTCGTTCAGGTTGTAATCCACGCGCGCGCGGAACACATAACCGTTCTGCTCGTTCGTGATGGGCTGGATGTAATTAAAGCCGCCCGGAGTCGTGGCTGGATTTGCATTCGGCTTCGGAAACATCTTCATCAGCGCCGCCGCACCCGCATCAAGATACTTAGCGGGAATCACACCGCCTGTAATCGGAGTACCGTCCGGGGCCACTGCGCCACTCAGGTCGTTGCACCAGTTGTTTGCGCTGGAGCTGAATCCGTTCGGGCACAACGCAGCATTGCCGTCACCGGTGGGAGTAAAGTCTCCCGCCATCATGCCCGCGCTGGGAATATATGATTCAAACGGCTGCGCCGCGGGAAGTGTCTGCTTATAGTATTCATACCCCACCCAGAACAGCAGCTTGTTGTTGGCATTAAAGCTCGTCCCGGGTATCTTCACCGGACCACCCAGGTTCCCGCCCGGATAGTAGTATTCTCCATTCGGACGCTTGATGCCGCTGTTGTTATTCAGCCACGTGTTGGCGTTCAGCACCTGATTGCGGGCATAGAAGTACCCTTCGCCATGATATTGCGATCCGCCGCTCTTGCTGATGACGTTTACAATCTCCGGCCCATTCGGACTGTCAGCGCCGAATGATCCTTGCACTTTCACTTCCTGCGTCATGTCAGGATTTGGGACCGCGATCGAGTAGCAGTTGCAGCCAGGATCAATGATGTTCGCGCCATCCAGCATATAAGCCGTGCCGCCACGGTATGGCGCGCCGCTCGTCGTCAGTCCATTCCCCACCGTACTGCCCGTCGGCGCGGACGCGGAAAAGTCCATGGAGGTACCGCCACTGGTTCCACCCGACGTCATCGAAACACCTGGAAGCACTTTCAGCAGCTCAGAGACATTGCGGCCCTCGAGCGCCAGCTTCTCAATGTCTTTGCTGCTCAGAACTGCGGCCCGCTCACCAGAATCTGTCGGGAGAATCTGTGCCGCCGCAGCCTGGACTTCGACTGTGGTCGTCCCGCCGCCCGTCGTCAGCTTGATGCCGCTGACCTCCCGGATATCGCCCGGGTTCATGGGAATGCCCGACTGCTTCCAGATGTTAAATCCGTTGGCGTCAATCGTGACCGTGTAACTGCCAGGCTGCACCGCTGCAAAGCTGAAATATCCTGCGCTGTTGCTTGTGGTCAGGCGCGTGTCGTGTGAAGCTTCATTCGTCAGCGTCACCCGCGCATTCGGTACAACCGCGCCGCTCTGGTCAGCGACCGTTCCGGAAAGGCTCCCCGTCGTCAACTGCCCGCGCATCGCAGACGCAAACAGGAACACGATGCATACCAGAACAGCAATCGTCCTTCCCGCAAGCGACCAACATAACCTGGTAAATGGAACATGCCTCGAGAGGGCACCGAGATCTCTCGACGCCATACCGGCTGTCGTCTGTTTCATTGCCTGCCTCCGTGTAAAAAGCACTTCATTTCAAACTGCATCTAGGGAGATTCACAATCCCCTTGTGGAAAACGGTTTCATCGCCAACAGCTCTGCTTAATCGCTTGATTAAAATCGTCTGTTCGGAATAAATCGTTTTATTGGCCCACGGAGAGAAAAGGTATTCGAAAGCTAATTCAATTGTCAAGAACGTTTTTCACAGACAAAAATTTCCCTTTATTTTCAATAATTTACCATTTCGCTAATAGCCGCTTCGTTAAAAGTCCGGGCTGTCATTCTTAGACCCCGGAGCGATACGAGGGGAACGAATATCTCCGCGGACTCACCCATCGAAGCTCGCTTAAGCTCCTCGAGGATGACGAAGTCTTTCATCTTCAGGATCAGCCGCCAGCCCGCCAAATGTGTCCCGCACCAACTTCAACCCTTCTTCCTTCGTCCGGATATGCCCTTCCAGCTGCGCATCTTCGGCCAGCGACAGCATCTCCTTGAACCGCGGACCGGGCTTGTAGCCAACCGCAATCAGATCGGCCCCGGTGACCAGCAGCCGGGGTTTGACCACCTCTTCCGGCATCGTCTCGTACCGCTGTTTCGCAAAGTTGTACAGCGTCAGATCGCCGTGGCTCGAAAGGCAATCCATATGGTGCAGTTCCAGATGCTCAGAAAACTTCGGCAGCCGGAAGAACCGCTTCAGTGTAGATTCCTTCATCCGCATCACATCGCCGAAACGCATATGGTTTTCAACCAGCGACAGAATCTGCGCCGTTTGCTCGTTCGAGAAGCGTAGCCTGCGGCAGATCTCCGCCGCAATCCGCGAACCAACCTCCACATGTCCGTTGAAGCGGATCCTGTCCGGTGCGCGCTCAAATGTCGCCGGCTTGCCCACATCATGCAGCAGCGCGCCCCACGCCAGTGTAGGCGATACTCCCGCTGGCAGTTTTTCCAGCAACAGCAGCGTATGCGCCCACACATCGCCTTCGGGATGATACTCCGGCGGCTGCTCCACTCCATGCAGACGGTCAATCTCCGGCAGCACCTGCTTCAGCAATCCGGTCTGGTCGAGCAATTCAAATGCGCGCCGTGCATGCCCTTCCGTCAACATGCGCGTCAGCTCGTCGCGTACCCGCTCGTTGCTCACCTGCGAAATCTCCCCCGCATGACGGCAAATGGCAGTTTCCGTCACCTGCTCGATGGCAAATTCAAACCGTGCAGCAAAACGAACGGCTCGCAGCATCCGCAGCTTGTCTTCCCTGAAGCGCCGCTCTGGCTCACCAATAGCGCGGACCATGCCAGCCGACAGGTCAGCGCGCCCGCCAACATAATCGAGTACCGCTGCCTCCATGTTGCCCGTTTCAGTCAGCATCCTCGGGTCAAGCAGCATTCCGTTGATAGTAAAGTCGCGCCGCAGCACATCTTCCTGCGCGCTGTCTGAAAAGCTCACCTCATCCGGACGCCGCCCATCCGAGTAGCTTCCATCATTGCGAAACGTGGCCACTTCCGTAACAATCTGCTCGCCATCCACCTCATCGGCCACCAGCACCACGCCAAAGTGGGCTCCTACAGCAAACGTCCTCCGAAAAAGCCCCAGCACCGTTTCAGGACGCGCGCTCGTCGCCACATCAAAGTCCGCTGGAGCATGCCCCAGCAGCAGATCGCGCACACACCCTCCGGCAAAGTACGCATCGTACCCTTCTGCCCGAAGCCGCTCCACAATCCGTTCCGCCGCGAGTTGTGCGTGTGTTTTTGTCATGGAAATTCGTTTGTCATCCGGTGTATGACGGCGTTGGCTATTGTCAAGGCCGGGGTATAGGAAATCACTATCTTCTATCATAGAAAGATGCGCACCGGTCTTATCCTCGGCATAGAAAGCTCCTGCGACGAAACCGCCGCCGCCGTTGTGCGCGAAGGCCGCGAAACTCTCTCCAACGTTGTTGCATCGCAGATCGCCACCCACGCTCCTTATGGCGGAGTCGTCCCCGAACTGGCCTCGCGCGAGCACCTGCGCAACATCATGCCGGTCGTTCGCACAGCATTGGCCGAAGCAAACACATCTCTTCAGGAATTAGACGCCATCGCCGTCACCGAAGGGCCAGGGCTGGCTGGAGCATTGCTGGTAGGCATCAGCTACGCCAAGTCACTCGCCTTCGCGCTGAACAAGCCGCTGATTGCAGTGAATCACCTCGAAGGGCACATTCACGCGGTGCTGCTCGAACAAACGCAACTACGCGAAGAACCACTGCCCTTGCCCGCGCTCGCGCTGGTCGTTTCCGGCGGACACACACACCTCTACCTTGCCCGCCATCAGCGAGAAAGCTGGCGCTACAAAAACGTGGGCCATACAGTAGATGACGCCGCCGGAGAGGCCTTCGACAAGGTAGCCAAATTATTAGGTCTGGGCTACCCGGGCGGCCCCTGGATGGACGCCCTCGCCCCGCACGGCGACCCTAAGGCCGTCCCATTCTCTTTCGCCCAGATAAAGCCCAAAGTGCACCGCAAAGAAACGCTGCGCGAAGAGTTCAGCCAACAATTCTTCTTTTCTTTCAGCGGCATCAAGACCGCCGTCCTGCGCTATGTGCAGACACATGAAATGTCCGCGTCCATTGAGGCACGCCGCGCCGCGCTGGCGCGTATCCCCCATGCAAAACCGGCAGATGCCCTCTCGCTTTGCGATAAAGAAACACTGGACCTCATCGCGTCTTTCCAGCGCGCCGTTGTAGATGACCTCCGCCGCAAGACCTTTCAGGCCGCAGAGACATTTGACGCCGCCAGCATCCTCGTCTCGGGCGGGGTGGCCGCCAACCGCGAGCTGCGCGTACGCTTCACCGCCGAGGCCGCCGACCGCGGTCTGCCCATCGGATTTCCATCGCTGTCGCTTTCGACAGACAACGCCGCCATGATTGCTGCCGCCGCCTGGCCCAAATTCCTGGCACAAGAATTCGCCCCGCCGGAGCTGACTGCCGTGGCCTCGCTTGCGCTTGGAAAATAAATGATGTCTCTGGTGGCGGCGGGTGGGATCGAACCACCGACCTTAGGGTTATGAATCCTACGCTCTAACCATCTGAGCTACGCCGCCATTTTAAGGTGGGAAAAGCTATTCCTTATGATACGGACGATGATGCAGCGGGTCAAACTGCATTCCAATCATGCTTATACCTGTGGAACACAGCGGTCTTTAATTACACTAGGCCTGTTAACAGGAGCATCTATTGGCAGAAAAACAGCGCATCCTCGGCGTGGTCCCGGCCCGCCTCGCTTCCACCCGCCTGCCCCGCAAGGTACTGCGTGAAATTGCAGGTGAGCCTATGCTGGCCTGGGTCTACCGCGCGGCGCGTGCCTGCCCCCGGTTGGATGAAGTCCTGATTGCCACCGACTCCGACGAAGTGATGGAGTTCGCGCATTCGCGCAGCTTCCCCGCGATGTTTACCCCCGCCGGTTGCGCCAGCGGATCGGACCGTGTCTACGCCGTCGCGCAGTTGGTTCCAGCCGACATCTATGTGAATATTCAGGGCGACGAGCCGATGTTACGGCCTGAACATCTGGACGCGTTGCTCAAACTCATGGAACGGCCCGAGGTAGAAGTAGCAACCATCTCAACCCCCTGCGCTCCTGGTCATATCCAGGACCCGAATGCCGTCAAAGTGGTCACAGCGGCCAACGGACGCGCCCTCTACTTTTCGCGCGCTGCCATTCCATACGACCGCGACAAGACCGGAAATGTGCCCTTTGAAAAGCACCTCGGCATCTACGCCTATCGCAAGGCCGCGCTCGACCGGTTTCCAACGCTCCCTTCCCGCAGGCTGGAACAGATCGAAAAGCTCGAACAATTACGTTTTCTTGAAAATGCAATTGATATTTATGTGGCTTCCACGCCCTATGACACCATCGGCGTAGATACGGAAGAAGACCGGCTCGCGGTTGAGAAACTTCTGCTCGCCCGGCAGCTTAAATAGACCTCAAAAATCCTGCATCTTTCCTGGGCGCCGTTGAATCCTATCGGTTGCAACGGCAATTTATTCGTTGTAACAGATGATTTAAAAAATCCGGCGCGATTTCTGCCGGGCTTGAGCATGGACAGGCGTTATTTCCACCCCAAAAAACACTTCCAGGAGCAAAAAAAATGGCGAGTTTATTGTTCATTGAATCTAGTCCGCGCGCGACTTCGGTTTCCAGCGCCGTAGCGCGTGAGTACGTAACAAAATGGCAGCAACAGAATCCCACCGGAACTGTGGTCCGCCGCAACGTGGCCGCCAATCCTGTTCCGCACATTACAGAAGCGTGGATTGCTGCAGTCTTCACCCCCGCGGAAAACCGCACGCCGGAACAAAAGCAGTTGCTGGCGCTCTCTGACACTCTCATCGGCGAGCTGGAAGCAGCAGACACCATTGTCATTGCTGTTCCGATGCACAATTTCGGTATCTCGGCCCATCTGAAAACCTGGATTGATCAGATTGTGCGCGCGGGCCGCACCTTCGCGTATTCCTCAGAGGGTTACAAGGGCCTTCTGGACGGAAACAAGAAGGTCATTGTGATTACGGCGCGGGGCGGGGCCTATCCTGCTGGAACGCCAGTAGGCGCCTTCGATCAGCAGGAGCCTTATTTGCGTGCCATCCTGGGGTTTCTCGGACTGAAAGATATCCACTTTATCCATACCGAGAACCAGAACCGTGGTCAGGAATTGGCCCAGCAGGGCTTCCATGCTGGGGTAGAAGCGGCGCTCGCGCTGGCGTAAGCATGGAGCGGCGGCCATCCGGAATACACGACCGCCGCATTGTGCTACTCTGCGCAGGTGAGAGCACGTCGAACGTTTCTCCTCCTCATCGCCGCCCTGTGCCCATTTCACCTGTCTGCACAGAGCAGGCAGGTGACCATCACTGTTCACGCAGACCAGACGGAAGGCCCCTACATTCCCATCTGGAACTACTTTGGCGCGGATGAGCCGAATTACATTTATGCGCCAAATGGCCTGAAGCTGCTCAACGAGCTGAGTGCGCTCAGTCCTGTGCCGGTCTACTTTCGCGTCCATAATCTCTTCACAACAGGAAATGGCCAGGGTTCCCTCAAATGGGGGTCCACCAACGTCTACACAGAAAAGCCCGACGGCACGCCCGTATATGACTGGACCATCACTGACAAAATCTTCGACGCATTCCAGACGGCGCACATACGCCCGCTGGTCGAAATCGGCTTCATGCCACAGGCCCTCTCTACGCATCCTCAACCTTACCGTCACAATTTTCCCAATGGCGACGTCTTCACCGGCTGGAGCTATCCGCCGAAAGATTATGCGAAGTGGAGCAATCTTGTCGTTTCATACGTTCAGCATCTGAAACAGCGCTATGGCAATGACGTCCATGGCTGGCTTTGGGAGGTCTGGAATGAGCCCGACATCGCCTATTGGCACGGCACTCCCGAAGAGTACGACAAGCTTTACGATGTCACTGCTGCGGCCATTCGTAAGGTATTGCCCGACGCCAGAATCGGCGGCCCGGAAGCAACAGGTGTTCATCCCGGGCGTTCCGAAAGGTTCCTGCGTCAGTTTCTGGAGCACTGCGCGAATGGCAAAAACTATGCCACGGGCCAGACCGGGTCGCCGCTCGACTTCATCAGCTACCACCCCAAAGGCAGCCCGAAATTCATCAATAGCCATGTGCAGATGAACATCGGAGAACAACTGCGCGCCGTAGATTACGGCATGCGCGTAATTGCATCCTATCCGCAATGGAAGAACACTCCCATCATCCTCGGTGAGTCAGACCCCGAGGGATGCGCCGCCTGCAAAGGCAGCCAGAACGGATATCGAAATGGGCCGCTTTACGGCGTCAGCGTGGCAGAAGCCATTGCCAGGACCTACGAACTGGCCCGCAAAAACGGCATGACCGTTCTGGGATCCGTCACCTGGGCCTTTGAATTTGAAGACCAGCCCTATTTCGCAGGTTTCCGTGAGCTTGCAACCAATGGCATAGATAAGGCTGTACTCAACGTCTTCCGCATGTACGGCAAGCTGGGTGGAAACTGGGTGCGGGTAGAAAGCACAGGGGCCGTGCCTGTCGAAGATGTTCTTCAACACAGCGTAACTGCGCAACCGGACGTCAGCGCCATCGCCACACAAAATGGCCGTGAGCTGAACGTGCTCCTCTGGAACTACCATGATGATGACGTGACTGCCCCTCCCGCAGAGATATCGGTTTCTGTATTCGGCCTGCCCGCGAAGGGAGTACGCGTCCAGGAATTTCGTATGGACCGGGATCACAGCAACGCCTACGCCATCTGGCAGAAGATGGGCAGTCCACAGCATCCCTCGCCTGCGCAGCAGCAGCAACTGGAGCAGGCTGGAAAATTAGAGATGATAAAGCAGGTGCGGCTTAGAGATGCGGGTATGCACATCAATCTCCCTCGTCAGGGGGTCTCTCTGCTTCACTTCTATTGGTAGCCACAGAGTTCCGTCACTCTGACGACTGCGTAGAATCCGTCATTCTGACGACCGAAGGGAGGAAGAATCTCAGCGATGTGGGTTCAGCCGGGTGCCTCATGGGTCCGCAAGTATCCATAAACCAGATGCCCCGGTTGCATCCTCTCCGGTAATGTAAAAAAATTCCAAAATACTGTCGAGTTCCCGCCTGCTTCTGCGTTATTGGCATGGAAGAATTCCCGGAAGGGAGTTCCCAGGAGGAAAACAATGCCACAGTACATGATTTTATTGCGAAATGATGGAGACCCTTTTTCCCGGCTCAGCCCGGAAGAGGCCCAAAGGACAACCGAGAAGTATTTTGCATGGCGGCAGAAGCCGTTCACGGTAGGCGGCGCGAGGCTGGATCACCAGGGACGTGTTATCCGGAAACAAAACGGCAGCGTCTCCGTTTCCGATGGTCCTTTCAGTGAAGGACGTGAGGTGCTCGGCGGATACTATGCCATCGAGGCGGCAAATTTCGATGAAGCAGTCAAATTCGCGCTCACGAATCCGCATATAGACTTCGGCACCATTGAAGTCCGTGAAGTCGTCCCCCGCCCCGCTGACAAGTAAATGACGGAACAAAGCAGCCCGGTCATCGTAGAGCACCTGTTCCGCAGGCAGGCCGGGAGAATCATCTCCTGGCTTGCCGGACTGCTCGGACCACAGCATCTGCAACTGGCTGAAGATGCCGCACAGGAAGCAATGTTGCGCGCCTTGGAGTCATGGTCTTTTCATGGTGTTCCTGAAAAACCGGAAGCATGGCTCTTTCGCGTCGCGCACAATTATGCAATTTCCGTTCTGCGGCGCGACCGAAAATCCGGAGAGTTGTCGGAAGTCCAGGACATCAAAGCCGGGCCTGCGAGTCTGGACCATCCGGAACTGGATGAGCAACTGCGCGATGATGAGCTGCGCATGGTCTTCATGTGCTGTCATCCGGACCTGCCTGAAAACGCCCGTGTTGCGTTGGGCCTGCAGCTCGTGGGCGGCTTCAGCGCGGGCGAGATTGCACGCGTCTTTCTGGCCGACGAGCGCACGATCGCGCAGCGCCTCGTGCGTGCCAAAAGGCAGATGCGCGAACAGCAGGTCCCTCTTTCGATGCCCTCGGAATTACACGACCGCCTCGATTCCGTCCTGCATGTCATCTATCTGATGTTCAGCTCTGGATACGCCGCCCACTCTGGCGAAGAATTGATGCGGCGCGACATCTGCATGGAAGCGTTGCGTCTCGGACAACTTGTGGCCGGGGCATCGCTGGCCGCCCCGCGCGTGGATGCACTCGTAGCGCTCATGGCATTGCAGGCGGCCCGCCTGCCCGCGCGCACTGACGCCTCGGGCGATCTTGTTCTGCTGGAAGAGCAGGACAGAAATCTTTGGGACGACCACCTCATCGGCATGGGCTTTTACTTTTTCGACCGTTCCATCCGCGGAAATGAAATTTCCGGATGGCACATTCAGGCGGCCATTGCAGCGGAATACGCAAAGGCCAAAACAGCCCACTTCATCTGCTGGCAAACTATTCTGGAGAACTTCGACCATCTCATGGCCGTAAATCCATCGCCGGTGGTCGCGCTGAATCGCGCGGTTGTCATCATGAAAGTGCATGGGGCCGAAGCGGCGCTGGCGGAAATTCTGCCCCTGGAAGCGCACGCCTCGATGCGCGGATATTACCTGCTTCCGGCCGTGAAAGGCCGCCTGTTGATGGAACTGGGCCGCCACGCCGAGGCAGCCAGAGCATTCCATGCGGCCCTGGCTTGCGATTGCTCCCAGCCGGAGCGCCGCTTTCTGGAAAAACAGTTGTCGCTGGCCAGGGCCTCGGAATAAAAGCTGAATCGGACCGTACTTATTGAGAATGGGGCCGTGAGAGCATTGCGTTCTGCACCGCGCCGGAGACGGCAACACGTTTTTCGTGCTGCGATGCATCCGCCGGCGGACGCACTGCCTGATAGCAGAATTGCAACCCAATCAGAAGCAGCCATGCCGTCAACACCAGCCTCAACTGCTTATGAGGAAGACGGGGTGCCACCAGTGTTCCCGCAATCGCGCCGGCCACTCCGCCAATCAGCAGCTTCCATAACAGCGCTGTGTCCGGAGTGTGGACAAGCAGATGAAGTCCGCCCCCGAGTATCGAAAGGCATAGCCCAAAAGCAAGGTCTGTGCCGACAACTTCAGTTGCAGTAAGGTTCGTTAGGCCGAGCAGGGCAACTGTTCCTAACGCGCCGGCTCCGGAAGATGAAAAGCCGAGTTCGGCCCCAATGGGCAACATGAGGAATGCTAGCCATCTGCGGCGCTCTTTCCGCGCTTCTATTTCTTTTCTGGCGCGAAAGGCCTTGTAGAAGTGCAGTCCGGAAGCAAATACAATAATGCTGCCCAGGGCGAAATAAAGCGGCGCCTGAAATCCATGTCCGACAACACGGCGGAAGAGGACCACGCCAACCAGCACTCCTGGAAGACCACCAACCAGCATCATTCCCAGAATCTTCCAGACAACCTGATTGCGGATGATTTGCACCGGCACCACAATCAGCTTTACGACCGAGGCATAAACCAGCGCCGTCCCCACTGCAATTGGCAACGGCACGTGCAGAAACAACACCAGCGCTGGAGCGGTGACCGTGCCCGCTCCGACGCCGGTGATTGCGATGGCGAACGCGATAAGAAAGCCAAAAAGCAGTTCCATGCCGGTTTCTTTACTGTGCCTGAATGTGGATGCCGCACTCGGTTTTGCGACCGGCCCACCGTCCCGATCGCGGATCATTTGGGTCGGAAGGCAGACTGGTACACGGCTCGCATCCGATGCTGGAATACCCTTTCTCATACAACGGCAGCAGCGGGATATTGCGCTCCTGTGCGTAATACCAGACATCTCGCGTCGTCCAGTCGGCAAGCGGACTGATCTTAATCAGTTCATGACCGCTGGGCAGCTTGAAGTGGTCAATCGCCTGCATGTTAGCGCGGGTCTTTGCCTGCTCGCGGCGCATCCCCGTAAACCACGTTTTGTAATCGGCAAGCGCGGAAAACAGCGGCTCCACTTTCCGTAGTTTGCAGCACTGGTCTGGAGCGGTCTGGTGCAGAATGCCAAACTGTGCTTCCTGTTCGGCAACGGTTTGTCTCGGCAGCAGATTGATCAGGTTCAGCTTCCACTCGGAAGCCATACGGTCGCGATAAGCGTAGGTTTCGGCAAAGTGGTATCCCGTATCCAGAAAAAGCACAGGTACATCCGGGAAGAGGCCCCGCACCATATCGAGGACCACCATGTCCTCGGCCTGGAAGCTGCACGTCACGCATTCTGTAGCCAAACCGGTTACATATTTTGCGACCAGCGCCTGCGCCTCTCCGGTCTTCTCAGTAAGACCTGCTACTTCAAAACTCTGACTCATTCTCTAACTCCTGTAACAAGGCCTCGGCCTGCGCTTTCAATCCGTCCTGACGCGGGACCACACGGCGCTGCAATTCATGCGCGTCTGGTCCGAGGTTGATGATCTCCGCCTGCGCGTGCAATTTCGATGGGACCAGCACAGTCAGGCCCGCGTAAAGCAACGCGCGCCATACCTCAGGCTTTTCGCTGCGCGTAATGACCACGTCCCGACCGCTTGCCGTAAGTTTTTCCTCCAGCACACTCACCAGCACTTCTCCCGGCAACAGCAGCAGAGTGCCGTTGATCTGCGGGCGTCCGCTCTTGTCCAGGGACGGCTGCCGTACCATGCCTGCGCCGACCGTCGCATTGTTTGCTGGGTCAATCAGGATAAAACTGCCCGTGACGCGGTTTTCGCGGTACGCATCAAGCATCAGCGGGCGGCTCGTTCTGACTTCAGCCTCGCCAATTTCATTCAGATGGAGCACCGGCGATGCCTGCGGTTCCAGAGTTTCAATGTTCAGCTTCTGCGTAACACGCAGATGCGCCTTCACCCACTGTGTCGTGTGTTTTAACTGGTAAGTCTTGCCCGGAACGAAGGGCTCCTCATGCAGCCAGACCAGCGACGCCGTAAAGCTGCTGGAAACTGAAGGAGCGTCCTCAACATGCGCAATGACGTCTCCGCGGCTGATGTCAATCTCGTCTTCAAGTGTAAGGGTGATGGACTGGGGCGCAAAAGCTGCTTCCAGATCTCCATCGAATGTATGAATGCCTTTCACCCGGCTGCTTCGCCCTGAAGGCAAGGCAATAATCTTGTCCCCGGGCCTTACTGTACCCGATGCAATCTGCCCCGCGAACCCGCGGAAATCCTGGTTCGGACGAATCACACGCTGCACCGGAAGACGAAATGCTGCATGCTGTACATCTTCGGCAATCGGAACATTCTCAAGATGCTCCAGCAGCGTCGGGCCGCCATACCATGGAGTGCGTTCGCTGCGGGTCACTACGTTATCGCCCAACAGCGCGCTGATAGGAATCGCAAGCAGGTCTGCAATGCCCAGCTTCGCCCCAAGCTCCTGCAATTCTTTCTTGTGCTTGAAAAACACCTCTTCAGAAAAATCAACCAGATCTATCTTGTTGACCGCGGCAACAACGTGACGGATCCCAAGCAGCGAAGCAATAAATGCATGGCGGCGTGACTGCGTCAGGATGCCCTTGCGCGCGTCCACCAGAATGATCGCCAGCTCCGCGGTGGACGCGCCCGTCACCATGTTGCGCGTGTACTGCTCATGCCCCGGAGTATCGGCAATAATGAACTTGCGCTTCGGCGTCGCAAAAAAGCGGTAGGCCACGTCAATCGTGATTCCCTGTTCGCGTTCCGCGCGCAGACCATCCGTCAGCAGCGCGAAATCAATCGCAGAAGCGTCGCCGGAACTGCTGCGCGTCACCGCTTTTACCTGGTCTTCGTAGACGCTCCGCGAATCATAAAGCAAACGGCCAATCAGCGTAGACTTGCCGTCGTCTACACTGCCCGCTGTGGTAAAACGCAGCAGGTCTTTCTGCTGTTCGGCGGCTAGAAACTCTTCAATCGTGAATGGGACCGCATCCTCCCGCAGATCATCCATCACATTCGACAAAGCGGCCATCAGAAATACCCCTCGCGTTTCTTGATCTCCATCGAGCCGTCCTGGTCATGGTCAATAATGCGGTTCGCGCGCTCCGACGAGCGGAAGGAAATCAGCTCGGCAATGATCTTCGGCAGCGTGTCCGCGTCTGAGCGGATTGCCCCCGTGCATGGACTGCAACCGAGCGAGCGCAGACGGCACCGCACCCACTGCTCTTCTCCGAGAAGGCCCTTAACAAATGGCTGTTCAATCGGAATCAGGCTGTCGCCCCGTACCAGCATCCGCCGCTCTTTCGCAAAATACAGCGGAACGATCGGGATATTTTCAAGATGGATGTAGTGCCAGATATCGAGCTCCGTCCAGTTGGAAAGCGGAAACACGCGGATGCTCTCACCCGGACCAATACGGCCGTTATAAAGGTTCCACAACTCTGGCCGCTGGTTCTTCGGGTCCCACTGCCCATTTGTATCGCGGAAGGAAAAGATGCGCTCTTTGGCTCGCGAACGCTCTTCATCGCGTCTCGCTCCACCGAACGCTGCGTCAAAACCATAGGCCCGCAGGCCGTCCAGCAGCGCCTGCGTCTTCAGGTATCCGCAGCACTTCTGCGTCCCCAGTGAAATCGGGTTCGCGCCATTCGCAATCGCTTCTTCATTCCGCCAGACAATCAGCTTCAGGCCAAGCTCGCGGGTGTAGTTGTCGCGAAATTCGATCATCTCGCGGAACTTGTAGCCCGTATCAATATGCATCAGCGGAAACGGAATGGGCCCGGGATAAAACGCCTTCTGTGCCAGGCGCAGCATCACCGATGAGTCCTTGCCGATGGAGTAAAGCATGACCGGCTTCTGGAACTCGGCCGCTACCTCGCGGATAATGTGGATGCTCTCTGCCTCAAGCGCTTTCAAGTGCGTCAGGCGCGCTGCGCTTGCAGTGATAGTTTCCGGCGAATCGTAGACTGCGGTTGCCATGGCTGCTGAAATTTCCTGTCTTGGGTGAATGAAAGAGGCGGGAAAACAAGAAAACCCGCGCTCAGATGTCTGGCTGCGGGTCTGGTTTTACAGAAAAACCTTGGATTCTACTTAAATAGCGTCCATACCCCGCCGACACGCGCTGATGCTGCAACAACAGCGACAGTCCATGCGACAAGCGAAGGTACAGAGCATAAATGCCATGTGCTATTTAGCATCTCGCACAGAGGGCTGGATTGTCAATTCTTATAACATTTTTCGTAAATATGTAGTCCGTCATTCTGACGGCCGTAGGGAGCAAGAATCTCAGCCATCCGTAGGTTTAGCCCATCCTGCTCTGGCTTCTCTGCCTCTCTTTGCGCGCTGAAATTACTCCGCCTTCGGCTTCCAGCGCAACACAGGCTTACGGGCCGCGGTTGTCTCATCCAGACGTGATACACGCGTGGAATGCGGCGCGTTCAGCACAAGCTGAGGATTTTCCTCCACCTCGCGCGCAATCTGGCGCATCGCGTCAATAAACAGGTCCAGCTCCTCACGCGACTCGCTCTCGGTCGGCTCAATCATCAGCGCACCGGGCACAATCAGCGGGAAGGACACCGTATAGGGATGGAAGCCGTAATCAATCAACCGCTTGGCGATATCTCCGGTCTTGACGCCGTTCTTTAGCTGCTTCCGGTCGCTGAAGACGACCTCATGCATCGAAGGTGTCTTATAGGGCAGTTCGTAAACATCTTCGAGCTTTTTGCGGATATAGTTTGCATTCAGCACTGCGTCTTCTGTGGTCTGGCGCAGACCATCCGGGCCGTTCGCCAGAATGTACGCAAGCGCGCGCACAAACATCCCGAAG
>DASRBV010000021.1:0-8908 GCA_035653455.1 Pseudacidobacterium sp. | reverse complement strand
CCGGCTCCATCCATCGAGCAGGCGGCGCAGCTTGCGGCTTGATGCGCTATATTCCCAGAGCGAAGGGTCTCCAGTCTGCGGATCAAGCACGGTGAACCGAAGCAATTTTCCGTCCGGCGACCATCGCAGCCAAAAGGCACGGCCCGGCAACGTGACCAGTTGTTGGCTCTCCTGTCCGTCTTCGCGCGCCAGAAATAATGCATGTCCGGTTGCATAGAGAATGTGCTGGCCGTCCGGCATCCAGGCAGCATCATGGGCCAGGACATTTCCGAATCGTTCGGCCTGTCCACCCAGTGCAGGAACGATCCAGAGCGGCTGCTCGGGCTCGCGCGCCAGATGATTTCTGACAATCAGTCGTGATCCATCTTTTGAAATGGAACAGATCAGGGGAGCGACGATTTCTGAAGGCAGCCGCAGATCCTCGACTTCACCATTTGCCGTCAGCGCTTCGGCAAGAACAGGGCGGCCGCCTTCAAGCTGCGAGAAATAGATACGCCCACCTTCCACGGCCATTGCCGAAAAATTTTCCACATCAAGTTGAGTGGCGAGGACCTTGCCGTGGTGTGTTACTGCGGATATGCGCAGCGGGCCCTGTATTGCAGGCGTGCGGAGCCAAAGCCAGAGCGTCAGAATGGCGAAGCACAGAGTCAGCACCGCCCAAGCCATGGTTCCGCTGTATTGGGTTGGATGCTTTTCCTCGACGGGAGTGGCAGAGGCGGCAATGGAGGAGATTGCTTCGCTTTGTGGCCCAGCTTCTGCGGAGTGGATTTCTTTGATCGGGGCGATGAAGCGATAGCCGCGGCGAGCCAGGGTTTCAATAAAGCGTGGATTATCGGCTGAATCGCCGAGTGCGTCGCGCAGCTTGTTGATGGCAATGCCAAGGCTGTGGTCGAAATCAACGGTAGTGTTGTCTCCCCATAACCTTTTTTGAATCTGTTCTTTACTAACGATTTCGCCGTGATGTTCGAGCAGGATGGAAAGGACGCGAAATGGCTGGCCCTGTATCCGGATGCGTTTACCGTTTTTGCGCAGTTCTCCTGTCTTTAGGTCGGCTTCAAAGAGACCGAAGGTGTATTTTTCGGGCAAAACCGGAGGCTGGTCGGATTGTTCTGCCGCCTGCATGAAAAAACGAACATCTCCTGTCGGTTTATACTCCCGCCGAAGGGCCTGAGTCAATCCCGTCGGTGAAGAGATTTATCTGTATAAATAATTGAAAATAAGCGATTTGAAAGGAGATAAATATTTGATAAGAAATAGAAACTCTGTGTATTGCCAATCGTTGAGTAGAGAGAGGATGGTGTATGTCGGCCCGGACGGGAGTGCATTGTAAGCATTTCAAGGCGTCTGTCGGGTAAAAGCAAAAACACAGTAAGACCCTCACTTTCGGAGGCATTTCGATGCAAAAAGCGACACATTTTTTTCATAGACTATCTATGGATGCCAGCCTTTGGGTTGGCCTGGCTTGCCTGTTCGTACTGTTCGGGGCCGGACGGGCATTTAGCCAAACGGACACGGCCCGCATCCAGGGTACGGTGCTTGACCAAAGTGGCGCGGCCATCCCAAACGCCACTATCACCCTGACCAATACCGATACCGGTATTACTCAAACGGCCACCAGTGACAGTGCGGGGAATTTCTCCTTTAACGCGCTCGTCCGGGGAAATTACTCGGCTGAGGTTACCGCGCAGGGATTCACGACACAAACCCAGAAGCTGGTGCTGGAAGTCTCCCAGGTGCAAGCGCTGAACTTTCAACTTCAGCCGGGCGCAGTTTCGACCACGGTGACTGTGACGAGTGCGGCGCCGATTGTGGATACCGCCAGTTCTTCGCTTGGAGATGTCATCCAGGGCAGGCAAACTACCGAACTGCCTCTGAACGGCCGCAACTTTACCCAACTGGCCCTGCTCACGCCCGGGGTCACGCGCGGACAGTATGGCGATATTTCCAGCGGCGTGAATGGGAATGCTGAGACGTTTCGCAATCAGGAGAATGGCGGCGCGGCAATTTCCACCAATGGTCTTCGTCAGCAGGCAAACAATTACATTCTGGATGGAATTGACAACAATGAAGCGCTGGTGAATACCATCGTGTTCTTCCCTAATGTGGAAGCGACGCAGGAGTTTCGGGTAAACACAAGCGTTGCCCCGGCGGAATTTGGGCGTGCGGGCGGCTCCATTGTGCAGACCTCCATTAAATCCGGAACAAATGACATTCACGGTTCTGCATTCTGGTTTGCCCGAAGCAGTTTGTTTGATGCCAATCCCAATTATCAGTTTCTGGGAGCCAGCCACACACCCGCATTACCTTATCGTAGAAACCAGTTTGGCGGATCGGCAGGCCTTCCTCTGGTGCGTAATCATCTTTTTCTGTTCGGCGATTACCAGGGAACCCGCGAATATACGCCACTGAATGCGCAGATCCTGACTGTACCGACACGGTTGATGCGGCAGGGAAATTTCTCGGAACTGCTGGGGCAAAGCAATGTGATTAACCTTGCGGGCAGCTCGATTACAGGGTGCCAGCAACATACTTTGGCCAACGGAACGGTGGTGAGTTCAGCCAATCCGCCCAATGGCGCTATTTTTGACCCCATCACCTGCTCCCAATTCGATTACAACGGTCAGCCGAATGTAATTGATCCGTCCCGTCTGAACAAGGCAGCGGTGAATTACCTGAATGCTTATCCACTGCCGAATATTCCGGGGACGAACAACGGGACAGAGAACAATTACCGGACCATCCGGAAGCAAGTCACCCATTACAACACGTTTGATACGCGGCTTGACTGGGTGCCGAACGTCAACAATCAGCTTTTTGGACGTTTCAGCTATGACCAGAGCCAGTTCACAAGAACGTCAGAATTCGCCACTTTACCTGCTGGTTTTGCGTCAGGCTCAAACAATGTGCATGCGCGTGGAATCGCGCTGGGTTATACGCGTACGTTTACTCCGAATGTTCTGAATGAACTTCGCGTGGGATATAACCGTTACACACTGACCAATGTTCCAGTGTTCAGCAACATACCTGTTTCCGCAAGCCTGGGCATTGTGAATGCCAACCGCACTCCGCAGCTTGGCGGCGGGGCATTGATCGGCGGCTACCAGAACCAGCTTGAGTACACGGGTGATTACGGAACGTATGCTGTTCCTGAAAACACCTACGAAGTTACGGACTCCCTGACATTCAACCACGGCACGCACTCGTTCAAATTCGGTGGCACAGCCATTCGCCGCGATGTTGCGTTCTTCCGGCCCATTGCCGGCAAAGGCTATTTCCAGATTGGAAACGGCGACTTCACCGGGTATGAAGTTTCTGAACTGCTGGCGGGCTTTGTAGACAACTACAGCATCGGCGCGCAAAACGGCTTTTTCGGAACACGCAATTATGAATGGGGCATCTTTGGGCAGGACGACTGGAAGATCACGCGGCGCCTTACTCTGAATCTGGGTGTGCGGTACGACATCATTACCTATCCGACCGAAGAACATAACCGCCAGGCTGCGCTGAATCCCGTGACGGGCCATATAGATTTGGCCGGCGTAAACGGTGTTCCCCGCAGCATTGTAGATACGGACTTCAACAATGTGGCGCCCCGCTTTGGGTTTGCCTATGATGTTTTCGGCAACGGCAAGACTGCTCTGCGCGGCGGCTACGGCATCTTCTATTTCCTCGACCGCGGAGGAATTGATAACCAGTTCGGGCAGCAGGTACCTTTTGGTGGAAGCGTCGAGTATGCCGCTGCGAATGGTTATCGCATTACATTTACCGGACAAGGTCCGCTGGACGAAAACGACAACAGGCTTGCGACCAATCCGCTGCCATTGCCCGGCTACCCGAACTTTGATCCGAACAATCCCCCAGCGGGCGTAAACATCTTTACGACGAACCGGCACAATCAGATTCCCATGGTGCAGCAGTATGATCTGCAAGTGCAGCAGCAGATAGGGCCGCAAACGGTTTTTTCACTTGCATACGTGGGCAACCGGACTGTGCATCTGGCAACCGGCTACAACTACAACACACTGAAACTTGATGGCAGCCCGCAGCTTTTCCCCAACCTGGGACAGATTGTGGCTGAGTTCAACAATGGAGTCTCCCACTATGACAGCTTGCAGGCGTCTATAAACCACCGTTACTCGAAGGGGCTGACGCTTACCGGTTCGTATACATGGGCGCATAATCTCGACACCAGCGATGGATATCTTGGCTTCTATGCTGTAAGTCCTCTGTACGTGTTCGATACAAAACTCAACAAAGGAAATTCGAGCCTGGACCAGAGGAATGTCTTTGTGGCCAGCGCTCTGTATGAGCTTCCTTTTGGACGCGGCAGGCAGTTTGGTAATAGCTGGAACCGTGGGCTTGATGTGATAGCCGGAGGGTGGCAATTGAACACGATTGTCCAGGCAGAAACCGGGACGCCCGTCACAGTGGTTTACCCGCAATATGGTGGCAACTTCAGTATTCGCGCAAGTGCGAGCCGCCCCATTGCTGAACCGCACAGCATTTCAGGCCACTGGTTCGATCCCACGCCGTTCTACCAGCCGGCCCCGGGAACGGACGGGAACGTAAGCAGAAATTATTTGCATGGCCCCGGGTTGGCAGAGGGAGATGTTTCGCTCTTCAAGAACCTTTCCATTACGGAGCGTGTGAAGGCAGAGCTTCGCGCCGAGGCCTTTAACGTGACAAATACACCGCAATTCACGAACCCGGATTCGAATCCGCAAGACGGAAATTTCGGCAAGATCACGGCGACGCGTCAGTATTCTGAGCGGCAGCTGCAGATGGCGGTACGATTCACGTTTTAGAAGGTATCTGGAAGGGGCCATCCAATCCAAGGGGAAAACCATGGCGGGGGGGCCAACATCCAGATTCTTCATGGCTGAATTTTAGTCATTTTTTACAGCGCTGCGCCGGCTCTTCCGGCGTGGCGCTCTTTTTCCCGATAAGGAATTATTCATGACGCTGCTGAAGTGTGTTGTTGCTGGCGTTGTCTCTTTCTCTTTTTGCGGATTTGCGGTTGCGCAAAGGTTGAATCGTGCGGATTTGAGCACCGTAAACGCAGGTCCTTCGACTCCGGCGCTGCACGCCTATGCTCAGGACGGCAATCTGCCTGTAACCGCCCGGAACAATCATTCATTTACCCAGGCGCAGAGTTGCGCGGAAGAGCAGACTTCCGGCCCTTGCGTGGACAAGATTGAGCCCCCGAACTGGTGGATCCATATGCCCAGCCCTATGCTTCTGCTGCATGGAAACCACTTGAACGGAGCGCATTTTCTTGTTCGCGGACGAAATGTTGGGCTGACAAAGACCCAGATTTCGCAAAATGGACACTGGGCCTTTCTGTGGCTGGACACTACGAATGCGAGTCCCCAGACTCTGACCATAGCAGCAACGTCATCTTCAGGACAGATAAAGAAAAACTTTGTGTTAGAGCAGCGAAAGCCTGCTTCGGCAGGATTCAAAGGCTTTTCACCCAGCGACGTCATTTATCTCATCATGACGGACCGTTTCGCCGATGGAGACCCTGCCAATGACAGCATCGGCGGCAATGATGGAGGACGCGCTGCTCCGCATGGCTGGCACGGCGGCGACCTCAAAGGCATTGAAGAGCACCTTGATTATTTACAGAAGCTCGGCGCGACTGCGCTGTGGCTTACGCCTGTTACGAGCAATGCGGGAATGAAGGATTCGTATCACGGCTACGGGGCGACAGACCTCTATGCCACGGACCCACACTTTGGTTCGATTGAGGACTATCAGCATTTGGTCAACGCACTTCATGCGCGTGGGATGAAGATACTTATGGACATTGTGCCGAACCATGTGGGGGTGGCGATTCCGTGGGCCAACGATCCGCCAGCGCCAGAGTGGTTTCACGGGACGCTGGAACACCATTTGATTGCAAAATCGTGGTTCCAATATTTGTCCGATCCGCACGCTTCTGCCAGCAACAGGAAGGTTGTGACTGAAGGCTGGTTTACGGATTCGCTGCCTGACCTGAACCAGGAGAATCCGCTGGTGGCAAAGTATCTCACCCAGAACACGATCTGGTGGATTGAGACAGCGGGGATTGACGGTCTGCGCGAAGATACTTTCCCTTATGTCGGCCGTCATTTCTGGGCGGAATTTCATCAGCAGATCCACGCGCTGTATCCGAACATGAAGACTGTGGGAGAGGTGGTCCCATCCAGTCCGCCTGTGGCTGCGTTTTTTGCAGGAGGTGTATCGCACTCAGGCATTGATACGGGGCTTGATACGCCTTTTGACGATGCCACATATTTTGCAATCCGCGATGTGTTGCTGCGCGGCAAGCCGATGACGACCCTCGAAGAAACACTGGGTGAAGATTGGCTCTATCCTCATCCAGAAAGACTGGTGACGTTTTTCGGCAACCACGATACGATGCGTTTCTTGTCTGAGCCGGGCGCGAACATTGCAAAACTGAAGGTTGCATTTGGTCTGGTGGCCACTCTGCGCGGAACTCCTGAAATTTACAGCGGAGATGAGATTGCGATGAGAGGTGGCTACGATCCTGATAACCGGCACGATTTTCCTGGCGGATTTGCCAGCGACAAGACCAATGCCTTTGTTGAGTCAGGACGCACCGGGGAACAGCAGGATGTTTATGCGTGGGTGCAGGGGCTGCTTCATCTTCGCGCCCGCGAAATTGCGCTGACGCAGGGGCAGCAGCAGAACATTTTTGCCGATGATACTGTTTTTGCTTTTGTGCGCGGGACGAAACTGGATTCGGGCTGCAGAAATGGCGAAGACCGCTTGTTGATCATGACCGGGAGGAATGAATCGCCGCGGAAGGTTTCTTTGAAGACTGCGCAAACTGCGCTTGAAGGATGCAAGCGATATATGCAATTGTGGCCTGCACCCTCCCAGGCCCAGCTCCGGGACACCGGAGGGGAGCTTACAGTAGATTTGCCGGCGAACGGGTTCGCAATCTACCGCGCACAGGAATAGGATGGCGCGGCCCTACAATAGAGGTATGGAACCACTGGTCATTGCAGGGAAGGCGTTTCAGTCGCGGCTGATCGTAGGCACAGGCAAATATAAGGACGGTCCGGAAACGCAGGCCGCCATTGAGGCCTCGGGGGCGGAGATGGTCACGGTGGCGGTGCGACGTGTGAATCTCGACCGCTCAAAGGAATCATTGCTCGACTATATTGATCCGCAGCGTTATTTTCTGCTGCCCAACACGGCCGGCTGTTACACGGCCGAGGAGGCCATTCGCGCCGCGCGTCTGGCCCGGGAAGTGGGTATCTCGGATTGGGTCAAGATCGAAGTCATCGGCGACGAGGCAACGCTTTATCCTGATGTACAAGCCACTCTGGAAGCCACCCGCATATTAGTAAAAGAAGGCTTTACAGTTCTGCCATATACATCTGATGACATTGTATTTGCAAAACGACTGATTGACGCAGGAGCATCTGCCGTGATGCCACTGGCTGCTCCCATTGGCAGCGGATTGGGCATTCAAAACCGCGCCACACTTCAGATTCTGCGCGAGATGGTCACTGAAGTTCCGCTGATTGTAGATGCGGGTGTGGGTACGGCTTCTGATGCGGCCCTGGCGATGGAGATGGGTGCTGATGGCGTGCTGATGAATACGGCGATTGCGGCTGCCGCCAATCCAGTTCTGATGGCGGAAGCCATGCAGCACGCGGTCCTGGCTGGGCGGCAGGCGTATCTGGCAGGGAGGATGCCGCGCAAACTGTATGCGACGGCGAGTTCTCCGCTGGAAGGGATTTCAAAGTAGGCCGAAACTGAGTTCCGATAAAAAGTTTCATTGTTTCGCCGGGCCGAATTTTTCTGCGATCGCGCGGTTTGCTGCGAGGATGCTGTTTAAGGGTTGGAAGGACGGAAGTTCGGCGCCGAGGCGCTCCAGCTCTGCGATGGCCAGCTCAGAGGAGATGTTGCCGACCAGTGCATCCTGCGCAAAGGGACAGCCTCCGAGACCACCGATGGCCATATCGAAGCGGCGGCATCCGGCACGATATGCGGCTGCTACTTTTGCCGCGACCTCTTCGGGACGCGCGTGCAGGTGGACGCCTATTTCCAGACCATCGTTTGCGGAAAGCACAGCGCTGACAAGGAGGGACACTTCATCGGGAGTGGCGAGGCCGACGGTGTCCGCCAGCGAGATCTGCTCGATGCCCATGTCGGCGAGCAGGTCACAGGCGGCGATGACCTCATCTATGCTCCAGGCGTCATTGTACGGATTTCCAAATGCCATGGAGATGTAGGCGACGAGGTTGAGTCCGGCTTTGTAGGCTGACTGGCCAATGGTTTCAAGCACGTCGAGCGACTCTTCCGGAGTCTGTCCCTGATTCCGCTTCAGAAATTCAGAGGAGATGGAATAGGGGAATCCGAGCGTGCGGACGGCTTCGGTGGCAATGGCACGCTCTGCGCCTTTCTGATTGACGACGATGCCGATGATTTCAACATCGTCGGGTGGGTCGAGGTATTCGAGTACCTGCTCGGAGTCGGCCATCTGCGGGACGGCCTTTGGCGAGACGAAAGAAACAGCGTCCAAGTGCCTGAATCCTGCGGCGATGAGCGCACGCAGGTAGCCGGCCTTGACTTCGGCAGGGATGGTCTTTGGCAGACCTTGCCATGCGTCGCGCGGGCATTCAATGATCTTTACGGCGTCGGCCATTGGGAACTTTCTACTTTATAGATGCGCGAGAGCTACGGCAATGACGACGGCGCCGAAATGCACGATGGCTGTTGTGAGCAGCGCGGTCATGAAGCCCCTGGCGCGCAGCAGCAGGGACATCAGCAGACCATAGAGAGGAAATTGCAGGTACATCATGGCCTGGGAAAGTGTGCCGGCGATTTCTCCGGAGAAGCCAAATATGTGGCTTTGCACAAGCTGAACGTATGGATACAGTGTGCGGAG
>DASRBV010000020.1:0-7727 GCA_035653455.1 Pseudacidobacterium sp. | reverse complement strand
GGCTGGAGCTGGCGGAAGAAGGCTGCTCCGGCCACAAAATTTTGTTCAGAATTGCCTGGGCTGCATTCAACATGAATGTAGGACATAATAGCTGCTTTGGCAGGTTGCTGCGCAATAGAAGAAAAGCATGGGAACCCCATCTATACGGGTACAACTGGAATGTGCCTTGAAGGCGGCGGGCAATCCTGAGCGGGCCGCATTTATGGCGCGCTATTTCAAGACCGGCAAAGGCGAGTACGGCGAGGGTGATGTGTTCCTGGGGATTGCCGTTCCGGTGTTGCGGAAAATCGCGCTGGCACACCGCGATATTGATTTTGCCGATCTGCAACGGCTGCTGGATTCAAAAATCCACGAGTACCGTGCTGCCGCTCTTGAGATCTTGGTGTCGCAATATAACGGCGGCGACGGCAAGCTGCGGAGAGAAATCGTCGCCTTCTACCTGAAGAACACAGCCCGCATCAATCATTGGGACCTGGTGGACACATCATGCAGGCCGATTCTTGGCGGGTACCTGAAAACGCGTCCACGGAAAATCTTGCGCAGGCTGGCGAAATCGAAGAGCCTGTGGGAACGGCGCATCGCGATGGTTTCGACGATGGCGCTGGTCTGGGACGGCGAACTGGATGATGCTATCGAAATAGCAGAGATGCTTCTCGATGATGATCACGATCTGATACGCAAAGCCGTTGGATGGGTACTGCGCGAAGTTGGGGTCCAGGATCGGGCCGTGCTCTTGGCTTTCATCAAAAAGCACTACGAGCGCATTCCGCGGATCGCGCTGCGTTATGCGATTGAGCACTTTACGTCTGCAGAGCGGAAGAAGGTGCTTGCGGGTAAGTTTACGTAATCCTTCATTACTTTGGTTTGAGATGCTTGTCACGGAAGTCTTTCAGAGCACCCGCAGCTTTTGTATGCTTTGAGCAAATCTCACCAATTAAGGAAAGCCATTGCCTGCACGTCCGCTGGTAAGCGCGGTCATTCCCACGTTGGAAAGACCACAATGGGTAGTGCGCGCGGTGAAAAGCGCGCTGGCGCAGAGCTATGCTCCGGTGGAAGTGATTGTGGTGATAGATGGGCCGGACGAGGAGACGGAAAGCGCTTTAAAGAAAATCACTGATGTGCGATTGCGGGTCATCCCACTGGCGAAACATGCAGGTGGAGCGGAGTCGCGCAATATAGGCGTGCGCGCGGCGAGCGGCGAATGGATAGCTTTTCTGGATGATGATGATGAGTGGCTTGTGCAAAAGCTGGAAAGGCAGATGCAAGCCGCCCTTCAATCCGGGGCGAAGTATCCGGTCGTAAGTTCGCGGCTGATGGCCGGATGCGTCCTGCCGCGCAGGCTGTATCGCCAGGGGCACGATATGAGCGAATATCTTTTTTGCCGCAAAGGACCTGCATATGGCGATGGCATGATGCAGACCTCGACACTCTTGGCCAAACGTGAACTGCTGCTGGAAGTACCGCTGCAAAAAGGTCTGAAGCGGCACCAGGACTGGGACTGGCTGCTGAAAATCGCGCAGCACAAAGATGTCGAGATTGCGATGCTGCCGGATGCGCTGACCATCATGCGCGTGGGAAGCTGCGGGCCGGGCGTCAGCAATTCGGGGGACTGGCGCGTGTCTCTGGAGTGGGCGCGTGCAAACCGTCTACGCATAAGCGCCAGAGCATATTCATTTTTCATTACGACAGAATGTGTGACGCGCGCGCGGAAAGCAGGCGCAGGAATTCCTGCTCTCACGGAATTGCTCTGGGAGTGCCTCACTCGGGGACGCCCGGGGTTTCGCCAGATGATGTTGTTTGTGCTCTTCAGCGTCCTTCCGGGAGAGAAGCGCAGGACGTTGCGAGATAGATTCTATAGACGGGCAGGGAAGAGGTTTCATAATGACGGGCTACACAGAGCGTTTTCTGGATGAAGTGCGGGCCATTACGCGACTTCTGAACATAGAGAAGATAGAAGAGATGGTTTTTCATCTGGCAGAAGTGCGCGAAAACGGCGGTCGTGTGTTCTTTCTGGGAGTGGGAGGAGGGGCGGGGCACGCAAGCCATGCTGTGAACGCCTTCCGCAAGATTGCCGGAATTGAATGCTATGCGCCCAGTGATAATGTGTCCGAGCTGACGGCGCGCATCAATGATGACGGTTGGGAGAGCTGCTATGCCAACTGGCTGCGTGGCAGCAGAATTAACGGTCAGGATGCGGTATTCGTGTTTTCAGTAGGCGGAGGAAGCCGGGTGAGGAACATTAGCATGAACCTTGTGCACAGCCTGGAACTGGCGCAGCGCGTGGGCGCGCGCATTCTTGGCGTGGTTGGGCGCGACGGCGGATGCACGGCGCAAGTTGCTGATACGTGCATTGTGATTCCCACTATTTCTGAGGACACGGTGACGCCGCTGGTAGAGGCGTTCCAGGCTGTGGTATGGCATCTGATCGTTTCTCACCCGCGCCTGAAGGCGAACGAGATGAAGTGGGAATCGGAGGCGGTGCTGGTGTGAAGCGCGCCGTTTTTCTTGACCGCGACGGCACGCTGAATCGTAATATCTGGAACCCTGTCACAGGCGCGTATGAATCGCCGCTGTATCCGGAGCAGATGGAGTTGGTCCCCGGGGCCGCATCTGCGCTGAAGCTACTGCGCGATGCCGGGTTTCTGCTGGTCCTTGTTTCCAATCAACCGAATGCGGCGAAGGGAAAAGCAACGGCGCGGGCGCTGGATGCGATCCACGCAAGATTTGAATGCCTGTTGCGTGAGGAAGGCATCGTTCTGGATGCAGTATATTACTGCTTCCACCATCCTGAATTTACCGGGCCATGTATATGCCGTAAGCCATCGCCATATTTTCTCTTTCACATGCGAGACAAGTCCGGCGTTAATCTTGCCGAGTCGTGGATGATTGGCGACCGCATCACGGATGTTCAGTGCGGCCTTGCTGCCGGAGTGAAGACAATTTTTCTCTCGCAGAGCAATCCAGCGGAGACCAGTGCCGGTCTTGCCGCACCTGATATATGGGTCGCGGCGCAGATGGTCGTTGCGCATCATGCAGTCAGGGCGATGGGTTTCCGGGTGTCAATCTGATAGGCTGCCGCGCAGGCGTCTTTGTAAAACATCTTTACTGTTTCCAGCGAATATTCTTCAAGGTCTTTCCCGACGAGGTCCAGCCGTGCGAGGATTTCCGGGAGCAGCGTGATGATATCGCAACCTGCTTCTTCTGCCTGAAAGATGTTGAGCAGCTCGCGTGGGCTGGCCCACAGAAGCTCGATATTTGACGCTGCAGCGGTGATGCGTGCTGCCTGTCGCATGATGGGCACGGGATCTATGCCTGTATCGGCGATCCTGCCGGCGAAAACCGAGATGATGGCCGGAGTGGACGGGTCGAGACACGCCGCCACCTGTTCTACCTGACGGAGAGTCAGCAGCGCGGTGACATTCAACTGCACTCCGGCTTTTGATAGACTGCGCAAGACCGGCCCCATGAACGCACCCCATGTATTTGTGACCGGGACTTTTACATATATGTTTTTACCCCATCGCGCAATTGCGAGCGCCTGTTCTTCAATCGTCCCTGGGTCATCAGCCAGCACCTCAAAAGAAATGGGGCGGTCAGGAACCACACGGACCAGGTCGCGGGCGAAGGCCTCGTAGTCGAGGACACGCGCTTTGCGCATAAGTGTCGGGTTGGTGGTGAAGCCCTGAATGCGCGGGTCGGCGGACCATGCGAGAAGGCTGCTGAAATCAGCAGCATCACAGAAAAGCTTAATGCCAAGATGTTCGAGTTGGGTCATCATTATGGGTGAAACTCCGGTTGAATCTGGTGAAGGTCCTTGGAATGCAGCTTCTGCTTCAGAACGCAATAGATGAAATATGCGTTGCCGAATAAGTATCTGCGCCACAGGCGGCGCGGTTCACGCAAGAGGCGGTAGAGCCACTCCATTCCGATTTTGTGCGTCCATCCGGGAGCGCGCCTGCGCAGTCCTGCCTGTGTATCGAAGGCAGCGCCGACAGACATCGCTGCGCCGATGGGCAGGGCCGGACAGTTCTCGTGTATCCAGATTTCCTGCTTCGGAGCGCCGAATGCGACAAAGAGCAGGCTGGGGCGAGCTTCGGTAATCAGGCGGCGAATCCGTGCATTCTCTTCGGGATCGTGCTCAAACCCCAATGGTGGGCAGTACGTTCCAGCAACCTTTAGCTTTGGATACTTTCGCTCCAGCCTGCGGGCTGCGAGTCGGGCGGCCGTAGGCAGCCCTCCAAGCAGAAAGATGCTGAGGCCGTGCAGAGCAGCTTCGGCACACAGGCGCTCCATGAGGTCGCCTCCGGTCACGCGTCCTGATATAGGACTGCCGAGCAGGCGAGAGGCAAGCACGATGGAAATTCCGTCAGGAACATTCAGATCAGCAGAGCGTAACGCCTTCGCAAAACGCGCGTTGCGCTGGGCTAGGACCACAAGCTGCGCGTTCGGGCCCATAATCAATAACGGCCGCGATAATGCGCGTTTACGGACAGCTTCCACAATGCCTGTGGCCGCACTTTCAAGCGTGGTGTTGTCTACCGGAACACCGGCGATATTACAGCGTGTGTGCATGGTCATGGCCAGAACACTTCCTTTCTGCGGTAGAACATCTCCGGTGGAATACCGTTGACGATGGTGCCATTCGGCAGAAGCTCATCTTTGAGGCGTCCGAGGAGATATCCCGGAGATGAAAGAAAGGAACGCGCAAGGCTTGCAGATGCTCTCAAATACCGCCGCGCAGCTAGGTGCATGTTGAGATTGCGAAGGTGCTGTTTTGCAGCAAAACGCCGGTCTGAGATGGATGTCTGCAACAGCGGAGCAATGACGTTGAGTGGTTGGGGTGTTTTGCCCAGCAGGTGCGAGAGAAGCAGGTACTGGATATACAAGCCGTGCAGTTCCTGCGTATAGCTGTGTTGCGAACTGACGCTTCCTGCATTGTGGCGAAAACCAACCAGCACTTCCGGTATCAGGTGGACGTCATAATGCAGGGCCATGCGCCACCATAGGTCAGTATCTTCCGCATGGCGCAGATCGCGGTATCCATCAATGGCGAGCGTCTTCCGGACGTTCAGGGCCACAGATGGATGGCAGATAGAAAGCAGATACCCGCGTTGCACGATCTGCCTGAGCTGCTGCGGCGAACCGCGCGAGCAGCGGAAGAGTCCAACGCTGCGTTTTCGCGGATGATACTCGGCAAGCGAGTAGAACATGCCTGCTTCAGGATATTTGGCAATGGCTTCCAGCAGGCGTTCAATGCGCGCCGGGTGCGAGATGTCGTCTGCATCCTGACGGACCAGCCACGGAGTCTCAGTTTCCCGCAACATGCGGTTCAGCGTGAATGACAGGCCGGAATGGGCCTGCGAAATGACGCGCAGGCGCGAGTCACGGACAGACAGAAGATATTCAAGGCTTCCATCGCCGCCGCCATCCACAATGGCGAGGATGCGGAAGTTTGTTTCTGTTTGCGAAAGCAGGCTTTCGACCGCCTCCGGCAGAAAAGGCATCGCATTGCAGACAGGCAGACCAACGGTAACAGAGCAACGCTGCACGGGCCACTCCTCAATGCCTTTCTGCGCGCAGGCGTGCCTGTTTTTGCTAACACAGACTGGGCCAAGGTCAGATAAGGCAATCAGTACAACGAAAGTTTGTTTTGTTAATTAGATGATGTATATCGCGCCGCCTGTATCGTGCGTCAAGATTGCTGTGCAGTAGTCAGCAAACTTAGGTAATGTTTGTATCTCTTCCTATCTCTGCTAAGTTGCTCTTACCAATCATGCAAAGCTGAATAGCTTGTGCTTCTTTTCAGAAGGGAGGCCATACGGGAGTTGAGCTGTGTCTTTGATGCCTGTATTTAGTTCCGCTCAATATAGCGGTCGCGGACGAAGATACTTCCTGACTGGAGGCGCAGGCTTTATTGGCAGTCACTTCACGGATGTTCTGCTCGGGAACAGCAGCGTGGCAGCGGTAACGGTCTACGACAATCTCTCCTCAGGCCGGGAATGGCATATCCAGCAGCACCTTGAAAATCCGCAGTTTCAATTTATACGCGGAGACATTTCCGACCTCGGCTTTCTCACCCATGTCATGGCTGGCCACGATGTCGTGATCCATTTGGCATCAAACCCCGATATTGCGCGCGCGGTGAATGATCCGGAAATTGATTTTCGACAAGGCACAGCGCTTACGAACAACGTGCTGGAAGCGATGCGCCGCAGCGGCGTTCCACGTCTGCTCTACGCCTCGGGCAGCGGTGTATATGGCGATCTGGGCGAAAAAGCGCTTCGTGAAGACCATGGGCCTCTGCTGCCTGTCTCGACATATGGCGCAAGCAAGCTGGCTGGCGAGGCGATGATCTCGGCTTACTGCTCGATGTTCGGAATGACGGCGTGCGTCTTTCGTTTTGCCAACGTAGTGGGGGCGCGGCAGACGCATGGCGTCGGGTTTGATTTTGTGCGGCGCCTAATGGAAAATCCTCGCCGGCTGCGCATCCTGGGAGACGGAAACCAGAGCAAGCCCTACATTCATGTTTCTGATGTGGTGAGTGCCGTGTTGTGCGCGGAGGAACGCTGCTCTGATGCGTTCAGCGTTTTCAATGTAGCCACAGATGACGCGATTACTGTTACGGAAATCGCCTGTCTTGCTTCTGAGTGCCTGCAAATCGTGCCTCAACCGGAGTTCGATTACACGGGAGGCGATCGCGGCTGGAAGGGCGATGTTCCTGTGGTGCGGTTGAATGCAGACAAAATTTCCAGTCTGGGCTGGAGGCCACACGCAAACAGCTATGAGGCGATGCGCCGTGCGTTGATGGAAATGATTGCGGACGAAAGAGAGTGCTATGTCTGAGGTCCTGCCAAAACTCGCCCTGCTTGCGGGCGGACTGGCGACGCGACTGGGGCCGTTGACGCGGTCTGTGCCAAAGTCCCTGGTAAGGATCTGCGGAGTGCCGTTTCTGGCGTATCAGTTGGAGTTGTTTGCAGGGCAGGGAATTTGCGAGATCGTGATTTGCGCCGGGCATCTCGGCAGGCAGATCGAAGCCTTTGCCGGAGATGGTTCGCGCTTCGGATGCAGCATCGCCTATTCGCATGATGGGGACATGTTGCTGGGAACAGGAGGGGCGCTGCGTCGTGCGCTGCCGTTTCTCGGTGAGTGTTTTTTCGTTGTGTATGGCGACAGTTATCTGACAGCTGATTTTGCTGAGGTGTGGCGTGCGTTTCTTGTGTCTGGCAAACCCGCGCTGATGACTGTCTTTCGCAATGAAGGCAAATGGGACACAAGCAATGTTGAGATGCGCGATGGGACCATCGTCCGCTATAGCAAGCTGGCACGCACAGCGGAGATGCAGCACATTGATTACGGGTTGAGCATTCTGCGTGCGGAGGTGCTCCGGCACTGGCCGGATGGCGCGCAATTTGACCTTGCAGGAGTGTTAAGCAGTATTGCGGAAGACGGACAGCTTGCCGCCTATGAAGTCAACGAGCGTTTCTACGAGATTGGTTCTCCTGAAGGGCTGCGCATGACTGAAGAACATCTTGCCGGAACGATGGTGCTGGCCGGAGGACCGCAATGATTATTACGCGCACTCCTCTGCGCATTTCGATTGGTGGCGGAGGCACGGACCTTCCCTCGTATTACCGCGAATTTGGCGGATTCGTGATTTCGGCGGCAATCAATAAATATGTCTACATCACCATTAACAAGAGCTTCCTGCCGGGATATTTTCTGAAATA
>DASRBV010000019.1:0-3451 GCA_035653455.1 Pseudacidobacterium sp. | reverse complement strand
GGCCGGTATGAGCCTGAGAGCGTTTGCCAATTCAGCAATGGAGCCAAAGACGTCTCGCGTCCCATGGACAAAAAGCGCAGGTGTCCGGAGAGATGGAAAATGTCCTGTTCGCAACTCGTCCGGCTTTCGTGGCGGATGCAGCGGATAGGAAAGCAACAGAAGAGAGTCCACAAGACCGGGCCCGGTTGCAGCGAGCATGGATGCCTGTCTGCCTCCATATGAGTGACCGCCCAGAAATATCCGACCAGAAGTCTGTTTTCGCATGGCTGCAACCGCGGCACGCAGACCTTGCTGGTCATGTTCGGCGCTTCCCCGCGCTGGCGGGCCATGCGGTCGAGACTGGCGGAAAGGCAGATCGCACCGCAGAACGGTGATACCCGAAGCGCAGAATGCCTCGGCGAGAGAAACCACCAAGGGAGCATTGCAATCTGCTCCTGCTCCGTGCGTCAGGATGAGGGAATCTCCTCCTGGGTCAGCAGGCTGGTGCAGGAATCCCCGTACAGGCGGTTCAACAAATTGTTTACAGGTATCCATGAGACGTCACAACCCGCTACTGATTATCTCGTTGATTCCCGCAGATGGACAGCGCTGCGGGTCTGCTCCGGCATTCTTTCTGGGCTGGCAGGTGGTCGAGGTGCACAGAAATCCAGCCTTCGGCCATTCCAGGATTGACGAGAAACCGTCTCCGTCGTACAGTTGCAGCACTCATCTTAGGCGTATTGTTCCCCCACCAAAATGCCTTTCATGCAAGAGGCCGCCATGGGCTTTGAATTTGAAATGGATGCTCGTCGCAATGAACCCCGCGCCCAAGAGCAGGAATATTCTGAATGGGTCACAAAAGAGTCATTTGCTAACACCAGCATGAACTGGAGCAGTGGCCCAAAACTGCTGCCTGAAAGCTGGCCATCAGAAGAGGCCCTAGGCCCAGTCCATCGTGTCCTTCAGACGAATCCGGCGCTCTTCGATGGATTCTCCGAAGACCAGGCCCGCACTGTGTTCTGGACCATTGCCATCCAGAACGCCTTTGAACTTGGCGGACATGCAAAAGAGATTCCAGGGTTCAGGATGGCCAGCTATGGCTTTTTCGATCCTGAAACGGAGTTGGACGGCTTTGGGGTGATTGCCTATGTAAATCCGTCACTGCACGGACCGGCAAAGGGGGAATTTCAGTGGGTGACAGTAGACGGCCAGAGTTTCCCAGTCATAGCGCGGGCAGCGGTGTGGAAATTACACGCTCCTTCAGTCCATCCATCGCTGGGTACTTCAACCTGCTGGGCAAATTCCCGCCGCCCTACGCTGAAGAACAAGCCTGCCATTGTCACGGCCAAGCATGTGGTCGGGACCGCAATTCCCATTGGCAGCGCTATCCCAATGACCAGCGGCCACGGCACGCTGCTTGACCTTGCTCCGGAGGGCATAGATGCGGCACTTGTCCAGATTTCCAGGACGCACTGGCCCAGAAATCCAACCCAACTTTCCTGCCAGAAATTCGTTGCACAGTGGACAGATGTAAACGTATATAGCCCGACGGGTGTCATCTCAACCAAAGTTACAGAAGTGAGCAGCGGCAGAGGCACTCTGGACCCGAGTATCCCATTGCGTATCTTTCTGGCAAACCCAGGACAAAGCGGTGATTCGGGCGCACTGATCATTGACAGCACTGGTAAGGGCATCGGTCTCTACATGGGCGAGGTGACAACGCCCGCCAACTTGCAGGAGGGCTTCTGTCAGCACCTCGGACAGGTAGAAGAAGCGATGTCAGTAGATTTGTTTCTTTAAAGCAAAGGATGTGAAAACATGGCAAAGAAGAAAACCGCAGCTTCCGTGGCATCTCAAGTAACCAGCGTGGACGACCCCAATGTAATTTTGTTCCAGGGCCCGAAGCCTTTGGCAAAACCCGGCACGGTGCAACTGCATTCCTTCGGAACTGTCATAGACAAAATCTTTGGCCGCAAAGTGGAAGATGTAAAAGCTGATTTCGATAAAGTGTCAGACCAACTGAACACGATTTTGTCTACCGCATTCTCAAAGGTAACAGCAGGGATGAAAATGGATGAGGTAGAGATTGCACTTGGATTTACTGCCGAAGGCAAGCTGGCCTTTATTGCACAGGCGGGAGTGGAAGCCAGCGTAAAGGTGACCTTTAAGCGCGCTTAAAATCGAAGCCCCATCTCTCTGAAGCTATCAAGCTGAAGTAATTGCTGGCCGTTCTGCGCCGACCCTACAGCTTCGTGTTCCAGCATCCAGGTGTGGGGATGCGGAATAAATACCGCGTGCAATCCTGCTGCGAGCGCGGGATTGATGTCTGACTTTGGGCTGTTGCCGACCATCCATGTCGAGCGATGGTCCAGCCCATATTTTTGGCGCACGAAATGATACGCATCCGGGTCTTTTTCCTTCGGTACTTCTACGGCTGCAAAATGGTGCGCCAGGCCAGAACGCGCCAGCTTATCTTTCTGCTCCGCCTCATTGCCTTTCGTCATAAGAATGAGCTGGTGCCTGGATGCAAGCGCAGGAAGCACCTCAGCCACTCCCGGCAAAAGCTGAATTTCATACCGGCTAATGGAGCGCGCGAACCCCACAATGCGCTCGTGCTTTTCAGGGGTAATGGGCGAATTGCTCAGGCGCTCGAAGCAGACAATCAGCGAATGCTGAAAACTGGCCAGCCCATAACCGCGTTCGCGGACGGTCTCACGCTCTACCTCATTCAGAAAAGCGCGGACTTCCTCGCGGTCATAACTCTGGTGGTTCAGATAAGAGATAAAATCAGCGATGGCACGCTCAAAATAGATATTGTTTTCCCAGAGCGTGTCATCGGCATCCAGCAATAGAGTCTGCCCTGGAGTAATCGTCGAAGAGTAGGCCACTCTTTCAGAGTAACAAAGTACATACCCGGCGCGCACTGCATCATCACACGGCATCTAAAATGCAACGATGGGGTTGCCTTTCCAAAGACATTTTTTTTGTTGAAGATATCGCCATCTTTTTTTAGAAATCCGGGTCTACTTTATTAGTCCACTCACGGCGAAAAGCCGTCAGCAAGAATACAGAACAGTTTAAACATCCTATCTGTATAAGGAGAGACTTTTTCATGCTTCAGAGACGCAGCTTTCCTGTATTCTTATGCGCCTCGATTCTCATGCTCCTTTGTGGTCTTCGTGCTGCCCATGCTGATGCTGCTCTGCTGCTGGAAGAGCCGTTTGGCGAATTTGGCAACATGAATCCCACCGGACACGCAGCTATTTATCTTGACCACGTCTGCGCTGCATCGCTGACGCAGCTACGCATCTGCCAGCCAGGCGAATTGGGAGTCGTCATCAGCCGCTATCATAAAATTGGCGGATACGACTGGCTCGCTGTCCCTCTGATTCCATATCTATATGCCGTGGATGATCCGGCTGAAGTTCCGGAAAGCATTACTCCGCAGAAAGAGCTGCTGCTACGCGACCGC
>DASRBV010000018.1:0-32723 GCA_035653455.1 Pseudacidobacterium sp. | reverse complement strand
GCAATCTGAAGCCGGGCGACCGGGTGACAACCTCAGGCGGCATTCGCGGCACCATCCTTTCGATTAAGGACGACGCCATCCAGCTCCGCGTGCCTCCGGACAACATTAAGATGGAGGTCGTAAAGAGCGCGATCGCCTCTGTGACCACCGACGAGCCTGCGAAGTAGATATCCATGCGTAAGAACCTGACTCAAAAAACGATCCTGATTATTGCGATCCTGCTGGTCTTTCTGTTTGGGATTTTCGGTATCCCGAGGGGCCTGAGCGGTACAGCGCTCAAGGAAGCCATCCTCAACCGCATCCATCTGGGCCTTGACCTCAGGGGTGGTACCCACCTGATTCTGCAGGTGATGGTGGACGAGGCCGTCGGCTCGCAGACGGACAACGATGTGGCGCGCCTGCAGACCGATTTGCAGCAGAACGGCATCACGGTTGGTTCGATTACCAAGCCGGATTCTGCCCATCCGGAGACCATCCTGATTTCCGGAGTGCCGGCAGACCGCCTGGGCGATGCCCGCTCGGTGCTGAACCAGCGCTATGGCAGCCAGTACGACATTTCGTCGGGCGAGAACAATTCCTTTACGCTCACGATGAAGCCGACGGTGGTTGCCGACCTGAAGAAGCGTGCGCTGGAGCAGGCGATTGAGGTCATCAGGACACGCGTGGACTCGCTGGGCGTAAGCGAGCCGGTGATTCAGGAATACAATCTCGGCGCGTATCAGATTCTGGTGGAGCTGCCTGGCGTAGATGACCCGGCGCGCGTGCGAGACGTGATCCAGTCCACGGCGCGGCTTGAGCTGCATCTGGTGGAAGGCGGCCCGTGGCCGGACGAGCAGACGGCATTGCAGGCGCTGGGCGGCTCTGTTCCTTACGATTCTGTGCTCATGCGCGCCATTCCCGGGGCCGCAGGACCGAACAGCAATGAGGCGGTATACGAGATCAAGCGCGTGCCGGAAGTGGCCGGGACGGACATCCGCGATGCCCAGCCGGGGCGCAATCCGAACACGAACGAGCCGCAGGTGGTCTTTTATCTGACGGCGGCGGCGGGAAACCATTTTGCAGACTTTACAACGGCCAACAAAGGCAAGCCGCTGTGCGTGGTGCTGGACAATAAAATCCGCGAAGTGGCGACCATCCGGGACACCATCCGCGATCAGGGGACAATCTCCGGCGGCGGTATCACCGAGCAGTATGCAAAAGACCTGGCGATGCTGCTGCGGACCGGCGCGCTTCCGGCTTCAATCCATTACCTGAACGAGAGTGTTGTGGGGCCGTCGCTGGGCGCAGATTCCATCCGCGAAGGAGTGCTGGCCTCGGTCGTGGGAATGCTGGCGGTGATGATCTTCATGCTGATCTATTACCGTGGTGCGGGCATCAATGCAGACCTGGCGCTGTTCCTGAACCTGGTGATTCTGCTGGGCTTCATGGGCTTTACGCACTCCGTGCTGACGCTGCCGGGCATAGCTGGTGTGATTCTGACAATTGGTATGGGCGTGGACTCGAATGTGCTGATTTTTGAGCGCATCCGGGAAGAGCTGCGCGCGGGCAAGTCAGCATCGGCGGCCGTGGACCAGGGCTTTGCCCATGCCTGGACGACCATTGTAGACACGCACGTGACGACGATTGTATCGGCGGCGATTCTGTTCATCTTCGGGACAGGCCCGGTGCGCGGATTTGCCGTGACACTGACCTTTGGTCTGCTGGCGAACCTGTTCACAGCGGTGTTCGTCTCGCGTGTCATTTTTGATGCGCACCTGAACAAGAAGCGTCCGGGTGAGCCGATTTCGATTTAAAAAGCGATAAAGCGGTCAGCATAAAGCCGCCAACTTAGCTTGACCGCTTTTAGCTGAATAAGAGGAAATTCCGTGGAACTGTTTCATGACGTAAAGATTGACTGGCTAGGGAAGAAGTGGTATTTCCTGGGCTTTTCGCTGATTTTCAGCGTCGCTGGCGTGCTCTCCATGCTTTTCTGGCACCATATCCCTCTGGATGTGGATTTTCGCGGCGGTACGGTGGTGCGGGTGAAGTTCGACCAGACGCCTGACCTTGACCGGATACGGTCTGCCTCGGACAGCGCCGGAATCAAAGACGTCCGCATCCAGCGGTATGGCAGGCCGGCGGATAACGAGGTCATCATCTCACTGGCGTTGAGCCATACCAGTGAGAACGCCCTGGACCAGGGGCGCGCGGCGATTCTGCAGGCACTGGAAAATCATTACGTTCGCAACAATCAGGCGAATGCAGGCAAGCTGGACCTGGATAATGCCGGACAGGGCACGCTGGCCAACTGGCTGACGCAGAAAGACCCCGAGCACCTGGGCCAGAATGATGCAGCGCAGCAGCACTATAGCCAGCAGGCTGCGGCCGTCCTGAGCTACCGCGACGAGCACAGCGGGCTGATTGGCTCAGTAGACGAGCTTTCCGGCAAAGTCTCTCCTGCGGTGTTGGGCGCGCTGAAGCAGGATGCGTATCTTTCCGGATTTGCCATTCGCAACGTCGAAATTGTGGGCCCGCAGGTGGGCGCGCAACTGCGAAACCAGGCGATGTGGGCCATTCTCTATTCGCTGCTGGGGATGCTTGTCTACCTGTGGTTCCGCTTTGAGCTGATTTACGGCGTGGCGGCTGTCGTCGCTGTGTTTCATGACACGCTGATTACGGTCGGCGCATTCAGTCTGACGAACCAGGAAATCTCGCTGACTGTGATTGCCGCCATCCTGACGCTGGTTGGCTACTCGATGAACGACACGATTGTGGTCTTCGACCGCATCCGGGAGAATTTACGGATGTCGCGGCGCGAGCCTCTGGCCGACCTGGTCAACCGGAGCATCAACCAGACGCTGAGCCGGACGGTCCTGACCTCGGGGCTGACGTTTCTCACAGTGCTCTCGCTGTATCTGTTTGGCGGCGAAGTGTTGCATGGATTTTCATTTGCATTGGTGGTGGGCATTCTCATCGGGACGTATTCATCTATTGCTGTGGCTGCGCCGATGTTGGTGGCATACCAGGATTGGCGCCAGCGGCGCGGCAAGGCAGCGGTACTGCCTGCGGCAAAGAAGGCAAAGGTCTGAGGTGCGTGTGCTTCCCATTCTTTGCTGCGCAAAGGGTGGGGCCCCAGACACCTGGCACCGGAAATGGTGCATCTCGGCGAAAAGTAAAAGTTTGATGTGGTGAAACGTTTCCAGACGTATGCGCGATGTGATATAGGTGGTCTCACTCAGCTTTTTCGGAAGTGCTCCATCTGCTCCAGAAAAATTGATTGCAACGGGAACAAATAGACACCTGCATGGTGTCTATAGGTGGTAACGAGTTTCGCTTGGAAGAGGTAAGGCCATGTTTGAAGATGCCTTGATGGAATCAGGCGGCAAGATCAAGACCAGGAGTAAGTACTTCACAATCATTGGGTTTGTTCTGAATGGGTCTATTCTTGCCGGGATGATTCTGTACCCGCTGATTTATCCTGAGGCGCTGCCGAAGGCGATGATGTCTACTTTGCTGGTTGCGCCACCCCCGCCGCCTCCGCCGCCTCCGCCACCTCCGCCGCAGGCGCCTGTTGTGCATAAAGTAGTTTCCGAGCTGGTGAACAACCAGATGACGTTCACCAAGATCCCCAAAGAAATCAAAATGGTGCATGAAGAAGCGCCGCCTCCGGCCGCTGGCGTGGCCGGCATGGAAGGCATGGGCGGCTCTTCTGGCGGCGTGCTTGGTGGCGTGCTTGGTGGAATCGGCAATGGCCCGGCGCCTGTTGTAAAGGCCGCTCCGCCGAAGAAGATTGCTGTGTCGTCGGGCGTCATGCAGGGCAACCTGCTCGTGAAGACCCAGCCGCAGTATCCCGCGATTGCCAAGGCCGCGCGCATTCAGGGCACGGTTGTGTTGCAGGCGACGATTTCCAAGCAGGGGACCATTACGAATCTGCACGTTGTGAGTGGCCCGCCGATGTTGCAGCAGGCAGCTTTAGATGCCGTGAAGACCTGGCGCTATAAGCCTTACCTGCTCAACGGTGAGCCGGTCGAGGTGGAAACCCAGGTCAACGTGGTCTTTACTCTGGGTGGCTGATCCGCAACCGTCACGCTTTTTCGTCCGGTCCCGTTTCGGCAAACGGGGCGAACCGTAATTTTGTCCGTGCGCGGAAAATTGCGCAGGCAGCAGCAAAGAAGAAAAACTCCGCAGGAGGAAAGATTCAGTGATTCTCGCTCAACTTACACACGCAGTTCTTCACCCGGCCAACCTGGCCTTTTTCCAGGAGCAGACGGTAGGATTCAGCCCGCTCGAACTCTGGGGCAACATGGGCTGGCTGGCGCGCACCGTCGTGATCATTCTGTTCATTGAGTCCATCTGGTCACTGGCCGTGATTATTGACCGCTGGCTTTATTTCGGGGCGGCCCGCAAGCAGTCGCGCGAGTTTGCTCCCCGTGTCGCCGGAGCGCTCAAGGAAGGCAAGCTGGATGAGGCCGTGAAGGTCGCTGACCGCAACAAGAAGTCGCACCTGGCCGAAGTGGTCACTGCCGGCCTGCAGGAGTTCCGCAGCTTTGGTGGCGGCGGTGCAGTAAACGAGGAGCAGATCGAGTCCTCGAAGCGCGCGCTTGAGCGTGCCGAAGCCATCGTCCACGCCAAGCTGAAGCGCGGTCTGGGCGGTCTGGCCACCATCGGCGCCACGGCCCCGTTCGTCGGACTGTTTGGAACGGTCGTCGGTATTCTGAACGCCTTCCGTCAGATCGCAGTCCAGAAGACGTCTGGTATCGGCGCCGTGGCTGGCGGTATTTCAGAGGCCCTGGTGACCACCGCTATGGGGCTGCTGGTAGCCATTCCGGCCGTTATGACGTTCAACTACTTCACCAACAAGGTGGAAGCGTTTGACGTCGAGATGGACAACTCCTCGAGCGAACTGATTGATTACTTCCTGAAGCAGAGCAACCGCCGCTGATTGCGGCCCGGTTCGATTGCGGGAATCCTGCGTTTGGAGCGGGACGCGCATAGCGTTCCGCCTCCAGCGGTTTTTTGCAGGGTCCGCCCGCATGTCAGGAAATTGATCAGAAGGCCCGATTCAGGGGAGCAAAGATGGCATTAGTTAAGAGAGATGAAGGCAAGAAGGTGAATTCAAACATCAACGTCACGCCCATGGTGGACGTGATGCTGGTGCTGTTGATCATCTTCATGGTCATCACGCCAATGCTGCAGAACAAGGTGAACGTGGACATGGTGAGGACGGAAAATGCTACCGCCATGCCTGACGCGGACCATGAAGACGCAGTCGTTGTGGCTGTGACCCGTGACAGCAAGGTTTTTCTGGGACAAAATGAAGTGTCCCTCTCCGACCTGGGTTCTAAAGTCGGCGACCTGCTGCAAAACAAGATCAACAAGATGGTTTATTTCCGCGCTGACGCGCGCGCGCATTACGGGACCGTGATGGACGCCATTGACGCAGTGCGTACTTCGGGCGTGGAGCAGGTTGGCCTGCTGACTGAACAGCGCACGAACCAGATTGGCGGACAATAGCCGGTTTTTGACTATCGGACCGCGTAGAAACGAGGATTTGACTTATGGCAATGGGAACTGGTTCTGGTCCGGGTGGACTGAGTGCCGATATTAACGTTACCCCGTTGATTGACGTTCTGCTGGTGCTGCTGATTATCTTCATGGTGATCGTGCCGGTCACCCCGCACGGCCTGGAGGCGCAGGTGCCTCAGCCGCCGAAGAACCCGCAACAGCAAAAGCAGAACGATCTGAACATTGTTGTTTCGATCATTGCGCATGGCGGCGCCCAGCCGACGTACATGATCAACCAGGACAACGTACCAAAGAGCGACCTGCAGAACCGCCTCAACGCGATCTTTTCGATTCGCGCTGAGAAGGTCATCTTCATCAAGGGTGATGCTGACCTGAACTATCAGGCGGTAGCGGAAGTCGTGGATATGGCCCGTGGACTGGGAATTGATCACATCGGCCTGGTGACTCCGAAGATTGAAGCGGGCCAGTAGGCCCGCTTTTTCGCGCCAACTTTCGGTCTGTCGCCTGAAGGTTTGCCATTCGGCGGAAACCAATTACAATCACAGCGCAGAGAGATTTCGGCTCCCGGTTTGTGCGCGGTTTGGACATGGCCTTCCGGGACGGCGCAATCGCAGGGCGTGCCGGTGATGGCCGCAGATGCTCGTAGCAAATAATTGTTCTGAGGTCCCTGGTACTGTCCGCTTGCAGGCAATCAGGCGATTCATAAGGAGATGAGAAACAGAATGAAACGATTCGCACGTGTTCCGGCAATGGCGGCAGCGTTCCTGGCGATGCTGACCATGGTGACCGGGTGCAACCGCCTCAAGGCGCGCGACCAGTTGAACAAGGGCGTTGCTGCCTACAAAAATGCGAGGTATGAAGAGGCAATCGGCCATTTCCAGAATGCGGTAAACCTCGATCCCTCGCTCCCCATGGCCAAACTTTATCTGGCAACGGCCTATGCGCAGCAGGTTGTTCCCGACCTGAAGACGCCTGAAAATCTGAAGAATGCGAACCTGGCCATCGAGGGTTTCCAGGATGTACTGAAGAAAGACCCGAAAGATGTCAGCAGTCTGAAGGGCATCGCCAGCCTCTACTTCCAGATTGACGAATTTGATAAAGCCAAAGAGTGGCAACAGAAGGTCCTTGCCGTTGACCCGCAGGATGCTGAAGCGGCCTATACCATCGGTGTGATTGACTGGGGCATTGCGCACAAAAACCAGGTGGAGGCCCTTTCCGCCGTCGGCCTGCAGGACCAGGGCGATGGCAATCCCAAAATGCCGAAGGCCGCCTGCCAGAAGCTGGCAGAGCAGAATGGGCCTCTCGTGAGCGAAGGACTGGAATACCTGCAAAAGGCCCTTACCATCCGGCCCAATTATGACGACGCCATGGCCTACATGAACCTCATGTACCGCCAGAAGGCCAATCTGGAATGCGGTAACGACCAGGCCCGCAAGGAAGATGTGGACCAGGCCGTCCAGTGGACACAGAAGACCATGGAAACACGCAAGATCAACGAACAGAAGAAGAACCAGACCCCTGGCGGAATTGTCATGGACAACCAGGGCAACATGAAATAAACACCTCTGCACCTGCAAAAGGCCCCCGTCCATTCCGGGGGCCTTTTTATGTCTGTCCGGTTACAATCCATTTTGCATGTCTACGCGTGTTCGATCCTTTTGCAAGATCAATTTAGGGCTGGCCATCGGGCCTTTGCGGCCTGATGGTTTTCATGCACTGACGACGCTGTATCAGACGCTGGCAGCGCATGATCTGGTGACCGTTCGTGTTGACGAAGCCACACTGGCCAGCAGAAATCTTGCATCGGGCACCCAAGGCGAAGCGCCCACTCCGTCCCGCATCGCCATTACGGCCAGCGATGAGCGTGTTCCCACGGATGCGAGGAACACGGTCTGGAAGATGCTCGACCGCGTGCTTGCTGCGGCCAATTTTTCTGCGGAGGTGCATGTCCACATCGAAAAACGGCTTCCCGTACAGGGTGGGCTGGGGGCCGGATCGGCCAATGCGATTGCTGCGCTCATCGGTCTGGAGCGTGAGCTGGGAATGCGGCTTCCCGGGGCGGAACGGCTGCGTATCGCTGAGGAAGTAGGCTCGGACGTGCCTCTGTTTCTGGTTGGCGGCGCGGTCCTCGGTTTGGGGCGTGGCGAAGAGGTCTGTCCCATGCCGGATTTGCCTGAGTCGCATTGCGTCGTGGCTTTGCCTGCCGTTGGTGTTTCGACCCCCCAGGCCTTTCGCGATTGGGATGCGTCACAGGAACAAAGATTGACCGCAGGGGCGGCATCCGATAGACTCAAAGAGTCAGGCCGCGTCTATTCAGCGTGCCTCTCCGGCGCCTTCTCTTCGGGAGAAGGCCAGCTCGAGGATCCGCTTCTCGCGCTTGTCCGAACCGGGATTCAGAACGACTTTGAAGAGGTCGTTTTCCGTCAGTATCCCTCTCTCGGCCAAATCAAGCGCATTCTGGAACCTGGGGCTGTCTATGCGGCGCTCTCCGGTTCTGGTTCGGCCATCTTTGGGCTGTACCGGACGGAAGAGGCAGCAGCAGAAGCCGGGAAACGGCTGTCATCCCACGGAACAGCTTTCCTGCGGACAAAGACCTTGCCGCGGGAGGCATACTGGAAGATGATGTTGGCTGAGAATGAGTAGTTATGAGTTGTTGGTCCCCAGTCAAAACGAACAACGGGGTACTGGAATCTAACAGCTTGCAACTGTTTCACTGGGCGATCGACTAATGGTAGGTCAAGTGCCTTTGGAGCACTTTGTCCAGGTTCGAATCCTGGTCGCCCAGCCAGATTTTCGCTGCGGTGTTTCGTGACCAACGCTCACGGGCCATCGCAGCGCGACAACGGAAGCCGCTGGTCACTGTGCAGTCCGGCCAGCATGAGGACAACCAACGCAAACCAGCTTGGGAGGTTCTTGTGAAGAACGAAGCAACGGTAGAGGTCATTTCGCCCGAAACGGCGAAAGAAACAACGCAGCAGGACGGGCGAGTGAAGCCAGCGGCAGAACGCAAGCGCTCACGCGGGCTGAATGAAGACCGGCGGTTCAAGATATTTTCCGGTTCAGCCAATCGCGAGCTTGCCCTGGAAATCTGCAGGCACATCGGGGTCACGCTGGGCGAGACCAAGATGCAGCGCTTCTCGGATGGAGAGGTCTACTTTCAGCTCCTTGAGAATGTGCGCGGAGTGGATGTATTTGTGGTCCAGCCGACATGCTATCCGGTGGACCAGCACCTGGTCGAGCTGCTGATTATGATTGACGCGCTGAAGCGCGCCTCGGCCGGAAGGATTACCGTTGTTGTTCCGTACTACGGCTATGCCAGGCAGGACCGCAAGGACCGTCCCCGCGTGGCGATTTCGTCAAAGCTGGTCGCGGACCTGCTGACGACGGCAGGAGCAAACCGTGCGCTGTTTATGGATTTGCACGCGGCGCAGATTCAGGGGTTCTTCAACATCCCGGTAGATCACTTGTTCGCAAGTCCGGTGATGGTGAGCTACTTCAGGGAACTGAATCTGCCGGACTTGACAGTGGTTTCGCCGGATGCCGGAGGTGTGGAACGCGCGCGGCATTTTGCGACAAAGATGGGTGTTCCGCTGGCGATTGTGGACAAGCGCCGGACGGACATCAACGTGACGGAAGTGATGCACGTAATCGGCGACGTCCAGGGAAGGACGTGCCTGATTATTGACGACATTATTGACACGGCCGGCACGCTGATAAAAACAGTAGACGCGCTGCTTGAAAAAGGCGCAAAGAAGGTTTACGCAGGTGCTTCCCATGCTGTGCTCTCAGGGCAGGCCGTGGAACGCATTGCAAACTCAAGGCTCGAAGAGGTCGTCGTCACTGACTCGATCCCTTTGAGCGAAGAGGCAAAGAAAGTCTCGAAGATCAAGGTGCGCTCGATCGCCGGGCTGTTAGGAGCGGCCATAGAGAGCATCCACATGGAGACGAGCGTCAGTTCGTTGTTCAGTTAACTGGCTTCTGGCGTGTATGCGCTGATGGAAGGTTTGTGGTTCCTCATCCGTTAGAGGAACTGAAAGAATCGAACGAGCGGTAACGGGCGCTCAAAGGGAGCGGCAAGAAGAAGCTCAAGGCCAAAAGCCAAGCTGTTTCTCCGTGCCCGAAGGAAAAGGACAGAATGATTACACAGGAAGTAGTAGCAGCAACGCCCCGCGAGGGCAAGTTCAACAAGAATGCGGCCCGTCGCGTGCGCGCGAAGGGAAAGATTCCTGCAGTGGTGTATGGTGCGCAGGAGCCTTCGGTGGCCGTCGAAGTGGACCCGAAGCAGATTCTTCGCATTCTGCACTCGGATGCGGGCCACAACTCGATCTTCGATCTGGAAATCGGCGGCAACAAGGCCAAGGCCATGATTGTGGACTGGCAGTATGAGCCGATCAAGGGCTCCCTGCTCCACATTGACCTGAAGCGTATCGCGATGGACAAGGCCATCCGCGTTGAGGTCCCGATTCAGCTTCTGGGCGTGCCCGTCGGCGTCAAGACCCAGGGCGGCATTCTGGACCAGGTGCTGCGTGAAGTCGAAGTCGAGTGCCTGCCCGGAGACATTCCCAGCCATATTGATGTGGACATCACGGACCTTGCCTTTGGCGATGTGCTGCGCGTCTCTGACCTGCCGCACGCAGGCAAGCTGAAGTTCCTGACCGACGAAAATACGACGGTCGCCCACATTGTGGCCGTGAAGGAAGAGGCCCCGGCGACGCCTGAAGCTGAAGCCGCGGCTGCTGCTCCGGTAGAACCGGAAGTGGCGAAGAAGGGCAAGCAGGAAACGGCCGAGGCCGAGGCGAAGAAGTAATTGCACGTGGGAACGGGCGTGTTTCTGGTGGTGGGTCTTGGGAACCCCGGGATTGAATACCAGTTCACGCCGCATAACGCCGGGTTTCTGGCAATTGACCGCATCGCCGATGACTACGGCGCGCAGGTGACAAACCGGCGGTGCCGGGCGGTGACGGCGACCATCCGGATGGCAGGACGCGAAGTAGTGCTGGCCAAACCGGAGACGTACATGAACCTCAGCGGCATTTCGGTTGAGGCGCTGGTGCGGGAACTGGAAATTGATCCCGAACGCGACCTGGTGGTCATTTACGACGAACTGGCGCTCCCACTGGGAACGCTTCGCGTGCGGACGGGCGGCAGCGACGGCGGACACAACGGCGCAAAGTCCATCAACGGCGCACTGCGGACGCAGGAATGGGCGCGCATTCGGATTGGCGTTGGGCCAAAGCCGGGTGAGATGAACGGTCGCCGTGGCAGGGACTACCTGCTGACGCCGATGCGGAAAGCAGACCTGGCCGAGCTTGGTCCGGTACTGGACAAAGCGGCCAAAGCAGTCGAGATGATCGTGTCGCAGGGAATTGCGGCTGCGATGAATGAGTTCAACCGCCGTGAGCAAAACGGCCTGGCGGAATAAGAATCTGTAACGGCCACGGTTGCAAACAGCCTCCGCGGCGTTCAAGAGAAGAGAGAAACAATGCAACGTTTTTATGAAGTGATGTTTATCGTCCGGCCCGATGTGCAGGACGAAGATCTGGACAAGCTCATCGCAGGCTTTGAAGCCACGGTGACCAATGGCGGCGGGACCGTCCGTTCCACTGAAAAGCTGGGTCGCCGCAAGCTGGCGTACCTGGTGCGTAAATTCAGCGAGGGCAACTACGTCCTGCTGACGATGGATGCCGATGGCGCGCTGGTTGCCGAGCTGGAACGCCGTCTGCGGGTCACCGAACAGGTGATCAAGTTCATCACCGTGCGCATGGATGAAGAGCAGAAGCGCCTGGACAAAATCAAGGCCATCCGCGCCACAAAGAAGAAGGTCAGCCCGGAAGCCCCAGTCCCGGCCCCGGAAGCTCCTGAGGCCCCGGCTGAAGCGGCCCAGGCCAGCGCTTAATCTTCCGGCTGACGCCCCGGGTGGTTTTGGCGTGCCATACAGATTTTTACATTGCCTGAAGGCAGGCAAAAAGGATAGGAATTATGTCTGACGAAACAACACAAATTGCACCCGCAGCGGCGGCGCCTCGTGCAGCCGCTGCTGCTCAGGCTGGGGCCCCGGCTGCTCCCGGAGCGCGGAAGTTCTTCCGCCGCAAAAAGGTGTGCAAGTTCTGCACCGAAAAAATTGACTCGATCTCATACCGTGACGTCAATCTGCTGAAACAGTTTGTTGCCGAGCGCGGCAAGATCGTACCCCGCCGCCTGACGGGCGTGTGCACCACGCATCAGCGCCGCCTGACGCGGGCCATTAAGCAGGCGCGCAACATCGCCCTGCTGCCATTTGCAGTAAAGTACTAAGCCGCGGCCCTTCCATGCAAGCCAACAGAAGGCTTGTAGAAGGCACCATGGCTGTCAGCGTTATTTGGAGATTTTGCAATGGAAGTCATTCTGAAAGAAGACATACAGAACCTGGGCCATCGCGGCGACGTGGTGAAAGTGGCCGACGGCTATGGCCGCAACTACCTGCTGCCCAAAAAGCTCGCCATGGAAGCGACCCCGGCCAACAAGGCCGTCATCGAGCAGATGAAGGCTGCTGCCGTGCGCCGCTCGGCAAAGGAAAAGGCCGAGGCCGAACAGCTCCTCACGCAGTTGAACGATGTTGCGCTGGTCTTTGAACGCAAGGTCGGTGAGCACGACCACCTCTTCGGCTCGGTCACCTCGGCGGACATAGCACAGGCCCTCGAAGCGAAGGGCTTCAACATCGAACGCCGCAAGGTCACGCTCGATGAGCCGCTGAAGTCGGTCGGCGAGTTCCTGATTCCCGTGAAGCTGCACCGCGAAGTCACTGCGCACATCAAAGTGACGGTCAAGGGCGAAGAAGCAGCTTAAGGCAGCGCGCCCTCGGCGCTGTCAGCTTGTTTGATGGTCCTTGTCCGCTGCTCAAAGTGAAACGAAAAATGCTCGCCAGTAAAAGCCCCATGTCCCTTTCGAGACATGGGGCACCCATGTTTCTTTCTGTATCCCACAGGAGATCAGAATGTACGTGTATAGCTGGCGATCACTGTGTAGTCTGAAAACGCGGCATCGCCATGCGTATGATTTTCAATGTCTGTCACGCTGATTTTGCGGTTGCGCTCCATGGCCCAGGGGCCGCTTACGTCGAAGAAGTTGCGTCCATGGGCGTACATCAATCCCGGTTCAAATGAAATCACATATCCCGGACGCCGGAAGCCATTGCTGCTGCCGAAGGCATCGCGCACGGGCACCCCTTCCATACGGCCCCCGGCACTTAAGGCGAGGCCACGAATCTTCGGGACAGGATGCGAGAATCCGCCTCGCCACAGATACTGGTCGGTTGCAGAGATGACATCTTCTCCCGGGGCCGATCGGTAGGTCTTCACGCCGGTCGTGTCCTGCGGGCTAAAGAGCCATGATCCGGTAAAGTATCCTGTCGTGCGGAACCAGAATTGCCTGTATGCCTCCGCTCCCAGCGAAAAGCCCCATGTGCCGTCCCCCGGCTGGATGGATTCGTCGAAGGGACGTACCTGCTTCTGTCCATTGGAAAGAATGGTCGTGCCCTTCGCATCGTTGATCCCGGTGGGCAATTTGAGTTGCATCTGGAAGGCGATGTTGCCGTTGCTCTCTGTTGGAGGGCGCCACACCCACGCCTGCGCGCCGACCAGCACATCGCCAATTCCGCCCGAGCGGTAAGTATTGATATTGCCCTGCTGGTGCCGGGTTGCGGTCATTGCAGGAATATCGGCGATGACGCTCCAGCGCGGAGTGATCTGGTAATTCAAAGCAAGGTCGTACAGGTCTACGTGGTTCTGGACCTGGTTGTGCTTTGCCGCGCGCTGCGCCTGGTAGACCGTACCGACAAAATGTTTGTATGAGCTATAGGTGCGAAAGCCAACAGTAACGGAGAGTCCGCGCAAAAGGCCGCGCAGGCTCGATTGGCTCGAGGGGCTGAGTCCGGAAATCACCGACGGCGAATGTCCGCTGCTTGCCGGCAGAGAGTCCATGTCCAGTTCAGAGAGGACGGGCTGTTCAGAGTGTGCTGCCACGCATCCCTGAGCATGGGCGCGGTGTTGAAAGCAAAGAAGCGTGAGTGCGATGGCAAAGAGAGAAAACCCTCGTAAGCGGGGTTGTTTCATGTGTGTTGCTCCAGAAATGGCCTCGGAAAACTGATTGCACAGTAACAGCGCGGGATGGGAGTGGTCTTCAGTCTCTGGGTAGATTTTGGAGTCAGCCTTTTGGCGGAGCATCCGGCGCAAGGCAGGGATTGGCTGGGATAGAATTCGGGGAATGGGCTGCCGGGCACGCAAAGCGGCTTTTTGCATTTCTCATGGAGCATATGGAGAACACGAATATGAAGGCAAAGAACACGGTTTGTCTCTGGTTCGACAAAGATGCGCTGGATGCTGCGCGCTTCTACGCGGCCACTTTTCCTCAGAGCGAGGTCATCGCGGTCCATACCGCTCCGTCAGACTTTCCGGGCGGGAAGAAAGGCGATGTGTTGACGGTTGAGTTCACAGTCGCAGGCATTCCCTGCCTCGGGCTCAATGGCGGCCCGGCATTCAGGCACAGCGAAGCATTTTCCTTCCAGATTGCGACAGACAATCAGGAAGAGACCGACCGGTACTGGAATGCGATTGTCGGCAATGGCGGTCAGCCAAGCGCGTGCGGCTGGTGCAAAGACCGCTGGGGGCTTTCCTGGCAGATTACGCCCCGCGCGCTGACAGATGCGCTTGCAGCTGGTGGTGATGAGGCCAGGCGTGCTTTCGAGGCCATGATGACGATGGGGAAGATTGATATTGCCGCCATCGAAGCAGCGCGGCGAGGCTGACTCGCCGCACTGGATTGGCCGAAGAATTTGCCGGCGAACCTTCTTCGTTATTGCACGCCAGCAGCCAGCAGAGTGCTGCCGTTATGCTTCTTCTGTGCCGGCTTGACCGTCGGCGCGTACGATTTGTACACGGTGATATGGAAGCACGATTGATAAAACTCCTCTTCCACGTCAATCTTGCCTGCGGTCTGCAAAGGCAGCAGATAAGCGCGCATCCAGGCAATCTCTGAGAGAGAAAGTCCCTTCTTGGCAATATCAATCGTCGCCCCGGTCAGATGCGGAGAAGCGATGTCTCCATCCGCAGGCGCTGCATTGTCGTTGATTTCAATCAGATGGCGCTGGTATTCCACTGTGCGCACGGCGGAGTTTACCTGCAACGGGCGATGGAACCTCGCGTAATGCACGCGGGCCAGATCGCTCAGAAAGCGTGCCGTCCAGGGACGGCAGTAGCGGCGGTTTGCAGGCAGGTCAGGGTTGACGCGTAGCGACATGCTTGCGGGCACGGCGACCAGTTGGTGATCGCGGCGCAACTCGTTCAGTTGTTCGTCCTCTTCAATGCGCTCCAGCCCCTCTGCCTCCGCGCGTTCATTCTGGCGGACAAGCGATGCGCGCGAGCCTTTCAGCGGGGGCAGCAGCACCAGTTTTGCATGTTTCAGCGGCACTTCCGGAATATTGGCCTTGGGCGAATCGTCGCGGGCCTCAAGGGCGGCGCGGCGGGAATGCCGGGTGTGTCTTGCATGGACAGACTTGCGCGCTGCGGCGGTATGCGCGCGATGGCGCGGCTTCTTTGCGGCGGCAAAGGCAGATGTTCCCGTGCCCGCGAGCAGCGCGGTAGCAAGGAAAAAAGAGATACAACGCATTGGATGGGACCGCGGAGGTTCCGAGAGCTTTTTCAGACTACCGGAGATGGACCCGGGCCGGAAGTATTGAGTTTGGTTCCGGCGCACCCGCTGCCCCGGCCATAGCATTTTTCCTGTGGCAATCCGGCCTGCAAAACAGGTGCTGGCCGCTTCACCTTAGGATTTTCATCGCCAGACGCCAGGCTTCACGATACAATCGCGCCATTGGAAAATCGTTGTAGATTGTGAGGTTTTTATGGCAGACGCAGTTTCCCAGCCGGTCGGTACACCCCTGAGCGAAGGGCAGCGCATTGTAGATACGTTCGTGGCTCCGTCAAAGACATTTACTGACATTCTGCGCAAGTCCTCGTGGTGGGGCCCGCTGCTCATTCTCATCATTGTGGGCACGCTGTTTTCTTTTGCGGTGCAGACAAAGGTGGGATGGGAAAAGGTCTTTGAGAACAATCTGCACCAGACCCCGAAGCAGGAAGAGCGGTTTGCTCAGATGCCTGCGGACCAGGCCGCAACCACGCGCGCAGTTTTCACCAAAGTGACTGCCATCACGACCTATGGCTACTGGGTCTTTGCGCTGATTATTACGGCGATTTTTTCGCTTCTGACCTGGGCGACGGTGAACTTCGGTTTTGGAGGGACAGCGAAATACGGGCAGGTCTTCGCCGTCTATATGTATGCCAACCTGGTGATGAACCTCAAATACATCCTGGCGTTGGTCGCTCTCTTTGCAGGTCTGGCACCGGATTCGTTTCTGATACAGAACCCTGTGGGCACGAACATTGGCTTTTACCTGTCTACCGACGCGCCGAAATGGCTTTGGGCATTCTGCACCCATCTGGATGTCTTTGAAATATGGGCAGTTGTGCTGACTGTCATCGGCATTGCCATTGTGGGGAAAGTTTCTCGCGGCAAGGCGGCGGCAGCCGTTGTGGGTTGGTGGGTATTGATCGTACTTCTGCTCACCGCCGTGGCGGCGGCATCGTAGGGAACCGGCCCTTCCTTTTCTGCGTATCGTTCAGCGAAGGAGAATTTCTCCGGCTGGGCGGACGTATGCTTTAAAGTTGAGCAGGTCTTTCGGCTGGCGCTTCAGTATGACAAAATAACTCGCCATCGGGTTGATATTTATAGAAGTATTGAAAGCATGGAATTTATTGAAGCCATTAAGATCGCGCTGCAATCGCTCTGGGCGAACAAGCTGCGCTCCATTCTTACGCTGATTGGCGTGGTCATTGGGGTGGCTTCGGTCATTGCTGTCATCACTCTGACCAATGGCGTGAACAAGTATGTCGCCACAAAGGTCTATAGCTATGGGGCAGACGTCTTTACGCTGAGTAAGCAGCCTCCGGTGATCTTCACTTACGAGGAATACGAAAAGTATCAGAAGCGTAAAGACATCCATCTCGAAGACTACGAAGCCATTCGAGATGAGTGCAAGATGTGCGTAGATGTTGGCGCGTTGCAGGCCACGACCGGCAAAGTGGTTTACGGGTCGCATTCCAGCACCGACACGAGCATTCGCGGCTGGACGTGGAACATGCCTGCAATGTCAAACCTGAATGTCGTGCTGGGACGCAGCTTTACTCCCTCTGACCAGCAATACGCCACGCACACCGCCATTATCGGCTATGACATCGTAGACAATCTGATGCCGGGGATGGACCCTCTGGGCAAGGAAATCCGCATAGACGGCGAGCCTTATACCGTGATTGGCGTCGGCGAGCGCGAGGGGAAGACCCTGGGGCAAAGCCAGGACAACTACGTAGCCGTGCCCATCACCACCTACCAACGCAAATACGGCACGAATGCCAGCATTACGATTTATGTGAAGGCGGGCGCTGTAGGGGCCGCCCTGGACCGCGCTTCCGACGAGGCGCGGGCGATTCTACGCTCGCGGCGGCATGATGCTCCGGGCGCGGACGACAGTTTTTCCCTCGATACCAATGCCACATTTGTCGGCCTGTGGACAAGCATCAGCCAGACGTTTTTCTTTGTAGTCATTGGGATAGCCTCGATTTCGCTGGTTGTCGGCGGCATCGTCATCATGAACATCATGCTGGTGAGCGTGACCGAGCGGACGCGCGAGATTGGCGTGCGCAAGGCCCTGGGCGCGCGGTATACCGATGTCCTGCTGCAATTTCTGATTGAGTCGGCAACGATGTCTCTGATAGGTGGCGCGATTGGCGTTATCTGCGGGGTGGGCGTGGCCAAGCTGGTGACGCTGGCCATCGGGTTTCCGTCCGACATTCAGATATGGTCGGTGCTGCTGGCGCTGTTTGTCTCCGGCGGCGTAGGGATTTTCTTCGGAGTCTACCCCGCCCGTAAGGCGGCGATGCTGGACCCGATCGTGGCGTTGAGGTCAGAGCTATGAGAGTCACAGATTCACGTGAAGCCGTGCGCATGGCCATCGAAACGCTCCGTACCAATAAACTGCGCTCTGGCCTCACCATTCTGGGCATCGTGATCGGCGTTACCACAGTCATTACGATTTCTTCCGTCATCAATGGCCTCAACAATAACGTCCAGCAATGGGTAAGCTCGCTGGGCACCAATGTTCTGTGGATTTTTCACATGCCGGTGATTGGTGTGCGTCCGACGGCGGAGATGCTGGCACGCAAGAAGCTGACGTTTGATGATGTTGCCGCCATCCGGCAATTGCCCCACGTGGTGGCCGCCGATGGCGGTGTCCGGCATGTGAATCCTATTTTTCAGGCCGGGATTGTCGGCGTGAAGTATGGGACGAAAATGGCCCAGGGCACGATGCTGCAGGGTGACAGTTACCAACTGAGCGAAGTAAATGATGTGCCCCTCACCGCAGGCCGCATGTTTACTGAGGAAGAAGACCAGCGGCGCGCAAATGTCGTTGTCCTGGGGCATGATACAGCGGAGGAGCTTTTCGGTGACGAGAACGCAATTGGCAAAGAGGTCACCATTGAGAACAATTCCTTCACCGTGATTGGGGTCCTGGACAAGTTCAAGCAGGCCTTTGGCGGCGGACGCAACCCGGAAGACAACGCGGCCTATTTCCCCATTGGCACGTTTATGAAGATCCATCCGGAAGATGCCACAAAAGCCGGCGGCGGCGTGTGGGTCAGCGTGAAATATGATGACGCGCGCAACCGCAGTCTGGTGGAAGACGAAGTGCGCGAGCTGCTGCGCCGCCGGCGAAAGGTCCGCGTCGAACAGCCGGATAATTTCGAGATCTTTGGCCCGGATTCATTGTCACGCTTGTGGAACCAGCTTACCGGTGGACTCGCCATTTTCATGGTCGCCGTCTCGAGCGTGGGCCTTATGGTAGGCGGCGTAGGTGTGATGAACATCATGCTCGTATCTGTCACCGAGCGCACGCGCGAGATTGGCGTGCGCAAGGCAATTGGCGCTACCAAGCGGAACATCCTGCTTCAGTTCACGATTGAGGCCGTCACGCTCTGCGCTCTTGGCGGAGTCATTGGCATCTTCGTTGGCGGAATCATGACCTTGCTGATACGGCTGCTGGTGAGCGCTCTGCCTGCAAGCATGTCAAGCCTGTGGGCCATCGTAGGGTTTAGCGTGTCCTGCCTGATTGGGCTGGTGTTTGGGATTTATCCGGCGTGGAAGGCGGCAAACCTCGATCCCATTGAGGCCCTGCGCTATGAGTAGGGCAATGCGCCCTGTCCTTGTAAACTGAGCATTCATGCTCGCCATCATTGTTGAAAGCATCACGACCATCCTTGCGCTCTGCGGGATGGGATTTTATTTCGTTGCGCTGTGGAGCGCCCGCTCCTTTGTGCGCAGAAAGCGCGTCGGTGCAGAGGGATATTGTCCTCCCGTCAGCATTCTGAAGCCACTCAAGGGCTTTGATCGCGACATGTATGCGGGTTTTGTCAGCCATTGCCGGCAGCAGTATGCGGGCGAATACGAGGTCCTTTTCGGCGTCAGTGGCCTGGAAGACCCTGCGGTCGCCGCCGTCCAACAGCTCCAGGCGGAATTTCCGGAAGTTGCCATCCGCCTGGTAGTCACTCCGGAAGTGCTGGGCACGAACGGCAAAGTCAGCAATCTGGCGCAGATGCTTCCGCAGGCGCGCTACGGCCATGTGCTGATCAATGACAGCGATATCCGGGTTTCTCCGCAATATCTGGCGCATGTGATGGCGCTGTTTCAGGACCCGAAGGTGGGTATGGTGACGGCGCTCTATCGTGGGCGTTCGCATGGAACGGTCTGGTCAAAGATGGAAGCGCTGGGCATTTCGACGGACTTTGCGGCGGGAGTGTTGACGGCGCGAAAAATCGAAGGGGGCATTCGGTTTGGTTTGGGTTCCACGCTGGCCATGTCGCGCATGGCCCTCGATGCGATTGGCGGGCTTGCGCCGCTCGCAGAGTATCTGGCAGACGACTATGAGCTGGGCGCGCGCATCGCTGCAAAAGGCTTCCACGTGGAACTGTGCGATGAGGTTGTGGAAACCACGGTCCCCGCTTACGGCTTCCGCCCGTTCTGGGAGCACCAGTTGCGCTGGGCGCGCGGAATGCGCGATGCACGCAAAGGCGGATATGCCGGAGTGGTCTTCACCTTCGGGCTTCCATGGGCGCTCCTGAACGTGGTTGCTTCGGGCGCGGACCTCTTCAGCATTGCCCTCTTGAGCCTGGTGTTTGCCGCTCGTGTCATGCTGGCACTGGCCGTCGGAGTGGGGGTTCTGCGCGATCTGGAAGTACTGCGCGATCTGTGGCTGCTTCCGTTACGGGACGCCCTTGCCCTGTGCGTCTGGGCGTGGAGTTACGCGGGGAACACGGTTGTTTGGCGCGGTCAGGAATTTGGGCTGAAGAACGGCAAGCTGACGTAGCCCGGTCTCAGGACGAAGGTCGCAGGGCGCAAAAATGTAAATCTCGCCAGTTCTTCTGTCATCCTCAGAAGCGGGGAAGGCGATGAAGGGTCCGTTTATAGCGTTTTTTGTACGCTTCTTCTCACCCGAATAAAATAGAGCAACAACGGCTATGGCAAAACAAAATTCTGGTTTTTCTACGCGCGCAATTCACGATGGGCAGGAGCCTGACCCGCAGACGGGGGCGGTGAGCGTGCCGCTCTATCTTACCTCTACTTATGCACAGGAAGAGGTCGGCAAGCACAAAGGATGGGACTATTCGCGCGCGGGTAATCCCACACGCGACGCGCTGGAAGCCAGCCTCGCCTCGCTTGAAGGCGGCGCGAATGCCTGCGTTTTTGGCAGCGGAATGGCGGCCATCATGGCCTTGGTGACGCTGCTCAAGTCGGGCGACCACGTGGTCTGCGGAGAGAATGTCTATGGCGGCACGACGCGCCTCTTCAACCAGATTGTGGTGAACTATGGCATCGAGTTCACTTACGTGGACACATCCAATCCTGAGAATGTCCGCCGCGCCATCCGGCCGACAACGAAGCTCGTGCATATCGAAACGCCGACCAATCCGCTGATGACCCTGACCGACATTCGCGCTGTCGCCGGCGTCTGCCACGAGCACGGCATTGACATGAGCGTGGACAACACCTTCATGTCGCCATATTTGCAGCGGCCCATCGAACTTGGCGCAGACATCGTCATGCACTCTACGACGAAGTTCCTCAATGGCCACAGTGACGGGCTTGGCGGAGTGCTTGTGGGCACACGGCCAGAGCACAAGCAGCAATTTGGCTTTGTGCAGAAGTCTACAGGCGGCATCCTCTCGCCGTTTGAGTGCTGGCTCGTCCTGCGCGGAGTGAAGACGCTCGCCGTCCGCATGAAGCAGCACGATGAAAACGGCCGCAAGGTGGCCCAATTTCTTGCCGGACACAAGAAAATCAGGAAGGTCTTTTATCCCGGACTGCCGGAGCATCCGCAGCACGAGCTGGCAAAGAAGCAGGCTTATGGGTTTGGTTCGATGATGTCGTTTGAGACAGGATCGTTGGAAAACGCGAAGGCGCTGCTCAGGAATGTGCGCCTGTGTACGTTGGGCGAATCGCTCGGCGGCGTCGAAACGCTGATTTCGCATCCCGCAACCATGACGCATGCGGCCACCGGCGCAGAGATGCGCGCCAGGCTCGGCATCACGGATGGCCTGGTCCGCCTCTCCGTCGGAATAGAGGACGTAGACGATCTCATCGCCGATCTCGACCAGGCCCTGGCGAAACTGTGAAAAAGGCCCTTGTCTCCTGGAGCAGCGGTAAGGACAGCGCCTGGGCGCTGCACGTCCTCCGGCAGTCTGGCGAATACGAAATCTCCGGACTGCTGACGACTCTCAATGCAGCATTCAACCGCGTGGCCATGCACAGCACGCGTCGCAATGTGCTGGAGGCACAAGCCGCGGCCGCGGGTCTGCCGCTGTGGACTGTTCCCTTGCCTTGGCCCTGTTCCAATGAACTCTATGAACAAGCAATGAGTGAGGCCTGCAAAAAGGCTGTTGCAGCAGGCATCGAGGTCATGGCCTTCGGCGACCTCTTCCTCGAAGACGTGCGGCGCTACCGTGAAGAACGGCTGGCAGGTACAGGGCTGACTCCTGTGTTTCCACTCTGGGGCCTCCCTACGCGAGAGCTTGCGCAGGAAATGATCACTGCCGGTCTGAAGGCGCGGATCGTCTGCGTGGACCCTCGAAAATTGCCGCCTGAGTTTGCCGGACGCGATTTTAACGCCGCTCTGTTGCGCGAATTGCCTGCCGGGGCAGACCCGTGCGGTGAAAACGGCGAGTTCCATACCTGCGTGTATGCAGGACCTATGTTCCAGCACGAGATTGGAATTGTAAGCGGCGAAGTGGTGGAGCGTGACGGGTTTGTTTTTGCCGATGTCAGCACATAACTCTCATCCTTTCGGTCCAAACAGGCCGAAAGGATGAGGCAACTGAATTGCGCAAATGACTGAGGCCAGTCCTTACCGGTCCTCATCATCGTCGTCATGGTGCTTGTACCAGCCGTAGTGATGGCCGTGATCATGACGATACCAATCATGGTCCTCTCGGTAGTAGCCGTATGGATAGTAATAACGCGGCCCATGGTAGTACGTGCGATAGACCCAGTGTCCAGGCACCCAGACAGCGCCGGCGTAATACCCGGGGGCCCAGATATATCCCGGCCCCGGACACGGCGGAGCATAGGCCGGTACTGCGACCACCGGAGGGCCTATCTGTACCGAGATGCCCACCTGCGCATGGGTACGCGCAGCGGGAAGAACTGTAGCAGCAGCCAGGATGAAAGCACCAATGACCCGTTTCATTTTTTATACCTCCTCGCGCCTGGTGATTTCCGGCGCTTTGCTTACACGAAGAAGAAACGGAAAATGCTGCGGGATGTTGCGGTGATTTCCCGGTACATTCGCAACAAAATTTTTACCCAGGCAGGAAACCTTTTCGCTTACAGCGCATCGCATTCAGCCCCGCTGATACAGTAATCACAGCATTCTGAAAAAATGTTCGCAAAGGCACAACGGGTACACTTCATCGGTATTGGCGGAATCGGCATGAGTGGCATAGCCGAGATCCTGCTCAATCTCGGCTATTCTGTTTCCGGCTCAGACCTCCGCCGTTCTGCCATCACAGAGCGGCTGGCGTCCCTTGGCGCGACGGTCTTTGAAGGCCACGCGGCGGCGAATGTCGTCGGCTCGGGTGTGGTCGTCACCAGCTCCGCCGTGAATGAGCGCAATCCGGAAGTGGTGGAGGCGCGCGCGCGTAAGATTCCTGTGATCCAACGCGCTGAGATGCTCGCTGAACTTATGCGCCTGAAGTACGGCATCGCTGTTGCCGGAATGCATGGCAAAACGACGACGACCTCCATGATTGCAACCGTGCTGGCCGCAGGCGGACTGGACCCGACAGTCGTGGTTGGAGGCCGCGTGGATGCGTTGGGATCGAACGCCCGCCTGGGCAAATCGCAATATCTGGTCGCAGAGGCCGATGAGAGCGACCGCTCTTTTCTGAAGCTGTCTCCTATTCTTGCTGTTGTCACGAACCTGGACCGCGAGCACATGGATTGCTACCGCGACATGGAGGACGTAGAGAACGCCTTCGTCGAGTTCATGGACCGCGTGCCCTTCTACGGAAGTTGTGTTGCCTGTCTGGACAACCCGCAACTCGCCGCCATTCTTCCGCGCGTGCAGCGGCGCGTCTTCACTTATGGAATGAATCCGAAGGCCGATTTTGTAACGCGTGTTCTGGCTGACAGGCGCTTCGAGGTTGCAGCAAACGGGCAGGTCTTCGGCCCATTTGAGCTTCACGTCCCCGGACGCCACAACGTTCTGAACGCAACAGCGGCCGTGGCCATTGCTGCACAGCTTGAGATAAAGCCAGCAGCCATTCTGGAAGGATTGAACAGTTTTCGCGGAGTAGACCGCCGCTTTCAGATCAAGGGCTGCGAGCGCGGCGTGACCGTGATTGACGATTACGGCCACCACCCTACAGAAATACACGCTACCCTGCAAGCGGCCAAAGAATGCGGATATGGCAAAGTGCACGTCATTTTTCAGCCGCACCGCTTTACGCGTACCCGCGATTTAATGCCGGAGTTTCTTACCGCATTTGAAGACGCAGATTCACTCGAAGTGCTCGACATCTACGCAGCCAGTGAGGTGCCGATTGCAGGAATCACATCCAAAGTCCTTGTCGAAGGCATGAAGCATTCTCAGGCACACTACGCAGCAACCACAGAGGAGGCCATCACCCGCGTCGTATCGCGTGCGAACGAAGGCGATGCCATCCTGACGCTGGGAGCAGGAAATGTGTCGCAATTGGCACCGCTGGTGCTGGAAAAGTTGAAAACAAACGCGCCCTGATGCATTGACATCAAAGAAGATATTATTTCTGAATGTATTCATTGGCCTGTAAGGTCATACTCTGCTGTACGCTGAATACAGTGGTTTCAAGACATATTTTCGATCTTCTGCTGGGGCTTGGGATTCTGGGCCTCATCAGTTCGACCGTTTTCCAGGGAATGGTGTTCGCCGGCGCGATACGCTTTGCAAGCGAGCGGCGAAAGCGGCAAAAAGCTGCGCTGTCAGAGTTTTGTCCTGCGGTGAGTCTGCTCAAGCCTCTGCATGGGGACGAGCCAAATCTGGAAGCGCATCTTGCTACGTTTTTTGAGCAGGACTATCCCAACTTCGAAGTTCTTTTCTGCGCGCGCAATGCAAATGACCCGGGCCTGCTGGTGGCGAAGCGCGTGGCGGCGCGCTACCCGCATGTTAAAACTAAATTTCTCTGCACCGGAGAACAGACCTACATCAACGCCAAGGTCTCTTCGCTGGAAAAGATGGCGGCTGCCGCCAGCACAGACATCTTTATCATCAGTGACAGCGATGTGCGCGTCACCCCGAAGTACATCCGCGAAGTCATAGCGCCTTTTTCACGCGAAAATGTGGGTGCAGTCACCTGCCTCTATCGCGGTGTTGCTGACGAAGGCTTGTGGTCCAAACTGGAGGCCGCGGGTATGTCCATTGAAATGACCTCAGGCGTGCTGGTCGCAAACATGGTGGAGGGCATGAAGTTCGCCCTCGGCCCTACGATGGCCGTGCGGCGTAAATGCGTAGATGAGATGGGTGGCTTTGGCCGCCTGGGCCCATATTGCTCCGATGATTTCCTGCTGGGCAACTGGGTGGCTGCCCATGGATATGAAGTTGTGTTGTCAGACCATGTGATTGATCACGTAATTCTGAACCTGAGTTTCCAGACTTCCATCAGGCACCAGGTCCGATGGATGCGGTCCACCCGCTTCTCGCGCCCGAAGGGTCACTTCGGGACCTCGCTTACCTTTGCTGTCCTGTTTGGATGCATGGCGTTTGTTGCTGCGCTGCGCCTGGACCTGCCTCATCTCGCGTGGCTGCTGCTGGGCTGGAGCATCGTGGCCCGTATGGTGATGGCGGCAGTGGTTGGCTCAGCCGTCATCAGGGAGCGCCACCTGCTTCGCACCACGCTGCTGTATCCGCTGCGCGACCTGATGGGCTTCTTCTTCTGGGCCGCGAGTTATATTGACAACCACGTAGTATGGCGTGGACAGGTCTACCGTCTGGCAAAAGATGGCCTGATGCTGCCCGCTTCAGTAAGAGAGCCGGAGAGAGAACCGGCCGTCATGACATAAGTGCAACCGGAAAATTTGAACGGCAATCTCAATCTGAAACAGGCCCTTGCCGAAGGCGCGGGCAGACTCGAAGGCGCTTCGACGACACCGCGACGCGACGCTGAACTTCTCCTGATGCGGGTGCTGGGATATGACCGCGCATTTCTGCTCACACATCCTGATGCCACGCTCACCGCCGAACAGTCGGCGACATACGAAAACTGGTTGCGACGCCGCGCCGCGCACGAGCCAATCCAGTACATTCTCGGCGAGCAGGAGTTCTTCGGACTTACTTTCGCGGTCACCCCGGATGTGCTCGTCCCACGCCCTGAAACCGAGCACCTTGTGGAAGCAATACTGGAGCGAGTGGCGCACAACCTGCCCTTGCGCATTGCCGATGTGGGCACAGGCTCTGGCGCGATTGCCGTCGCACTTGCCGTAAAGCTGCCGCAGGCGCAAATCACCGCACTGGACATCTCAGAAGCAGCCCTGACCGTGGCTTGCCGCAACGCCCAGGCGCACCATACCGCAGAGCGCATCCGCTTTCTCTTGTCCGACCTTCTGGCCGCAGTTGCCGGAGAGACTTTTGACGCCATCGTCTCTAACCCGCCCTATGTTGCAGAAGCCGACCGCGACTCACTGGAGCCTCAGGTGCGCGATTACGAACCTGACGCTGCGCTCTTTGCCGGGCCATCCGGCCTTGATGTGTACAAAAAGCTCATTCCACAGGCATTCGACCGGCTGAAACCCGGCGGATGGCTGCTGCTGGAAATGGGACAAGGCCAGAGGGATGCGATTGCGCGGCTCCTCGCAGGGTGGAACAACGTGGGCTTCATCCATGATCTGCAAGGGATCCCACGCGTGGCCTGCGCACAGCGGCCAGGCTTACACTAAAGACATGACCACAGCCGCAATTGCCTCCGAACAGCTCACGCATGAACAGAAGCTCGACCGCCTTGCCGAAGTCGCCATTCGCGTTGGACTCGGCCTCGAACGCGGCCAGGAACTGGTCATGACCGCGTCGCTTGATGCGCTGCCGCTTGTCCGCCGCATAACCGAGCATGCCTACCGCGCAGGGGCTTCACTGGTAACAACGCTTTTCAGCGATGACGAGACCACGCTGATGCGTTACAAATTCGCCCCGGACGAGTCCTTTGATCGCGCTCCCGCATGGCTCTATGACGGAATGGGCGCGGCCTTCAAAAGTGGCGCTGCAAGGCTTGCGGTTGCCGGGGCAAACCCATCGCTGCTCTCGAATGAAGATCCGGAGAAAGTCGGGCGCGCGAACCGCGCTGTTTCGCAGGCATACCGTCCCGCGCTCGAATTGATTACGCGCCACGAAATCAACTGGACGATCGTGGCCTGCGCCACGCCTGCATGGGCCGCGGCCGTCTTCCCGAATGACGAACCCGCAGCGGCCCTCGAAAAACTCTGGGACGCCATCTTCAAGGCATCGCGAGTAGATGCCGATGATCCAGTGGCCGCATGGAAGTCACACGATGCCACGCTGCACAAACGCGCCGGCTATCTGAACTATAAGCGATACGCGGCGCTGCAATATCGCGGCCCCGGCACAGACTTCCGCCTGGGACTGGCCGAGGACCATCTCTGGCTGGGCGGCGGAACGACGGCAGGCAATGGTCTTTACTGCATCCCCAACATGCCGACCGAAGAGGTCTTCACCACTCCGCACAAAGACCGCGCCGACGGCGTTGTGACCGCAACCAAGCCGCTCTCGCACCAGGGAACGATGATTGAAGGCATTCAGGTCCGCTTTGAAAAAGGCCGCATTGTCGAAGCAAAAGCTACCAGGGGGCAGGAAGTCCTGGAAAAACTGATTGATACAGATGAAGGCGCGCGCCGACTGGGCGAAGTCGCACTTGTGCCGCATTCCTCCCCGATTGCATCCAGCGGGCTGCTCTTTCTGAATACGCTGTTTGATGAAAATGCCGCCTGCCACATCGCGCTGGGCCAGGCCTACAGCTCCTGTCTGCGTGATGGCGACAAGCTTACCCAGGAACAGCTCGCCGCAAAGGGCGCAAACAGCAGCCTCATTCACGTGGACTGGATGATCGGCTCGGACAAGCTGGATATTGACGGCATTACCGCTTCCGGCACGGCCGAACCGCTGATGCGTCAGGGAGAATGGGTATAAGCTGGAGTCCTGTCACTGGAGGAACACAGTGGGAGACTCCCTGAAGGCCCTCGAAGACCAGTACATGTTTTTAACACAGCAGCTCTCCATGTTTCTGGCATCATGCCAGACCCAGGACCAGCGGAATGCCATCATGACCCAGTACGTCATGGCCCGGCGGAACTACTGGAACAGCATCAACAAAATTTTTCATGATGACGATCCGCGCATCATCTCGCTGGTAGACCAGATGCACCGCGAGCAGAAGCAGATTGAGGACTGTACGAACCATCTGGACAAGATCGCACAGGTGATTGACACCATTACCGAAGCCGTCACCGTAGGAACAAAGCTGGCGGGCATGGCCGGATAAGCCACAGCCGGCCCAGGTTGGAAAATCGGGGTCCCTGTTCCGTGGTGACCACATCAAAGGTGTGGAACATTCTTTATCACCTGCGTACTTCCTGCGCGGTCTCTTCTTCTTCCACCTGTAAAAGCGCTTCTGCTGTGAGCCGGTCAGCACGGCGCAGATTGGGGAAGAAGATGCTCCACAAGCCGGTGATTGCAAGCGACCCGAGGCCGCCATAAATCACCGCGCGTACCGCTCCCCACCATGAAGCAGTAAGGCCGCTCTCGAATTCTCCTAATTCATTGGAGGCGCCAATAAAGAGTGAATTCACGGCGCTGACACGGCCGCGCATCTCCAGTGGTGTGGCGAGTTGCAGAATGGAAGAACGGATGACCACGCTGACCATGTCCGAGGCGCCCACAAAGAACAATGCCGCAAGCGAGAGCCACACACTCTTCGACAACCCAAACACCACCGTGGCTGTTCCAAAGATCCCCACGCAGATGAGCATTTTCGCACCCGAGCGCCGCTGGATGGGCTTCCATGTAAGCCACATGGAAACAGTAAGCGCCCCCACCGCAGGAGCAGCACGCAGCAGGCCCAGCCCTCGCGGACCGGTATGCAGAATTTCCTTCGCAAAGATCGGCATCAGCGCCGTCGCCCCGCCCAGCAGCACGGCGAACATATCCAGTGAAATAGACCCCAGCAGAAGTTGCGTCTTCCACACATAGCGCAGTCCGGCCAGCAGGACTTCCATGGAAGCAGCGCGATGCTCCATGCGGCCCGGGCGGACATGCAGCGACAACATCAGCGAGACAAAGACGATCAGCGTTGCCAGAGTGAAGAGAAAGACCATGGACGCGCCGGCGATGCTTCCATGCAGCGGCAAGGTATAAAGAATGCCGCCAAGAGACGGGCCGGCGATAGTCGCTATCTGGAAAACGGTAGCTCCCCAGGTAACGGCATTCACGAAGTGCTCTTTCGGCACAAGGTGGGGAATCAAAGCCGAGCTTGCCGGGCCGCTGAAGGCCCGTCCGGTGCCAACTAAGAAAAGGACGGCATAAATAGGCCAGACCCGGTGCAGCCCATGCCACGCGAACAGAAACAGCGCCAGCGTACAGAAAATCTGCAGCGTATAGCAGAGAATGATGACCTGCCGCCGGTCAAAGCGGTCCGAAGCGTGTCCCGCAGGCAGGAGAAACAGCAGCCCGGGCAGAAACAGCGTCAACCCTGTGTAGCCGAGATATAACGCGCTGTTCGTAATCTGATAGACCAGCCATGCGATGGCAAGCGTCTGCGCCTCCGCGCCAATAATGACCAGTACGCGCGCAAGTTGGTAAAGACGAAAGTCGCGGGACAGAAATGCAACTGCCCCAGAGCCTGGAAGCTGGGTACCTGGAGGCTGGTCTGCCATGCAGTATGTATATCTTTATAATACCTGCCAGCTATCGCTGGAGCTTGGGGCCCACCTCGTGCGGCAGCTTCTCCGGATTGGAGACAAGGAAAATATTGATGATCCGTCCTGACTCGTCCACCTCAAGATCCAGTACCTGAGCAAGTTCGCCATCTTTATAGAAGACCGCACCAGGCCCGCCGTTCACTTCGGCCAGTTCCGCAGAATACCCGCGAAGCGCGTTCTTCTTCACGATTCCCGCAAAGAAGCGCATGACTTTGTCCATGCCAAAGATCGGGTTCAGCGCAGCACGCACCTTTCCTCCGCCGTCGGAATAGAGCACCACGTCCTGATGCAGCAGATTTGCCAGTTGCGCCGGATCGCCGGAAGCGCAGGCGTGAAGAAATTTTTCCAGAACATTGCGATGGTGCTCCCGGTCTACGGTAAAGCGCCGTTTCTTCTGCTGGATGTGTTTCTTTGCGCGGGTCACAAGCTGACGGCAGTTCGCTTCAGAGGTTTCCAGCACGGCAGCAAGCTCCGAGTAAGGCATCTCGAAAATCTCGTGCAGCAGGAACGCAACGCGCTCCGGAGGCGAAAGCGATTCGAGCAGATGGAGAAAGGCGAGCGACAGAGACTCGGCCATGTCCACCGATTGCTGCCCCAAAGGACCGACCAATGGTTCCGGCAGCCATGTACCCATGTACACCTCGCGCTTGCGCTGCGCAGACTTCAGTGAATCGAGAGAGAGCCGCGCCGCAACGGTAGCGAGATACGCCCGAGGCGAGCGGATCTCGTCTTCAGCAGCCTCACGCCAGCGCAGATAGGTTTCCTGCACCACATCCTCTGCATCGGCGCGCGTGCCAAGCATGCGATAGGCCAAAGAAAAGAGCATAGGTTTTAACTCCAGAAATACAGCTTCGCGGTCCATCGTCATGCAATCAGTTCTCTCGTCTTTCGCCCTTGTATCACTCGCGCGGCCTTGAGCGCGCTGGCCACAGCGGCATCCACCAGCATGCCTTCTGTGCCTACCCAATCGCCGGCCACAGTCACGTTCTCAAGTCCCGGAAAATCTACTTCCGGACGCCCTTGCGGGGTGACCATCATCGGCGAGACAGTCAGATTCGGAAGAAAGCGGACGACCTCTGCCTCGCGCTGCCATCCAGGCATGACCAGTGAAGCGTAGTCTTCCAGCTCCTCACGCAGGGCTTTGGGGTCAGGCTGCGAGTCGCCCAGATATTTCGCCACATGCGCAAGTGCTCGGCCTTCCGGCGCCACGCGCGCAGACTCTGAATGCACTGAGAAATACAGCGGCTGGTCCAGTCCAAAAGCCACATGCGCCGCCCCCTCAGGAAGTCTTCTCATACCGATATCCAACGTTGCCATGCGCAATGGCCGCTGGTCCGGAACAGCCACACCTGTCAGCTTCTCCACGCTGGCCGGACCAACCGCGAGCACAATGCCATCGGCATCGAGCCGGCGTAGCGAAGTCACATGCTCTTCGCTGCGGATTTCAACCCCAAGCGACCGTGCTCGATCACGCAGACCATCCACCAGCGTCTGCCATCCTCCATTGAGATACCAGACATTGTGCCTGATTGCCATCTGCACCTGCTTCACGGCGGCCTTGGCGCTCAGGTGGTCAAGATCGGTTGTGTAGGTAGCGATCCGCGCAATCGTCGCGGCAAAATCGCGCACGCGCTCAGAACGGGCATGTCTCTCCAGCCAGTCTCGCATCGTTTCACCTTCTTCAGCGCTGGCGTTTGTAAATGCGCTGAAGATGCGTGCTGCCTCCAGCTTTTCACGCACAGAAAACAACCGCGTCGTCATCAGGCTGGTGACATCGCGCACAGCAGGATAGAGTTTGTTTTCGCGCACGAAATAACTGCGGTCGCCGCGGGGAGGAAAGTTTCCGGAAAAGGGGATGCCCCATTCGCGGAAGGTCCGCATGGCCACGCCTCCGCAATAGAGCGCGTGCGGGCCAAGGTTCATGAAATACCCGCTCTGCTGCTGGGTCTGTGCGCGTCCGCCCAGGTGATGGGCCTGCTCCAGCACCGTGACACGGTCGCCATTGCCAGCCAGAGCATTTGCCGCTGTTAATCCTGCAATTCCGCCGCCAACGATCACATACTTTTCCATCTTCCGTTTCCCTCCGCAGCCAGGACGAGACGGCCTGTGCATTTGTGACAGGTGGCATGCAGATATTTTTTGAACATTTCAGAGAGACGGGCACAGCCCATACAATGAAAAGAAAGCGCATGACACGTAAACAAGCTCTTGATCTTTTTCTTTCGAGCGACCTGATCGGTCTGGGTATGGAAGCCGATGCTGCCCGCAGGAACGCCCATCCAGACGACGTGGTTACCTATGCTCTGGGCGAGAGGATTTTCTCCGGGACCGATGCCGGTTGCTGCCAGGCCGAGGCTGAAAGTAGCGGGATCCGCATTCCGCTGGCATCGCAATCTTCTGTGGAAGACCTGGAAGAAACACTGCGCGCTCTGCGGAAGAAATTTCCGTCTTTGCAGATCCTTGTGTGTGCGTCAGAGATTTTGCTGTTGGCCAGACGCAGCCATTTTTCTTTGGAGGACGCTCTATTTCGCTTGCGTAGTGCCGGGCTGGATTCCATCGCCGACAATGAGGCCCTGGCCATGGATGATTGGCTGGCTGTACATCGCGCTGCGCACCGCGCGCAAATGAAGACAACCGCGCACTTCATCTTTGGTGCGGGTGAAGGCCTTGAGCAGCGCCTGGATCTTCTCGATAGAGTGAGTGATGTACAGAAAGAAACGGGCGGATTTATCGCACTGGCCCCGCGTAGCCATGCTCCGGCGCGTGAGCTGGATGCCCCAACGGGCGTCGAGTACCTGAAAATGATGGCCATCTGCCGTCTGTATCTGCCGGAGATACCGCATGTTCAGGCAAGCTCGACCGCACAGGGGCTGAAGATGCTGCAAATGGCCTTGCGCTTCGGCGCAGATGATGCGGGTCCCGTCCCTTCCCATGCGACAGAAGAGGATGTGCGCCGGATCATCCGTGATGCCGGATTTCGCCCGGCGCAGCGGGACCTGCTTTATCGAATGATGGTTTTAAATTAGGGTCTAATACCGTCTGCGTCCTGAATCGCGCTGCTGTCTGCCGCGGTTTCCTGCCTGGGCCTGATAGCAGCTCTTGCAAAAAACAGGACGGTCGCCGCGCGGCTCAAACGGGACCGTGGTCTGCTGTCCGCATCCGGCGCAGATGACCGGCGTACCCTGCGGAGCAGACCAGCTCCGCTGTCCCCCACCGCCGTAGGAGTCGCTTTTCTTCGCCTGCCGGCAGGACTTGCACCGTTTAGGGGTAGAGTAGCCGCGTTCCTGAAAGAAGGCCTGATCGGCCTCTGTAAAAGTAAACTCTTGCCCACAATCGCTGCACGTAAGTTGCAGGTCTCCAGCCATAAAATACACTCCTTTTTCATTGTCCGGCTGGAGAGTTCCTGAAGTACGCAGAAATTCCGGTCAGCGGTCCGATGATTGGCTTATTATCGCACTTCCGGCCCCGCTGATAAACTGAAAGCAAGCCATCATGTTTGAAAATCTCTCAGAAAAGCTTCAGCGGGCCTTCAAAAACCTTCGCGGACAGGGCACCGTCACCGAGGAAAACATCGGTGAGGCCCTGCGGGAAATCCGCGTCGCTCTGCTCGAAGCAGACGTCAA
>DASRBV010000017.1:0-25748 GCA_035653455.1 Pseudacidobacterium sp. | reverse complement strand
ATGGCTGCGCCAGCGCTCACAGCTACTCGTCTTCATCCTCGTTCTGTTCAAAAACGATGTCGCCAAAGTCTTCCACCGATTCAAGCAGGCGCTGATAACGGTCGTACCAGGCTGTAGAAGACTCATGGAGGAAGGCCACTCCCTGATGAACAAAGCCGAGCTGGATATATCCGGTCTTGCCTACGTAATTAATGAGTGTCTGCGCTTCTTCTGTATCTGAGCTCTCTTCATTGGGAAAATCGAGGTCGTGAAGCTCTTCGAGCAGAAGCTCGAGGTCGTCCTTTTCCAGCACGAAGTCGCTCATGGTAATAAAAGGCGCTCCGGCGGCCTTGGCGGTCTCCACAAAGTCCTTCCAGCTATCGGGATTGCCGCTGTCGGCCCAGGTGACCGAAGGGACTTCTTCACCGATGTAGCCGGGGAGACGGCGCATTCCATGTCCAGCAATGAAGGCGATCATGTCGTCTTTGAGCGAGATCAGATTGTCGGGTTGCATCATCAAATGCCTATTCTCTCAGAAACTGCGGAGTGGAAAACCAACAAGTTTCCGAATTGTACGATATTCAAAGGAGAATTGGATTTGGCTAAATTTCAACGGCATATATTTGTCTGCACAAATGCACGGGAGCCTGGCAGCGCACGGCCTTCCTGTTCGCACAGCGGCAGTAACGAATTACATACTCTTTTCAAAGACAAGATTAAAGATGCTGGCCTGAAATCGGCCGTACGGGCAAACAAGGCCGGATGCCTCGACCAGTGCGAGCATGGGCCTACGGTAGTGGTTTATCCCGAAGCGGTCTGGTATGGCTTTGTAAAGCCTGAAGATGTGGACGAGATTGTATCGGAACATCTTGTCCACGGGAGGCCCGTGAAGCGGCTGATGCTGGATGAAGACTGCATCAATACCGCCAACTGTCCGCACCGGATGGTGCTGGTGAAGGGGTGATTTGCTGATTTGTGGAAGGTGCTGGGTATAGCGTCTATGCAAGACCATGGCGGATAGAAGCACGCTGCTGACAGAAATTGCTCATTGTTCTGCTGGAGTGAAATTTGTGGTCCCGACCCATTGCTTGACGAAGCCCTGGGTGCCGGTCTCCATGACACGATAAATCTGCGTCGAAGGCGCGTCCGCCTTGACGGCCAGTCATGCTATATTCCCATTAGGATCAATGATTTTCTCGAAAGAATATGTTGGCTACCTCGCGCGCCACACGGTCAGGCATCTGATCACCGCAAAAATGATCAAGACAGACAAGCTTCCGCTGGTGGAAGAGCGCGTTTATAACGGTCTGCTGGAGGAACTGCAACTGGAAGACCGTATTAATGAGGAGGTCCGCGTCATTCTGGAAGCGTACCAGGACGAGATGCGGCGCACGGGTGCAAGCTATCCTGAGATGTTCAAGAAGGTCAAGCAGGAGCTGGCGCGTAAATACAAGGCGGTGCTGTGAGAATCTCGCGTGACAAGTTGAATAAGCTGGCCCACGTGGTCGCCGATACTCTGGCGGAAATTGACGAAGTCGAATTTCTGGAAGACCGCAACACTATCCGGCAGGAAGCGCGCAAAGCGCTTGAACATCTTTTGGTCGAAGAGATGAGAATTGACCAGGCAGCGCGTCAGAAGATCGAGTCCCAGCGCAAAATTATCCTGGAAGGCAGCCAGGAATGGGAGATACTCTACCGCAAGTATTACAACGATGAAGTGAAGAAGCTGGGAATCTGAGCCGGGAATCAGATAACGGAGGTCAGCAAGAGCAGCAAGACGGCCGCCAGCGTCGCCATTTGATAGACATACTCGGAAGATTTTCTGCGCGTGGCGGGTGCGCCAGAATGCAGTGCATTGGGAACCTGCTCCATAACGGCCTCGTACAAAATCGTTGGCTACATCGGTTACGACACGGCGGAATGCATCACCGCCTCTGCTCATTTAGACACAGTTTGCGCCCATCCGATTCGGTTTTTGCAGAATTTTGTTCTGAATCAATCTGCTGAAGTACCTTTTGGGGTACGCATCCCCAAAACGGGCTACATTTTGCCGGTCTTTACGAAGCTGTACGCTTCTCTGGCCAGAGATAACCAATCGCCATTGTGTGACGCCATGGCAATCCATTCTTTCATCAATCGGCCGTGGCCGGGGTTGAAGCGCTCTCCTGCTCCGGAAGCGACCAGTTCGTCCACTCTCTGCCTGGGGAGCTTGGCGACAAATTTTCCGCGGCCATACATAGCAAAAATTTTGCCGTTGACCTTCAATCCATAAGACGACATCAATTTGCCGGCAGTGATGTCCGGGGTTTTGGCAAAGGCCGCGGCGATGGCGGCAAACTCCGGGGGAGCTTCGTTTACGGTTTTTGGCGGCATAGGTTCGGATCCTCTGCGGTTTTGGGCCGCGCGAAAATTTTATCCTGCCGATGTAGAATCCTGCTTAATGGCTGATGATCGCAGGAACACGTTGGACTTGAGCGGACAGGCACCTCAGGAGCAGGAAAGGCGTTCGATTTTGCCGTGGATCATTGCTGGAGGGGTCATTGTTGTCGCCGTTGTCCTACTGCTCGTGTTCAGCGGCCCGAAGCCCAGGCCTGCGAATCCAGGCGGCGCGGGATTGGCAGCTCCTGATCCTTATGCGGCGAGTCTGCCAATTACAGGTCTGCAGATGAGCGAATCTGCGAATTTTGCCGGAGGCAAGGTGACCTATGTGGATGGACATATTGCCAATAAAGGCGACAAAACCGTGACCGGAATCACGGTCCAAGTGGCCTTCCGGGACATAGGCAACCAGCTTGTCCAGAAAGAGACATTGCCTTTGATGCTGATTCGCACGCGCGAGCCTTACGTGGATACGCAGCCGGTCAGCGCAAATCCGCTGAAGCCTGGAGACGAACGCGATTTTCGCATCATTCTTGATTCGGTGACCCAGGACTGGAATGGGCAGTATCCTGAAGTTCGAGTGATTCAGGTTACGAGCAAATAGCGTGCCTTGGGGCGTTCATTGCCTGGCCGGCCCCACTCCGGTGTACAACAGAAGCATGTCTACGAATGTCAGGCGCAAAACCTCCCCGGCAACTTTTGCGACGCATTATCTTGATTCTCTTCATATCTCCTACGAGCTGCGCGATTACGAGCTGGACAACGAGAATTTTTCCGCAATTCTGGTGGCGGAGAAAATCGGGCTGCCTCCGGAACAGGTCTTTAAGACATTGCTGTGTGTGACGAGCGAAAAAGAACACATCTTTGCTGTCGTTCCGGGAAATGCCGAGCTGGATTTCAAAAAACTGGCACGCGCAGCGGGTGCGCGCAAGGTGGAGATGGTTCCGCTCAAGGACATTCAACCCCTTACCGGATATATTCGCGGCGGCGTGACCGTCTTTGGCGCAAAAAAGGACTTTCCCGTTTTTGTGGACGAGACAATCGGGCTTTTTGACGTGGTTTCCGTTTCGGCGGGGACACGCGGAATGCAGGTGGTTCTGTCGCCGGAGGACTACATTCGCGCGGCCAAGGCCACTGTGGTTCCGCTGACGAAAGAGGCCGCAGCTTGAGGCAGCCGTATTTCATCACGCATCTGGTAAAGGACCTGCGGCTGGAGTGGCGGTCAAAGGACGCGATCAACTCCATGCTGTTTTTCGCGCTGCTGGTTGTAGTGCTCTTCAGCCTTGCGTTTGATCCTACGCGCGCATCTTCACGACAGATTGCCGGGGGAATTTTGTGCGTAGCGGCGATGTTCGCCTCTGTTTCCGCGCTGAACCAGGCGTGGGCGCGGGAACTGCGGCATCAGGTGCTGGATGCACAGCGGATGACGCCTGCTCCGGCTGCGGCGTTGTTTCTTGGCAAGGCGATTGCAAATTTTTTATTTGTGACCGTCGTGGAGTTGATTCTGACGCCGGTATTCATCATCTTTTACAACCTGCACGCTTTGGGAAACGCATGGCTGCTCGCGCTGGTGCTTCCGCTGGGGACATGGGCGCTGGTAGTGAATGGCACATTTTTTGCCGCTCTCTCGATTCGCACACGCAATCGCGAGCTTCTTCTGCCGCTGTTGTTGTTCCCGTTGTTCATTCCCGCCCTGTTGGCGATGGTGCTGGCGACGAATTACATCCTTACGGGAGAACAGGCCCCTGGATTGTGGATCAGGATGCTCCTTGGATATGACGTGGTCTATACGACCATCTGCCTGCTGTTGTTTGAAGTGGTGCTGCACGCTGAGTGAGGAGTGAGGTTTCTTCGACCCTCACCTGGACAGGGCACAGGTCTTAAAGGCGCATCCGGCTGATACATTAAAAACAAAGACCCATGTTTTATCCCACAAACAACTTACGTATTAAGGCGACAAAGGTCGTCCTTCCTCCCGTGTTTTTGCAGGAGGAGATTCCGGTCACAGATCAGGCTTCGGCGACGGTATTTCAGGCGCGCAATGAGATTTCTGCCATCCTGAACGGTAAAGACCATCGGCTGGTCGTAGTCGTCGGACCCTGTTCGATCCACGATCCCAAAGCAGCGCGGGAATACGCGGGCCTGCTGAAGGGCGCTATTGCCGAATTTTCCAAAGACCTGATGATCGTGATGCGGCTCTACTTTGAGAAGCCCCGCACGACATTGGGGTGGAAGGGGCTGATCAACGATCCACACCTTGATGAGTCATTTCGGATTAATGATGGATTGCGGATTGCGCGGCATCTGCTGGTGGACCTTGCCGAAATGGGTGTGCCGGCGGGAACAGAGTTTCTGGACATGATTTCGCCACAGTATGTGGCGGAGCTGGTGAGCTGGGGCGCCATTGGTGCTCGCACAACGGAGAGCCAGGTGCATCGCCAGCTTGCTTCGGGGCTGTCGTGTCCAGTTGGATTCAAGAACGGCACCTCGGGCAACGTACAGATTGCGATTGAGGCCATTGTGTCAGCAGGCCATCCGCATACGTTTCTGGGGACCTCGGAAACGGGGCAGTCGGCCATTCTTTTCACGGAAGGGAACCCGGATTGCCACATCATTCTGCGCGGCGGAAGGCAGACGACGAACTACGATGCGGCTTCGGTTGCCTCTACTGCTGAGCAGATGGAGAAGGCTGGCGTGCAGCCTCGCATCATGATTGATTGCAGCCACGCAAACAGTGGAAAAGACCACCGCAAACAGGGTGCAGTTTGCCGCAATGTCGCTGAACAGATTGCGGGTGGAAACCGCCGTATTATCGGCGTGATGCTGGAGAGCAATCTGGTTGCCGGGGCACAGCAGCTCGTCTCCGGAAAGCCGCTCACCTACGGGCAGAGCATTACGGATGCATGCATTGGATGGGAGGAGACATACGAACTGCTGGGAAACCTGGCTGAGGCAGTGCGGAAGAGAGGTTAAGGATAGGTGCTGCTGTGTCAATCAGGATCTTCTGATTTTGCATCGCTTGGCGCGGGGCACCCATCAATCAATCCAGCGGAATTTCTGTCTCAGTTGGATGTTTTACGCGGAATCTAGCGGAAAATGTTGCTGATTGGGTACTTGTGTGGCGAAACTAGGATTAAATTAGTCCTATTTTGCTGTATGATGTAGTGAAAGGGGTTTTTCCCTCATCAGACAAAAGACCTTGGCTGCGTTAAGTGAATTACGAGTCGGCGGTACGGGCGTGATTGAAGTGCTGCGCCTTCCAGACGAGATTCAACACCATCTGATGCATATGGGATTTATACCCGAAGCGCGGGTCAGGGCAGTGCGGCGCGCTCCGGCGGGAGACCCGACGGTGTATGCCGTGGACGGGATGGAAGTGGCGCTGCGACGCGATACGGCGCGGTGGATTACCGTCCGGGAACTTGAGGAAGAGTGAGCATGAGCAGCTGCTGCACGCCAGCCACGATTGAGATAGAAACCAGACCGCGTGTCGCTGGCAAAATTCATACCGTAGCTCTTATTGGACCGCCAAACTCGGGCAAATCTACGCTATTCAACCGCCTGACTGGCCTTCGCCAGAAGGTTGCCAATTATCCCGGAGTTACCGTAGAGCAGCACTACGGCAAGATGAGCGGTATTGACCGGGGCGACCTTATCCTGATTGATCTTCCCGGAATTTATAGCCTGAACACCCATTCAGAGGACGCGCGTGTTGCAGTGGATGTTCTGCACGGTCGGATGCCGGGAGCGCCTGCTCCGGATGCCGTTTTGTTGGTCCTGGATTCGCTGCACCTCCAGAGGCAACTGATGTTGGCTGCTCCGATTCTTTCGCTCGGGCTGCCGACCATGGTGCTGCTCAACATGAGTGACCTGATGGAAACGCGCGGCGGCGAAGTGGACACGCTGGCGCTGGCGCGCGAACTGGGCGTTCCGGTAGCGAAAATAAGCGCGGCGCGGGGCACCGGCCTCGATGCCATCAAGCATTTTCTCGATCAGAAGAGCGAACCAGTAAAGGCAGCCGCTCCAAAGCTGGAACTGCCGGTGATGGGGAATCCGCGCTCGTACCGGCAGTGGGCCACAGGCATCAGCACGCGAACGAAATATAAAGCGCCGCTCTCGTCGGAGTGGACACGCAAGCTCGATTCTGTGCTGCTGGGACGCATTACCGGGCCGCTCTTCTTCATTGCTGTTGTCTTTGCGGTGTTTCAGGTGGTGTTTTCGATTGGGCGTCCGCTGAGCGATGCTCTTCAGGATTTGCTGAATGCAAGCGGCGACAAAGTCGGACTGCTGCTTGGCCATGGATGGTTGCAATCGCTGCTGATTGATGGCGTATGGAAAGGCGTGGCGTCTGTGCTTGTCTTTCTGCCGCAGATTCTGCTGCTGTTTCTTTTTATCGGGATACTGGAAGACTCGGGTTATCTGGCACGCGCTGCCCTGATTGCTGACCGCATGATGCGTGCGATCGGCCTGAATGGCAAAGCATTTATTCCTCTGCTTTCCGCATATGCCTGTGCCGTTCCGGCGATCATGGCTACGCGTACCATCGAAAATAAGCGCGACCGCTTTGCAACGATTCTGGTGACGCCGTTTATGACGTGCTCTGCGCGATTGCCGGTATATCTGCTGATTATTGCTGCGTTTGTTCCCAACAAGCCGCTGCTGGGAAACTTTTTTGGCCTGCAGGCGGCGGTGATGGTCGGGTTGTATGTTCTGGGGTTCCTGGCTGCACTGTTTACGGCGCGACTGCTGAAATCTTCGATTCTGAAAGCGTCATCGGCCCCGTTTATTTTGGAGCTGCCGCAATATCGTGTGCCTACGCTGCGCTCGCTTGGGCTGCGTTTAATGGATCGCGGCATGGTGTTTGTAAAACAGGCAGGCACGGTGATTTTGAGCGTGATGCTTGTGCTTTGGATATTAAGCCATATTCCTTTTCATGCAGACTTGCCGCAGAGCCTGATTGGACGGGTGGGGCAGTTCATCGAACCAGTCATCAGGCCATTGGGCTTTAACTGGAAGATTGGCATTGGTCTGCTCAGCTCAGTCATTGCGCGCGAGGTGATTGTGGGTACACTGGGCAATTTATATGGGGCTGATCCTGCGACCCAATCGCTGACCCTGCAGGCGGCTTTGCGACATGATCTGACCCTTGGCGGTGCAATGGCGCTGGTCGTCTTCTTTGCTTTTGCCATGCAATGCACTTCAACACTTGCGGTTGTGAAGCGCGAAACAAATAGCTGGAAATGGCCTGCGCTTCAGTTCGCGTATATGAGCGTTTTGGCGTATCTGGCTGCGTTGGCTACCAATGTACTGGTGTCAAAATTTTTCTGAACTGCAGGTCGCTCCACTACGCGACCTCCAGTCGTTTCGGTAGGAACAAAAGGGCGTCCTGAAGTCAGGACGCCCTTCTATCTTGAGGCGAATTTGTTATCGTACGAAGGGCAGGACGGGCGTACCTTCTTTTTGCACGGCCTGTAATTTGTCTGGATTCAGACCCAGCAATTCCAGAATTGTGGGAGCAACCTGCTGGTTTGTCGTGGGACTCTTTACGACGCGGTGTCTGATCTTTGCCCCGGAGACAAGCAGCGCAGTGTGATAGTCGTCTTCATTCAGGCCACCATGTTCGGCGATTTTGGAGCCTCCGGTAAAGATGACACCAGTATTGGTTTTCAGGATGATATCCGGCGTGCGGTCGTCTGTTTCGGGATTGTTCCAGCGCGTGCGCAAGGATGGACCTGCGAAGATTTCCTGAACACCAAGCTGTTCCTGTGCTGCCGGGGTGCTGAGATTTGAGAGCACGTCGGCGATTAACGAAGGATCTTTGAGCCAGATGAGCGAGCCATCGTCGGAAATATCAAAAGCATAGGCAGAACCAATTATGTTCTGTGGTGTACTGCCCGGGATTTTGGTGACCTTCTGAACATCAATGGGTGACTGGCCGTGCTTGGCCCCGATGATGATGACGGTTGAATCCCATAGGCCGCGCTGCTTCAGTTCAGAAATCATTTTGCCGAGAGACTGGTCTACGAAGTCGAATTCGCTTTCAAGTCCTACGCTTGGGGTCCCGGTCACGTCATAGTAGCCATTGCCTTTCAACTTCTGGCCGACGCTGACGGACTGGAAATTCATTCCGAAGATGGCGGGAACTGGCGCGCTGCTCTTGCCGTCGTGTGTTCTGCCGGCAATCTCATTCAGAATGGCATTGACTTTGAGCGTGTCGTAGCACTGGATGTTCTGAATGCTGTCAGTCCATGCGTTGCTGGGTGTGGCATTGGCGGGGTCGGGAAGCGGATCGCAGCCCGGTATTCCAGGAAGGGCGACTGGAATCGAGTTAATTTCCGGAGCATAGAAGTCATCTACGCCACGACCACTGGGGCCGTTCACCCATTCATAGGACGGGTGCTTGTCTGACCAGGCGGTGTAAAGTCCGGCGGATTTGGCCACCTCAAAGATTGTGTTGACGCGCAGATATTCGTGAGGGTAAACAGGAGCGCATCCGTGGGCCGGATCGCGAGGCAGCCATTTTGGATTAATGCCACCGCCGCCGTTGAGCTTGGTGTAATCGCGGTCAATTTCTTCATCAAAGCCGACCTGCGTTCCCTGGACGTTGGGGCAGGCAGTAGCTGATCCGGGGATTCCGTAAGGAGTAGTTTGCGCGGGTGGAGAGAGCCGGCGGTTCCAGGTCACGTCATACCAGAAGCCAGTGGTCGTAGGCGAGCCTCCGGTCAGCAGCGCAGCGAGTCCAGGAAACGAGTCGGATGGAGTAGACGTTGCATTGTTGTCATAGACGATGCCGTGATGGGTGAGTTCGGCGAGCGTAGAGTCGGGATGGGTAGAAATATAGTTTGTGAGGTCAATGGCATGCATGCCGTCCACGCTGATGAGCAGAACATGCTTCACATCACGGGTTTTGTATCCGAAGTCATCGCTGTCTTGCGCGGCATAGCTGGTAGCGGCAACAGAGCCGGCAAGAGCGCAGGCGAGGAACATATGTTTTAGCATCAGGCGTTCCTTATAGGGAAGGTTTATTTCGTGGCGGGGAACCGCCATTTCGAAACGTAAGTGAAACCAGACGCCCTGAAGGTAAACACACAATGAATGGCAGTTTAAAAATTCGTTATAAGGAAAAGTTGCGGTGCGAGTTTTTATTTTGAAATGAATTTTCTGAATTGAGTGCAGCGGGAGATTTACCTACTCGGGCAATCTGCTGGCGTGAAATTTCCATACAAGTCCCTGAAAGAGGGTGGCAGGAACGAGACGGGTATGGGTGAAGATGCGCGAAGCAAAATGGACAAGGTAGCGCAGACGGGGAGGAAGATGGCGAATTTTTCGCGGCCTGCGGTAACTCCATTTCAAAGAGGGTGAATTTATGCGCGGTTTGATGACAGGCAGCAGTTTGTGGCGCACCAGAGGCCATTTCCTGCCTGAGGTACCTAGAAGTGCAGTGTGCATCCATAGCATGGTTTTGTTCTGCTTAAACATGCCTTCAATCGGGGACCCGGAAAAGCGCTCCAGCCATTGCAGGATTTCTGCTGGAAGACGATGGATCTGTGTTTTGTTTTCCGCGGAAAGATTACACCCGAACCAATCGCGCGCAAGAAAGAAGGCCACGGCCTGCAACTGACGGAGCCGTTCCGGGTGAAGTTCCTTCCAACGAGTCCAGAAGGCATGGTCATGTGCATGATGATGCAGAAAGAATGCCAGCTCGTAGACGTGATGAATCATCCAATCTGCTGTCAGCAGATCTCGCAGAATGTGAAGCGATGTGTAACCAAGCTGGTCTATTGGGTCCAGAGCAGGGAATGAAATGTTTTCCAAAGTCCTGGTTTTTTTGCGGTTCCAGAATGTATCTATTTGAGGGGCCGGAAAGAGCAGCTCTGCTTCATTCCAAAGACAGAAGTGCAGCTCAATAGAAAGCGGCATTTCAGGATCGAACATATTTCCGCGCCAGGTCCAGCGGCCCTTTCTATACAGCGTTGGCACATGATCGGCATGGCTGTAATCCATCTGATCATCGGAAACGTAGCCAAGGGCTTCCAGTGCAGCACGTGCTTCCGGGACCTCCTCCTGAGGGCAATACAGATCCAGGTCAGACTGCATACGCAGACGCGGACCGGGGACATACTCCGGAGACTGGGTAAACCCCTTAAGCACCAGATAGTCCACGCCAGCCAACTCCAATGCTGCCGCGGCCTCCTGATACGTATTCACAACCAAATCAAATCTGGCTGCATTGTCGGCAAGGTTCTTTTCCAGCCGATGGCGTACCCAATCCGGAAAGCCTTGCTGATCGAGCTGCGCCAGCGATAGAGTCAAATGCGCCAGGTCACTGAATTCGAGCAGGGACTTCCATTCTGTGTCCGTGAGCGCATGTAATTGTGAGGCGTCTGGCCGGCCCAATTGCAAGGCGCGCAGAAGCGCAGCAATTTCTCGAGGGACACGCAGTGGTCTGGACGAGGGTTTTGCCGGCAAAAACATAGGTCACGCCCCTGTCAGCACTAATTGGCGGAGACGTTCAACGGCCCAACCCAGGTCCTGATAAGACATCCGCATCACATTTACATCCAGAAAGTGGTCCAGCGCACTTTCCTGTGCAGCAGAAGAGCTTATTCCAGTAAGAAATGAATGCCTGAACCATGAAAATGCCGTGTTCTTGTCGAGCGGCCTGAGTTCATGAACAGAAGGGCGCGTACGGTCAAGAAAAATCACGTGTCTGATAAACGCAGTGTCCGACACAGAAATCCCGGGGACCTCATTCAGGAACACTTCGATTGTGGGCTTGCCTCCGAAACGGGAGCAGACCGGACGCCCTGATAATTCAGGGAAAAGCTTTGGGCTCGAACTACGCAGACGTATTTTACTGGGATTGCCAACGATTAGCCGGTCACGGCGGCCGAGAGGAAGATAGCTTGCGTCGTCGGAGGTCAATGTCCAGCCGCGAAGGGCCAAGGCATACGCAAGAGATGATTTGCCTGCGCCTGAATCTCCGCAGAGCAGCACGCCGTTGCCATGCAAACTGATGCAGGCGGCATGGATGGCCACGGCTCGCAGTGCGCTTATCATAGACAAGCCTGCGGCCTCCAGAAAGTGATAGCGAAGATACGATGTTGCCGAAGCTGTGGACTCTGTGATCCAGCCGAAAGAGCGGCCGTTTTCGAGGTCACTCACCATAAAGTTGTGCGCGTCCACGATATGAAAGAGATGGTCCATCTGAAGTCTGCTGATGGGAGTATGCGGAAGCGCGCATGGGGTCTTGTCTGTGGCGTCCACAGTAATGGAAAGCTCGAGGGGAGGGGCATCGAATTTTCTGCTGAAGTGCCCCCAGCTTTCTCCGGCAGCGGCCATGACCAGGGCAGAGTTGGTGGCCAATTCCAGGGGAAAGCCTAAAGGAAAATACCGGGCGCGCAGTGGAAATTGCGCGCCAAGCCAAAGCGGGCCGTGGCCGGAAACCTCTACACACTCGCTGGTCATCAGTTTTGTGTCACATGGACAGTGAAGTCCATCTTGCCGTGGCCGCTTCCGCAGAAGCGCCCGCATTTTCCGTGGAAGTCGCCAACGCTTGCCGGTGTAAACGTGACTTCTGCTGGGTGGTCTTTGGTGATGGTCTGATTGATTCCGAGCTCTTTTATGAGCAGACTGTGCGGGACATCATCTGAAATCAATTCCAGTTTTACTGTTTCGCCCTTCCTGACTGTGATTTCTGCAGGCGCGAACGCATAACGTTTGGCATGGACCTCAATGGTCCGTGTTGTGTCCAGTGCGTGTGCAAATACGCTGATAACAACCAGTAAGAGAAGTAGCGATGATTTTTTCAGCATGTTTCCTGCCTGATGGTTTTATTTCAATGAGGTGAGTATAGGAAAGCAGCGGACGCTGACTGTCACCGCCACGTCATGAATTTGTCATGAGTCTGTCATTCGATGATGGACAACAAAGTGACAAAGCAGTGACAACAGCATGACACGAGCAGGTATTTCGCCATGCCATAACGGAAATACGATTATGGCAAAGCGTCCCCGGCGCAAGATCGTATTTTTTTTCCCGTCGTTTTCCAGCAGCGAAGCGACGGCCCCGCTGGGCCTGTTGGCGGTCTCTACACCGCTGCTGCGGGCAGGATACGAAATATGCCTGATTGATTCGACGATAACTCCCAACTTTAAGCGCAGAGTGCTGGAAGAGGTAAAAGACGCGCTGTGTCTGGGTATTTCTCTGGTAACCGGGCCGATGATTCGCGAGACGGTCGAGATCGCGCGCGCTATCAAGGCGTGGGACCCGAAATTTCCTATCATTCTCGGCGGTTGGCACCCTTCGCTGCTCCCTGTGCAGACGCTGGCTGCTCCCTATATTGACTACATCGTGCGCGGACAGGGTGAAGATACTCTGCTGGAGCTTGTGCAACACATCGAAGATGGCGCTTCCGTGGATGGCATTCAAGGCGTGGGATATAAGGAGGATGGAAAGCTGAGGATGAATCCTGAGCGTCCGCTTCGTCCGCTCATTGAGATGCCACCAAAGGCGTATCACATTGCGGACTTTGACGCATACGAACGCTTGTGCGGGCGGCGTTGGGCCATGTACACATCAAGCCTTGCCTGCCCATTCAACTGTGCTTATTGCACGAACGGCGGCGTGTATGGACGCAAGTGGAACGCCCTTCCTCCGGACCAGTTTGTTGAGGAAACAATGGACCTCACGCGGCGGTACCGTCTGGAGATGCTGTGGGTCGTGGACGACAACTTTCTGGTTGATCTGGATCGGGCAAGAGGAATTGCCGAAGGACTTGTACGCGCCGGAGCGGACTATACCTGGAGTATACAGGCCACGACGAACCTTACCGCGCGGCTCAGCATTGAAGATTTGAAGCTGCTGCGCAGGGCGGGACTGCGGCAGATTTGTCAGGGCGTAGATTCTGGTTCTCCAAAAATTCTGAAGCTGATGAACAAAGAGTTTCAGAACTTCGATTCGATCTACGAAAGTGCGGCCAGGTGTTTAGAGGCTGATATCCGGCCTTCATTCAATATTATTTTTGGATTTCCAGGTGAAGGGCCGAAGGAGCGCCGGGAGACGATCCAGTTCATCATGGACGTCTGCCGCCGCTTTCCCGGGAGCGAATTCTGGACGAACATTTTTACTCCTTATCCGGGTTCGCCTATTATGGACCGCGCCCTTGAACTAGGCATCAAAGCGCCGGATTCATTGGAAGAATGGGCCGATTATTTTCCGCGTTACACCGTGCTTCCGTGGCTCAAAGGCAAGCAACACGAACGGTTACAGCGGATGCGCGATTACCTGCGCATTGCCTTTGACCGCATCCCCATTGCGGCAGATACGCGCAAACCCTGGGTCCGCAAAACGCAGAAAGCACTCAGCCTTCCGGCACGCTGGCGGCTGGACCATGATGTCTACGGTTTTCCCGCAGAGTTGTGGATCAACAAAAAACTGAAGCAGGTGTCTCAGGCAGCCAAGCCCGCAGTAGATGCAAAGCGCCTGGAGCCGAATCCGGCAAACGCATGAGCGCAATGAAACATTCCGCCGCTGTGGATGTCCTTTGTACGCACGCCTATCATCTGGCATTCGACCGCAAACAACTCGAGCGGCAACAGCCTTATCCCCCGCTGGGGACGATGTATGCTGCTGCGGTAGCGCGCCAGCACGGCTTCTCTGTAGGGCTGTTCGATTCGATGCTCGATGATCCGGAGCGTGGATTCGCAGTCGCGCTCGAAGAGTATCGGCCTCGTGTCGTCGTCATCTACGAGGACAGTTTCAACTACCTGTCGAAAATGTGCCTGGGCCGGATGCGCGAAGTAGCGTGGCAGATGCAGGCGGAAGCCAGCAAACGCGGCATACCCGTTTTTATTCACGGCTCAGACGCGTCGGACAATGCTGGTGTTTATCTACAGCAGGGCTTTGATGCAGTCCTGATAGGCGAAGGCGAGCAAACGCTGATGGAACTGCTCAATGCTGTTCTACATAATGGACAGGTTTCCGAATGGACGGTCCCAGGGCTTGCATATCGCAATCCCACCGGCGAGATCGTGCGAACGCCGCCTCGCGCGCCAATGAAGACAATTGATCATCTTCCGCTTCCGGCACGCGATCTTGTTGCAATGTCTCGTTACGCTTCTATCTGGAAGACGGCGCACGACAGGCGGTCCACAAACATCCTTACAAGCAGAGGATGCCCTTTTCAATGCAACTGGTGCGCTAAGCCGATATTTGGAAATGCGTTTGCACTGCGATCTGCAAAGAGTGTCGTAGAAGAAATTGAATTGTTGCGGACAGAGTATGGCATTGAGCATCTCTGGTTTGCAGATGACATCTTTGCTCTCGACCGCCACTGGATCCAGGAGTTCGCTGCGTTGATAGAGGCGCGGGAATGCGCCATTCCTTATAAGATGCAAAGCCGCGCCAGTTTGATGACCCCGGAAACAGTCCACGCATTGCGCCGCTCAGGGTGCGAAGAAGTGTGGATGGGGGCCGAGTCTGGCGCCCAGTCTGTGCTGAATGCAATGGACAAGGGGCAGACCGTTGAGAATATTGTGCAGGCTGCGCACCGCTTGCGCGATGCCGGCATTCGCGCATGCTTCTTCCTGCAATTCGGGTATCCAGGCGAAGGCTGGAAAGAAATTGAACAGACGATCGAGCTTGTGCGCCGTGCCAGGCCGTATGACATAGGCGTGTCTGTTTCTTATCCCTTGCCGAACACAGTCTTTTATGATCGCGTGAAGCAGCAGTTGGGCAGCAAGAGAAACTGGGTGGACAGCGGAGACCTGAGCGTCCTGTTTCAGGCGGCATATTCCAACGAATTTTATAAAGCCCTACGTGATGCTTTGCATGCTGAAGTGGATTCGTGGAGAGAGTTGCCTTCCGCAAAGGCAGATATTGCATCACTCTGGAGCCGTGTATTCAATCTTGAAATCACATGCAGAAACGCGGCCCCCACCCTGCTTCCGGTGTTGTGCGGAGGCAGAGCATGAAGGCACCTGAGTTGCTGCTGACGCATGGCTACTTCCTGAAGGAAGACCCCAAAGAGCTTCAGATTATGAAGCCTTATCCGCCGCTGGGAATTCTTTATCTCTGTTCACATCTCAGGTCAAAGGGACATGCGGTTGAAGTTTTTGACAGCACGTTTTCTACGAAGGCCGAACTCATAGAACGATTGCGCACAGAGCAGCCATCCATTCTTGGAATTTACGCCAATTTGATGACGCGGTCCGTTGTGGTGCAAATCTTGCAGGAAGCAAAGCAGGCCGGATGGAAAACTGTGGTCGGCGGTCCGGAACCGGGCGCATATACGGACGAATATCTGGAAGCAGGCGCAGACATTGTTGTCATCGGAGAAGGTGAGTTGACGGTTGAAGAATTGCTGCATGCTTATCGGCAATCTTCTTCTCCTGATCTGAGCAAAATTGATGGCATTGCCTTCCGCGACTCTTCTGGCGCAGTTTTCCGGACTGCTCCGCGCGCGCAGATTGCGGACATTGACGCCCAGCCCTGGCCTGCCAGAGAGGCCATCAACACAGCCCAGTATGTAGAGACATGGCGTAAACATCACGGCATGGGGTCTATCTCGCTCATAACGGCGCGCGGGTGCCCCTATCAATGCCAGTGGTGCAGCCATCAGGTCTTTGGGCACACGCACCGGAGGAGAAAGCCGCATCTGGTTGCGGACGAATTGGCATGGCTGCGCGAGCGTTATCAACCAGACATGCTGTGGATTGCAGATGATGTTTTTACGATCCATCACGGATGGCTGGACGCGTGGGCAAAAGAGTTGCGTGAGCGCAATCTAAGCCTGCCGTTTGAGTGCATCTCGCGCGCAGACCGGCTGAATGAGAAGGTCATTGCGGCATTGGCTGAGCTACGCTGTTTCCGCATATGGATTGGTTCCGAGAGCGGTTCGCAGCGCATTCTGGATGCGATGCAACGAGGCGTGAAAATCGAAGCCGTGCGCAATGCCGTGGCGTTGTGCAGGCAATACGGCATCCAGACAGGAATGTTCCTGATGTGGGGATATGAGGGCGAGGAGCTTGAGGACATTGAGGCAACGATTGATCATGTTCGCTCTTCGAATCCGGACATCTTTCTAACGACGGTTTCATATCCGATTAAAGGTACACCTTATTACAAAAATGTCGCTTCGCGGCTGGTGCAGATCAAGCCCTGGGCACAGACATCAGACCGTGAACTGGAAATTACCGGCCGCCGCTCGCGTGAATTTTATAAAGTTGCTGACCAGTTGCTGCGGCATGAAGTAGAACTCAGCCGAATCACAAACTCTTCTGTGCAGGACAAGATGACGCTGTTGCGCAGAGACGAGCTTGTCCGCGCCGTTCAACAAGAGCGGAAGATGCTCTATGCCGGAGGTGCAGCATGACGGCTGCGGCCTTTGATGCTGTCGCGCCTGCTTATGACCGCATCTTTACGCAGTCAACCATTGGCATTCTGCAACGCAATCAGGTATGGAGTGTTGCGCGGGAGATATTTCATCCGGGAGATAGAATTCTGGAACTCGGATGTGGCACAGGCTCTGATGCCGTGGCTTTGCCGCGTCTGGGAGCGTCGGTTGTGGCGTGCGATGCCTCTCCGCAGATGATTGCAATTGCGAAACAGCGTGCCTGGGAAATGGGCCATAGTACGCACATCAGTTTTGCGGTATGCGCAAACGAGGACCTGCACAAGATTGCTGTTGACGGCGAATTCGATGGCGTGTTCTCGAATTTTGCCAGCCTGAATTGTAGCCGCGATTTAAAAGCTGTAGTAGCTGGACTGGCGGGGAAGGTGCGTCCGGGCGGCAAGCTTCTGTTGTGCTTGTTTGGGAGGTTCTGTTTGTGGGAAGTGGCCTGGTTTCTTTCTAAGGGAGATGCAAAAAAAGCCTTTCGCAGATTTTGCGGATCGGGAGCGTCAGCGCGTGTTGGCGGGCAGGAGATTCAGGTCTGTTATCCATCAGTAAGAAGGCTGAAAAAAATCTTTTCGCCGGAGTTCTCTCTCATCGGCTGGCAAGGAATCGGAGTGGCTGTTCCGCCTTCTTATGCAGAAAGTTTTTTTCATGGACGTCCGCGCCTTCTCTCTTTGCTGGCATGTTTGGATGAGAATTTGCGGCGAATGCCGGGCGCAAGGGCCATGGGTGACCACATCCTGCTGGAATTTGTGAGGAGCGCATCATGAGCACGATGGTTGCAAAGGCGTCTGTTCCACCCAAAGCTGCTATGGATGACGTGCTTGCGCTGCTGTGCCCACAATGCAGGAGGCCGTCTGGGTCAATTGACTTGTTTGTTTCATCGCAGGGGCCATCAGTACTCCTCTGTGAACATTGCGGGTTTGTGCTCGAACAAAAGAATGGCGTCTGGCGTGCACTCACTTTCGAACAGGAAAGAGAGTATGCAGAGTTTTTGCGAGATTACGAGAGCATTCGCTTGCAGGAAGGCAGAGGTTCAGAGAACAGTGAGTTTTATCGCGCACTTCCATTCCAGGACCTCACAGGGAACTTCTCCTGGCAGTGGAAGATCAGGGCAAAGAGCTATCGCGTACTGGAACAGAAGGTGCTTGCGAAAAGCGACGCATTGCGTGTGCTTGATCTTGGAGCAGGAAATGGCTGGCTAAGCTACAGGATTGCTTTGCAAGGCCATACGCCTGTGGCCGTGGATCTTTCAGCAAGCGCCTTTGATGGACTGGAAGCAGCACATCATTACAGCGAAGTTCTGCCCTGTATGTTTCCGCGGTTTCAGGCTGCGATGGACTGTCTGCCATTTGCAGATGAGCAGTTTGATCTCGCCATTTTCAATGCTTCGTTTCATTATTCTGCGGACTACAGCAAAACACTAATAGAAACAAAGCGCTGCCTGCGTCATGGCGCTGCGATTGTCATTATGGATTCGCCCACATACAGCAAGCTGGAAAGCGGCATGGCCATGAAAAGGGAGCGCCATGAGGCGTTTTGCGAGAAGTATGGATTTTCTTCAGACCGCATGGCAAGCCAGGAATTTCTTACCCCGGAAATTATGGACGATCTTTCACGCCTGGGCATTCTCTGGCGGAAAATTCAACCCTGGTACGGGCTCTCCTGGGCGATGCGTCCGTGGATCGCGCACTGGAAGGGCCGTCGTGAGCCATCACAGTTCTTTCTCTATATCGGATATGTAGTGAAGTCATGATTGTGCTTTATTATCCTCGCGCTACCCGGCCTGCAAACCGCCGCTTTCCGCTTTCTGTGCTGGCGCTCGCCGCAGTACTGGAAGGGCGGGAGGAATACCGCATTGTGGACGGAAACCTCGATCCCGATCCCGATAAGACCATCGCTGACCTTGTACAGCACCATCATGTGGAACTACTGGGCGTAAGCGTCATGCCCGGCCCGCAGATGGTGGCGGCGATGAACACATCGAAAAACATTCGCACATGGTTCCCGCAGGTGCCGATTGTGTGGGGAGGTTATTTCCCATCCATCTATCCGGACGCGGCGCTGAATGCTCCTTATGTGGACTACATCGCGCGTGGACAGGGCGAGGTGACTTTGCTTGAGCTGATAGAAGTAGTCCGCGGGCAACGCCATGTCTCATCAGTTGCGGGACTCAGTTATAAAACTCCGGACGGAAGGCACCATTACAATCCTGAGCGGATGATGCTTGGACCGGATGTCTTTCCCTGGAGTCCGTTCAACAGCATTCCTGTAGAGAAGTATCTTCGCCCGTCCTACTTTGGCAAGCGCACCGCCGCACACCAGGCCAGCGTGGGATGTCCTTTTCAATGCCGCTTCTGTGGAATTGGCCCAGCATTTGGAAACCGTCAGAAAATGGAATCGCCGGCGCGTACTGAGGCGATTCTGCGCCATCTTGTAAAGGAGTACCGCATTGATGGGGTGCAGTTTTATGACATGAATTTTTTTCTGCGTGAAGACCATACGCGCGAGCTGATGGAGAGGCTGGCTCCACTGGGTCTGCAATGGTGGTGCGAGGGCCGCGTAGATATCGTCAGCCGCTATTCTGACAGTACGCTCGCACTGATTCGCAAGGCCGGATGCACCATGATCTTCTTCGGCGCAGAATCCGGGTCTGACTGGGCCCTGAAGGAAATGAACAAAGGCATCACGACGGAAGAGACACTGACCGTGGCGCGGCGTATCCGCGACTTTAACATCATTCCAGAATTTTCCTTTGTAGTCGGGAACCCGAATGATCCAGAGCGCGACACAAACGAGACGCTGAATTTTGTGCGCAGGATCAAGCGGCTGAATCCTGCCTCTGAAATCATCATTCAGCACTATACGCCTGTTCCTCAGCGCGAAAAAATGTACGGAGATATTGATGGCAAAATCGAATTTCCTACTACGCCTGAGGAGTGGGCAACTCCGCGTTGGTACAACTTCACGGTCAGGAAAGACCCTGCAACGCCGTGGATGAGGCGTCGCATTCGCAAGCTGATTGACAACTTTGAAGTCGTTGTGTCGTGCCGCTGGCCCACAGTGCAGGACATCCGTGCTCCCAGATGGGGTCGCGTATTGCTGAAGGCGCTCAGCGCATGGCGCTACAGATTTCGCATCTACGCTTTTCCTGTTGAGTTGCAACTGGCGCATCGCTGGATCCAACTTCGCAAGCCAAAGGTGGAAAGCATATGATCACCCTTTCTGCTGTGGAGGCTTACCAGTTATGGGCACCTTGCTATGATGCCGCTGATAATCCTGTGCTGGCCTTGGAAGAGCGCGTACTGCTTCCGAAGATTGAAGAACTTCGAGGCAAGCATGTGATGGATCTGGGATGCGGTACGGGCCGCTGGCTCAGATATGCAGCAGAGTGTGGAGCTGCATCTCTGTTGGGAGTTGACATATCGCCAGCGATGCTCTCTGTCGCCCAGCGGCAGTGCCCGCCTCAAGTGGAACTGATCTGCGCAGATGTTCTTTCACCATTATTGAAAAGCGCGTCTGCCGACGTGCTGGCTGCTTCTTTTCTGCTTTCATATGTGCCCTCCCTCGATGCCTTCGTTGCACAGGCTGCGCGTCTTCTGCGCACGGGAGGAAGATTGCTGATTTCTGATCTTCATCCGCGGGCGCGTGCACATGGCTGGCGCAGTGGGTTCAACGTCGAGGGCAGTTCGTACTCGATTCATACCTATCCATATTCTCTCGACAGCTTGCGCGAGGGACTGTATGGGGCAGGGCTGGTGCAAGAGTTTTGCAAAGAGCCGTGCTTTGGCAGACCAGAACGTGCCATTTTTGAGCGGGCCGGATGCGAAGATATGTTCGATATCACATCACAGCAGCCCGCCATTTTCGTAGCAGGGTTTGCAAAGAAATGAAATCCAGGCATCCATGTCTTTTGCTTGCAGGCGGACGCATTGCGATAGATGCGCAGGAAGCAGTTCATACTGATTTATCTGTCTGCGACAGCCGGATTTCTCATGCAACACAAACAGCCAACATCATCCGCCTTGATGGCTACATCGTTTTGCCCGGACTGATCAATGCGCACGACCACCTTGAGTTCGGGATGTTTCCGCGCCTGGGGTCAGGGCCTTATCCGAACTGGGAAGCTTGGGCGCAGGACATTTACCGGCCTGATGGGCCGCCTGTACGCGATCTCCTCGCTGTTCCTAAACACCTTCGCCTGTGGTCAGGAGGGCTCCGCAATCTGCTCTGCGGGGCCACTACAGTTGCAGAGCACAATCCCTACCATGCGGAGATATTTACACACGACTTTCCTGTAAAGGTGCTGTCACGCTATGGCTGGGCGCATTCTTTGAAAGATGAACAGACAGCAAAAGCTGCTTATCATCAGACTCCGAGTGAGTGGCCTTTCTTTTTGCATCTTGCAGAAGGAACCGACGCAGCAGCAGCGAAAGAAGTAGACCGTTTGAAGCAGATGGTCCCTCTTGATGACCGGCTTGTTCTGGTGCATGGAATAGGCATTCGGCGGAAACAACTGCACGAGCTTTCAGCGGCGAAAGTCTGGCTGGTGTGGTGCCCTTCTTCGAACATCTTTACGTTGGGCAAAACATTTTCTGCAAAGACAGTGAGAGCCTATCCTTATCTCCTCCTGGGCAGCGATTCGCCACTCTCTGCTGTAGGCGATCTTCTGGACGAGTTGAGTTTCGCGCATGAACACAGTGGATTGTCCGCGGAAGCCCTGTATCCCATGGTGACAACGCGGGCCGCGGCTGCCTTGCGTCTTGAAAATGGCGAAGGCTCTATTCGCGCGGGTGCTGCTGCAGATTTGATTGTTCTTCGAGATTCAGGAAAGAGTCCGGCGGAGACTCTGCTTTGGGCGTCGCGCAATGATATTCAGTGTGTCATCCGCGACGGCGCGCTTCAATTTGTCTCTCCGGTGTTTTCAGAACGTGTTTCGGCGCACCTTCTGGATGGTTTCGAAGAATCAACGTGGGGAGGAACTACCCGGCTTTTTCCGGTCAGCACATGTGAGAAGATTCGCGAAATACAAACGTATCACGAGCAAATTGCAGAGGCGTTGGTATGAGCACCCTTGTGCAGATCACGCCGGCAATTTCCGGAAAGAAATTGCAGCAGCACAGGATCATGCAGCTTCCTGTCCTTGTTCTTTTCCCACATAACCGCTGCAACTGCCGCTGCATGATGTGCGACATCTGGCGCATCCGCGAGACAAGGCAACTCTGGCGTTCTGATCTTGCGCCACATATGGAATCCATTCGCGCTCTCGGTGTACGGTGGGTCGTACTTTCCGGTGGAGAGCCTTTGTTGCATGAAGAACTAGGCGGGTTACTATCGCTTTTTCGTGCCGAAAACATCCGAACCACGTTGCTTTCAACTGGACTTCTGCTTAAAAGCTGTGCACAGATGGTCGGGTCATCTGTAGACGATGTGATTGTTTCTCTCGATGGTCCTCCGGCCGTACATAACACTATCCGCCGCGTGCCGGATGCGTATCAACGGCTAGCAGAAGGAATCTCTGCTGTTCGCCGTCTGCATCCGCAAATTGAAATTCATGCCCGTTGCACTGTGCAGAAGAGAAATCATGACGCTCTCGAAGCCACGATAGAGGCGGCCATGGTACTCGGCCTGAATTCCATCTCATTTCTTGCAGCGGACACCACCTCCTCAGCGTTCAATCGCCCGGACGGCTGGAGCGACACACGAAAAAGCAGCGTTCAGCTGAACGCAGAAGAAATCGAAACACTAACAGTTGTAGTCGAAAAAATAATTGCGCGATACTCCGGCAGATTCGTCCGCGAAGGCCCGGAAAAACTGCGACGCATTGTGGAGCATTTTCGCGCAGCACTTGGACAGCAGGAGCCAGTCGCACCACGATGCAATGCTCCATGGGTGTCGGCAATTCTGGAAGCGGACGGTACTGTGCGTCCATGCTTTTTTCATCAAGCCATTGGAAACCTGGACGAAGCTCCTTTAGAGCGCATTCTGAACAGCAAGCGCGCACTTGAATTTCGGGCGTCTCTGCAAATCAATGAAAATCCCACGTGCCGCAACTGCGTTTGCTCTCTGCACTATAACGAGATAGATGACAATCCGATGACAAAATCTGAGACAACTTAGTGACATTTTCCTGATGAAAGAACCATACATTGAACGCATGTTGCGTTCTTTTGTCAGCGCTATGTCTTTTCTGTTCGTAATGGGTTTTGCCTCTGTGTTCTATGCCCAGAATACTCCGCTGATTTCGGGCGGGATGGGCTTTGAAACCAGCACCAACGGAGGCAACACCTCATATACACCTGTGATTATGCCTTTGCTTGCTGCGCCGCTGGGCGATCACTTGCTGGTTGAGTCACGAGCGATCCTGCTGGATACTGTTTTTCCGAAGACAGGTAAAGGTTATGACAGTCAGCACTTCATCGCTCTCTCTTATCTTCAGGGCGACTATATTGCAACGCCCCATGTGACAGTTGTCGGCGGTTATTTTCTTATTCCGTTTGGGACGTATAACGACCGGCTCTCACCTATCTGGATCAGCAATTTTCAGGATGCTCCGCTCATTTCGAGCCTGGGCACAATGACGAGCGGCAGCGCCACAGGAGGAATGTTGCGTGGCAATGCCTGGTCCACATCGAAGGTTTCGATTGACTATGCTGCATACTTCTCAGCGGGCAGTACGAATGAGCAGTTTCAGTCTTCGCGGGCCTCTGGTGGAAGAGTCAATGCGTACTTTCCGCATGCGCGACTTGAAATCGGAACTTCCTATGGACATCTGCTTGAGCATAAACAGGAAAATTTTTATGGAGCGCACGTGTGGTGGGAACCAGCACAGGTTCCGCTGAGGGTCCGGTCAGAATACGCGCATGGTGAACACTCGCAGGGGCTTTGGATCGAAGGTGATTATCGCTTGTCACAATTTGGTGGCGCTGAGAGTCTTATTGGCAGGCTGGAGCCGGTGTTCCGCTGGCAGCAGACTTTCCGCAACAGTCCCGATGCTACTGATGGCTTGCCATCGGTAGACACAAAGCGCGCAGACTTTGGACTGGACTATCATCTGCCGCATGAAGTGCGCATTAACACCAGCTATGCGCGGCAATTCTCATCAACGGGCAATCGCAATATCTGGGAAACAGCCATCGTCTATCGCTTTCTTTTCCCTGCATGGAGAGGCAAATAGTGAAAAGCTGCAAACACTTGCTTATTGTTGTCTCATTGCTTGCTGTGTCAGCAACATTCGCGCAGACAAGCAATATGAGTGCTGCTCAGCCGCGTTCTGACCGGCATGAAGCAAGACCCAAATCCGTACATGAACCACAAAAGAGCGAAGGCGAGCGGGTATTTGATGAAAACTGTTCGCGCTGTCACAACGCTCCGGAGGGATTCTCCCCGCGTATCTCTGGCACAATCGTCCGGCACATGCGTGTTCGCGCTAATTTGAGCGAAAAAGACGAGCAGGCGCTTCTGCGCTTTCTTAACCCATAGCTCCGCATGAAATTCCGGTCCAAGCATCTGCGTCATCCAATTCTCGCGGCAAGGATGGCGATGCGCCTTGTTGCTGGATATTTAGACAGGGCAATACTGGCATACCGCGGAGCGTGGCGCTTTAGAAAAGACCCTCGTTACAGTGGGCAAACTGTTTGGAAGGGATTTGCACCGCGCACGAGTCATGCGAGTGGAGACAACGCGCTTTTCGAAAGAATCTGTGCCGCGTATGCCAGCGCAATGGAGCACCAGCACACAGCCCTGGAAGTGTACGGACCAACCCAGTGGTGGGAGAATCTGCGGCAATCCGCGCTTCGTCCTGCCATGCAGGCATTATCAACGCAAAACTTAGATGCTTTGCGGGGCATGTACGGAAACTTCTTTCGGGACAACTGCTCTGCAGGATTGGTTGGCCGTCCATGCGGATTGCCTTTTGAGAAGTTTTGCAGAGCTGCATCGAGTATCCATTGGAGGGCCTATCTCGCAGATGAGTTGTTCCGGCTCGAGTACTGGGCGCGGCAAACGGAAAGCCGATGTTCTCTGCATGAGCTTGCTGGGCCGGAGATAGGGAATCCTTTTGGGATTTGGCTTGATGATGTCCTGGTACAGACCTCATCTGCGTACCATCATTATTGTGCGTGGAAGATTTCACATCTGCTGAGGGGCGGACGCGCCGTCGTTGCAGAAATTGGCGGCGGTTTTGGTGGAATGGCCTATTATCTTTTCCGCGGACGAAAGGACATCACTTACATCAACTTCGATCTCCCGGAAAGCCTTGCATTGGCCACTTATTATCTCGCGAAGGCATTTCCAGAAATGCAACTTCTTCTCTATGGAGAAGACAAGCAGGGCGTCTGCCCAGACATCATAATGATGCCGGTTACTGAACTGGACAAAATGCCTGCTGATTGCGCAGATATCACGTTTTGTTCCCACGTGATGTCTGATTTGCCTGAAGTAGCAGCAGGCGTATATCTGAACAATGTCTCCCGCATGACCCGGTATGCTTTCTTATGTGTAATGGAAAATCGCGTTGCTAACATTGCTGCTCCCCGTGATTTTCAAATAGCTGAGAAGGTTCCGGCATATTGGAACAGCCGTGGAAAGCGGATTGCCAGCGAGATGGAGTATTTGTTTCTTAGAAAGAAGCCCACATAATTGCGGGTTTAATGCAGCCATGAGGTCAGGTCTTTCTGGATAAGGTCCTGCAATTTCAGAATATTGTCGCGATAATAGCGCACTAAAATTGCCTGGTCCTCGGCATGCAACTCAGGCAGACGTTCCTGGTAGACATGCTTTTTTATACGTGTCCTGATACGGCCTGGAATGATGCGGTTTCCGAGATGCCTGAACTGTTGCAACCCTCTGAGTTTGAGAAGATGCGGCGTAGATGGGACCTCTGAATGCGCGGGAACAAATGCCGGATTGACTCCCAAAAATAACAATAAGCGTGAAAGCCAGCCTGCATAATCGCCGCGCAGCTCTTCATAAAGTGAAATATAGAGTTGATGTG
>DASRBV010000016.1:0-3488 GCA_035653455.1 Pseudacidobacterium sp. | reverse complement strand
CTTGAAGATGGCGAAAAGCGCACCAGCAAAGTGCTCCCCATGGCGAAGCGCTATGGCGCGGCCGTCGTTGCCCTCACCATTGATGAACAAGGCATGGCGCTCACGGCTGACAAAAAAATCGCCATCGCAAAGCGCATTTATGACCTGGCGACAAAGAAATACGGCCTCCGCGGCATTGACCTCATCTTCGACCCGCTCACCCTGCCCATCTCCACCGGACAGGAAGAGTATCGCACCGCGGGAATCGAAACTCTCGAAGCCGTCCGGCGCATCAAGCAGGAGCTGCCAGAGGCCAAGACCATTCTCGGTGTCAGCAACATCAGCTTCGGCCTCAACACCTACGCCCGCCGCGTGTTGAACAGCGTCTTCCTCAAAGAAGCCGTAGACCGCGGACTCGACGCCGCCATCGTCAACTACTCCAAAATCTATCCGCTCTACAAAATCCCTGAGCGCGAAGTCGAACTCGCCCGCAAGCTCATCTTCTTTGACCAGTCTGAAGGCGACCCGCTTCAGTCCTACATGGCGCACTTCAGCGGTCTGGACAAGAACGCCACCGCAACGGAAGAAGTTTCGCTCGAATCGCTGAGCATCGAAGACAAGCTCAAGCAGCTCATCATTCGCGGCGAACGCGCCATCGGCCAGGGCGCGCAGAAGCAGACGCTCGAAGCAATCCTTGAAGAAGCGCTCCAGACCTACACGCCGCTCGACCTTATCAACACCGTCCTGCTTGATGGCATGAAGACTGTCGGCGACCTCTTTGGCGCGCGCAAAATGCAGCTTCCTTCCGTGCTCGATTCAGCAGCCACCATGAAGGCTGCCGTCGCCTACCTTGAGCCGAAGATGGAGAAGGTCGAGGGCACGCAGAAGGGCACCATCGTGCTCGCCACCGTCAAGGGCGACGTCCACGACATCGGCAAAAACCTCGTGGATATCATCCTCTCCAACAACGGCTTCAAGGTGGTGAACCTCGGCATCAAGCAGCCTGCCGACGTCATCATCAAGGCCGCGCAGGAGCACAACGCCGATGCCATCGGCCTCAGCGGCCTTCTCGTCAAGTCCACCCTTGAGATGAAGTACGTCATCCAGGACCTCGAGCGCCTCGCCATGGAAACGCCCGTCATCTGCGGCGGCGCCGCGCTCACGCGCAAGTATGTCGAAGACGACCTGCGCCGCGAATACTCTTCCGCTGTCTTCTATGCGGAAGACGCCTTCGCCGGCCTCCACGTCATGACCGACCTCACCACCGAGGACGAAGAGGCCCGCAAAAAGCGCCTCGAAGACGGCAGGACCGTCAAAGTCTTCACCAAAGTCACCGTCGCGCAAGAAGCGCCAGCCACCACGGAAGTTAGTACCACGCGCTCCACGTGGGTCAGCGATGCGCCGGACATCCCGAAACCGCCCTTTTACGGTGTGCGCGTCAGGAAGGATTTCTGTCTCGATGAAGTCTTCTCCTATATCAACGAAACAGCGCTCTTCAAAAATCAATGGCAGTTGAAGACCGCCTCCGCGACCGACTACATCCACCTTGTCGAAGAAAAATACCGGCCTATTCTCGAAGAACTGAAGGCCGAAATCAAAGCCAAAGACTGGTTCCATCCCAAACTCGTCTACGGGTTCTTTCCGGCGCAGGCCGACGGCAACGATCTGGTCGTCTACGAACCGGCAGACCCGGCCACCGGCACGCCCAAAGAGCGCCTGCGCATCACCTTCCCGCGCCAGCGCGAAGGCCGCCAGCTCTCCATTGCCGACTTCTTTCTGCCCAAAGACTCGGGTAAATTTGATGTGGTCGGCTTCTCTGTCGTCACGATTGGAGATCGCGCCAGCCAGGTCACCAAAGAGTTGTTTGAGTCCGGTGACTTCACCCGCTACCTTTATGTCCACGGCCTTTCGGTCGAGACTGCTGAAGCTCTGGCCGAACTTGCCCACAAGCTCATTCGTGAAGAGCTGGGCATCGTCGGCGAAGACTCTTCCCAGATCAAAGACCTCTTCCACCAGAAATACCGCGGCTCGCGCTACTCCTTTGGATACCCGGCCTGCCCCAACCTCGAAGACCAGACCAAAATCTTCGAGCTGCTGGAGCCGGAAAAGAACATCGGCGTCCGCCTGACCGAAGGCTTCCACCTGGAGCCCGAACAAAGCACCAACGCCATCATCGTCCACCACCCGCAAGCCAAGTACTTCGTAGTGTAAGCAGTGATTTAAAACAAATAGTCATCCTGTAGATGGCAACGCCGGACCCTGAGCGGAGCGAAGGGGAAGTGAAGGATACAAAGCCCTGCCCCGGGGCTGGGTAACTCCGGACACTGGGATGGAAGACCCAGTGCCAATATCGCAGGATTCTGCTATGCTCTCGCTGTATGTCGGCCCCCAGCATCCTGCATGTTTGCAGCCGCGACCTCATCCGCGTGCTGCGCGACGAAATCCTCCGCCTCCAGGGATACCACGTGACCTCTACCCTCTCCATCGAAGAAGCTGAGGCGCTCTATAAGCAATCCAAGTACGATCTGGTGCTGGTGGATGTGGAAGGAGATGGGCGGATTCCTCTCGCTGAAAAGCTCTGCGACGATATTAAGAAAATGGACCCGGAGCAGAAGGTCGCCTTTGTCTGCAATTACCGGGTGTCCAAAGCCAGCGACTGCCCCGATGAGATCATCCACAGCGAATTCAACCCGAAAGCCCTTGTCGAAGGGATCAGGGACGCCCTCGCTTGAAAAAAATTTTATTCGTTATAACGAATAAATACCAAAAGCACCCCGCCAATCTGAAATAATAAAAATAAGGGGCAGAATAAGCCGGAATGCCCCACACCCTGAAAAGATGTGGGTTTGCAGTGTCTTATGTAGGGTCCCGTCATTCTGGCGACCGAAGAGAGAAAGAATCTTCTGCCTCCGTCCGGAATGACAAATCAGCCTTTTCGTAAATCACAGTGAAACGAAGCCCTTCAAACAGGCAGACAAGTCTATTCTTTTCAAGAATTTGAGAAATTTAGGTCCCCCGGGATCCCTGGGCCAGAAGATTTTCCAAAAGCGTCGGAAGACCGGCATAAGCAGAATTGGCACAACACCACTCTGCGGATCGCGGCCTTACGGCATTTTCACAGATTCCGTAGACTCCATTTGCCCGGTGCAGTGTCGGCGACTGTAGTTTCGGGCATGGTTCAGACGATCTGTGAGAATGCTGTAGAAACCACCAACCAGTAACCCAAGTATTTGCAAGAATTTACAAAAAACTAAGTAGGGTGTACCCCACAACCGGGCGGAGCCGCAGGCTCCGCTCTTTCCATTTGGAGGAAAAACCATGACTATGCAGGAAACATTTCTTCAGAAGGCATACCAGGCCGCTGCGGCCGCCGGACACATCTTCCCGGAATACGCCGCCTGCGAAGCCGCCCTCGAATCCGGATGGGGACTCTCCCATCTCGCCACCGAGGCCAACAATCTCTTTGGACAGAAGCAGGCCCACCCGCCGCTTCCGGGCACGGAAACCAT
>DASRBV010000015.1:0-16548 GCA_035653455.1 Pseudacidobacterium sp. | reverse complement strand
CGCGCCGTTCCTGAGGAGAGGAAAGTCCGAACTCCGCAGGGCAGTGTGCCGGATAACGTCCGGGATTCAGGCCTCAAGGCCTGAAGACGGCCAGTGCCACAGAAAACATACCGCCTCCGCCGCAAGGCGAAAGGTAAGGGTGAAAAGGTGCGGTAAGAGCGCACCGCTTCGACGGTAACGCCGAAGGCAGGGTAAACCCCACACGGAGCAAGACCAAATAGGGAGGGATGCGCGGCAAGACCCGTTTCGCCGCGCGGCGTGCCGGCCCGGCGCGCCAACGAGGGTCATCCAGACTGGCGGCACAAGCCGTTAAGTGGAACGGAAACCTCCGGGTAGGTCGCTTGAGCGCCGCAGCAATGCGTCGCCTGGAGGAATGACCGTCCTCGACAGAATTCGGCTTACAGGCTGCTTGCAAAACGATGGCCCCGCTTCTCCAAAATGAGGGCGGGGCCTTCCCCTTTAAAGCCAAATCCGCAATAGGCACTGAGTGAGCGCACTGCGTATCTCTGCCAGCGAAATCTCATTCAGTTGCGCCTCAGGCCTGGAATCATTTGAAATACCTATGACATGAGTGACAAAAAGCTGGCATTTCTTTTTCCTGGACAAGGCTCGCAGGCCGTCGGAATGGGCCGCGATCTCTATGACAAATTCCCAGTCGCCAAACAGACCTTTGAGGAAGCCGATGAAGCCCTCGGCTTTTCGCTCTCAAAACTCTGCTTTGAAGGCCCCGAGGAGCAGCTTCGCCTGACCGAGTTCACCCAGCCGGCCATCTTCACTGTTTCCATCGCCGCGCAGCGCGTGCTGGCAGAAAAGGGCATCACTCCCGGCTTTGCCGCCGGACACTCGCTGGGCGAGTACTCCGCCAACGTTGCCGCGGGCGTGCTTTCCTTTGCCGATGCAGTAAAGACCGTGCGCAATCGCGGACGCTACATGCAGGAAGCTGTCCCCGCAGGACAGGGCGCGATGGCCGCGATTCTGGGCCTCAGCTCTGACGCAGTCATAGAGGTTTGTGCAAAGGCCGCCGCAGAGACCGAAGCAGTTGTTTCCGCCGCGAACCTCAATTCGCCTGAGCAAACGGTGATCTCAGGTACTGCTGCTGCCGTAGAGCGTGCCGCCGCCCTCGCCAAAGAGGCTGGAGCCAGGCGCGCCGTGATGCTTCCTGTGAGCGCGCCCTTCCATTGCGCGCTGATGCAGCCCGCGCAGGACCGCTTGGCTGAAGACCTGCGGCGCCTGAATTTCTCCGCGCCCAAAGTCCCTGTCATCACAAATGTGGATGCGGCACTTGTCACCGGCGCAGAGGCTCTGCGCGACGCCCTCATCCGTCAGGTCACAGGCTCTGTCCGCTGGGTCGAATCCATGCGTCTGCTGATCGAGCAAAAGCCTACCCACTTTATTGAAGTCGGTCCGGGAAAGGTGCTCTGCGGCCTGCTGCGCCAGATAGATCGCACCCAGACAGCACTGAACGTAGAAGATGCAGCAAGCCTGGAAAAGACCCTGGCGGCATTGCATGGCTAAAGGCTCGAAGAGAAAGAAAGGCTGTTCTCTTCCTTTTCAAAAGCAACACTCACTTGAAGACAAACTAAAATTGCGCCAGGGTCTGTAAAAGCCGAAGGGCCGTTACGTTTCGTCCACTTTCGTTCAGATGACCGCCATCATAGGTGTACTCCGGTGCAAGCGTGTATATCCTCTCGCCCCGGGAGATGAAATATGCGCGTGAGCCATCCGGCAGAGTAGACTCGGCCTCTGCAAGATCGAAAATTGGCTCCTTGCCTGCATATTCTTGCCGCAGCAGTTGATTGAACTGGTGCCGCTTTTCTGCAATGGCACGCTCGGTGGGCCGCCCCAGCAGATTTTTCAAAACTGCCTTCCATCCTGGCTCGACAGTTGTAAGCGGAATGGTGACATGGACAATCGTCAACCGCGGATAACGGGAGCGAAGATCGCGCATGTTGTCACGGTATTCCGCAAACATTTTGGCGACGTCCGTCTCTGGCCGTATGTCCACAAAGCAATATTTATACAGCGCAATACCGCCCTGTGCCCCAAAGCCCTTATCGAGAATGTCACGAAAGGCAATATTTTTCGATGTGGGGTCGCCGTTGCGTCCCACATGGGACTCGATCAGGGCCGGGCCTTCGATGCTCGACGGATCGTCACTCGAAACAATACGCAGGCTGTTCCGGTGCGATTGCTTCTCAATATCGCGGATACCATCAAGGATGTTTTCGCCGACCGACTGGTGTCCAAAATAGATGCGCAGGCCTTCGATCCTGCTCCATTGTGATTCTGAAATCATTTGCGATGGATGTTCCTTTTTTGTGCAGGAAGAGATTGCAAGAAATACCAGAGTGAGCGCAACTGCCAGCTTGCGCGTCATGATGCCATCCTGATCTCGCGCAGTACAGATTTTGCCACCTTTCCTGAGGCATTCTTGGGCAAGGCATCAAGGAAGACAAATTCTCTCGGGACCTGGGCAGGCAACATGTTTCGTGTGCAGAACTGGCGCAACAGTGGTTCAAGGTCCGAAACGACTCCTGGGCGGGGTACAACAAATGCCTTGACCGCTTCTCCCAGGATTTCATCAGGCACACCGATAACAGCTGCTTCAAGCAGGTCGCCAAATTCGAGGAGCTTTTCTTCAATTTGCCGGCAGCTTACCCGGTTGCCGCCGCATTTGATGAAGTCTTTGGCCCGGTCCACGATAAAGATATAACCATCTTCATCTACCGTGGCCAGATCACCGGTGTATAGCATTCCGTCACGGAAAACGGTTGCTGTCTCTTCTTCAGCGCGCCAATAGCCCTGTGTAATGTTCTCTCCCTGTGCGACAATTTCCCCGATTTCGCCAGGAGCAGCATCGCGGCCAGCGTAAATCACACGCAGCTTTACCCCTGGAACGCCCTTGCCAATCGAGCCGGGCTTTCTGTCGAGCATTTCCGGCGGCATGTAAGAAAGCCGCGCCGTGGCCTCGGTCTGGCCATACATGACGAAGATTTCTGTGCCCGGAAGCGCCTCACGCAATTCCCGGATCAATGCCGGGGCCAGATGTCCTCCGGCCTGCTGGACATACCGCAGGTGCGGGAAACAATAGTCCTTAAGCGCGGACTTGCGGAGCAATATCTGGTAGTGGCTCGGCACGCCGGCAAATCCGGTGCATTCCGTCTCACGCATGCGCTCCAGGATTTTCTCCGGAAACATAAAGCGTGGATCTACAACCAGGCTTCCGCCTGCTCGCAAATGCGTGTGCAGCAGAGAAGCCCCAAAACAATACTGGAAAGGCAGCACTGCCATAATGCGGTCCCGGCTGCTCAAGCGAAGATATTCAATGATCGAGTTGGTATTCGCAATGATATTGCCATGCGTAACCATCACTCCCCGCGGCTTTCCTGTAGTTCCACTGGTGAACATCAACGCAGCGAGATCGTCGCGCGAGATCTGCGGAAAATTCTGAGGCTGGATGAAGCCGTTACGATGTTGTGCTCCTGGTTTCTCTGCCTCCTGTACTGGCACATCGGTGAGCACCGGGACAGGTAACCGCAGTTTATTTTTTAAAAACACTCTTGCCGGAACACATGCAGACTTTGCTTCTGTGATCTCAGCAATATAAGAAACTGTTTCCTGCGCAGTATTAGCAGGCAACGGTACACATACTAATCCTGCACGCAGAATGCCCAGGTAGCTCGCGACCCAGAAGAAGCTGTTTTCAGCGATGAGAAGAACGCGGTCTCCTTTGCTGTGCCCTTGTTGCAACAGATGAGACGCAATCAACTGCGAGCTGAAAAGAATGTCTTCATAGGTCTTTTCGCCATCGAGCAGAATGAGCGCCACCCGTTCCGGGTCCTTACCGGCGAGAAGATAGTCATAGACATTCGATCCATACTCTTCTTTCCGCACTATGGCTTCTGGACTAACAGTTGCGAGTGACAATTTATAAATCCTCTCTTATTCCTTGATCTCGCACTCTGTAACAGGCTCAACCATTAAAGGCTTCATCCGAAGGTAGTGAGTTACTGCACGTTTTGATTCAATTTGTTGATAGGCCCGTTCCACTGCATGGGCCGGCAACCCAGCCAGGTCTGCTATTTCTGCGGGAGCAAGCCCGTTGTTTTTTCCGAAAAGGCAGAGATCAAACTGTTGCAACGGCATGGAGAAATAAAATTCTTCCTGCGTCTGCTCGAGTGAATAGGTATCGGTTGTAGGAGGACGCCTGCGTATTTCCTCCGGAACGCCTAGGTACTCTGCTAACTGATAGACCTGGGACTTATATAAGTGAGCAATCGGTTTAAAATCGGCAGATCCATCGCCGTTCTTCACAAAAAAGCCCTGGTCATATTCCAGACGGTTTGGGGTCCCGGCAACTGCGAACTGATAGCGGTCAGCATAGTGATACTCCATCATCTTGCGGGCGCGCTGTTTAAAATTGGTGGATGCAAGAATGCCGAGATAGGCGTCAGCCGTAAGCCTTCTCTTATGGACCGCCCCATCCGGCGCCTGTACCACCAGCGAGAAGAGTGAATACTTGCTGTCTTCATCAATAGAAGGCAGGACGATCTTCATCTTGTAGCCGGGACCATACTCAGGAAAGACCTGGCGGATGGCTTCATCACGCCGCTCGTAGCACCTTGCCCCTTTCAAAACGGGGCTGATGTCCTCCAGAAAAGACCGCACACCGAGAGCGTCCGCGACACTTTGACCCAGGCGCAGGTTCTCGCTCGATGAATCGAGTTCCGGAGTAAAGAGAAGGATGACGCGTTCGGGGCCAAGCGCCCGCGCGCATAGAAACGCCACTACGCTGCTGTCAATGCCCCCGGAGACGCCGATGACTGCGCCTTTGCGCTTCAATCGCTTGAAGACCATCTCGCGGATGGAGGCTTCAATGCGTTGCGCCTCTGCTTCAACATCGAGACTGAGTGGATGACTCAGCACGGCTAGGTTTTCGGTTTGGTCCACGTTCTTCTCCATCTATGCCTGCGCAGCGGTGACAAGTTCCTGCTCCGCCGCGAGCTTGCGAGAAATAAAGGCAACAAGGTTATCAATTGAGTCCAGATTTTCAGGGACAAGTTCGTTGTCTTTCACCTGGATCCGATAGGTCTCTTCGAGATGCATCACAAGTTCGAGGACCCCAGTGGAATCAATGACCCCCTTATTGATGAAGGAATCGTTGTCCGCCAATCCGGCGCCGTCGCCGAACATGAAGTTAGTTACGATAAAGTCGCGAAGCTCTCGCTGTAGGTTGTACATGCACAGTCCTGCTTTCGATTTTGATAAATAAATTGGTCCATCAGGAGCGATGTGGAGAGAATTCCAACTAAAGCCATATCGTCTCCAGTATTTGTAGGCCGCCCGGAACGGAATTTCTCTAATAGCATCCTGACCGGCTCTGGCTTGAAGATGCCTGCGTTCCGTATTGTTTCCGCAGACAGGATTTCGTCCACATACTCGCGCGCTTTTCCATGAACGAAGCTCCGGCCGTCCGGTGCGCGATACGGCTGCTTGGGCCGCGACAGAATGGATTCAGGAACCAGGCCCTTCGCCATGCGCTTTAGAAGATACTTTTCATCAAGCGCTTTCATCTTGAGCGCAGGTGAAAGATGCGATGCAAACTCGACCACTCTGTAATCAAGAAATGGATAGCGGCCCTCGACGGAATGCGCCATTGCCACTCTGTCTCCCTGCGCTGAAAGGATATAGTTTGGCAGCAAGTGCGCCGTCTCCAGATACTGCGCCTGGCTAAAACCGTCCCATCGCGAAAATTCTGTTGGCAATTCTGACCGCATGTCGGAGAGGCAGTCATAGCCGCCAAGCTCCTGACGCACATCATCACTGAAAAACGTCTTCGCGCGTGCGGTCAGCGTCCAGCGCGGAATATGCGAAAAAAACGGATTTTCCACGTCCGATGGATTTACGTGGAAGAAGCGCTGCAGATATGCAGGCGATTGCTTCTGGATATTACCTATATATGGATAGAGTCTCCTGAGAAGGAGCGGGCGAAACTTTGAATCAATGTTTCTGGCGATAAAGCGGCGGACTTTCGCTTCCTTGAAGATGTCATACCCGCCGAGTATCTCATCAGAACCTTCTCCAGTCAGGACAACTTTGAACCCGCTTTCGCGCACCAGGCGCGACAATATATATAAAGGAGCAGGCGCAGTGCGCAGAACAGGCTGCTCCATGTGCCAGATCACATCGGGAAAGACTTCGCCGATGTCTTCTGCCGAGCAGCGGATGCTCTCGTGGCCCACCCCGAAGAAAGAAGCTGCTTCGCGCTGCCAGACGCTTTCGTCCAGGTCCGCATCCTCAAATCCAACGGAGAATGTGCGCAGATTTTCAGGAACGAGCCTGGTAATAAGCGCAGTGGTGACTGCAGAATCCAGTCCTCCGCTGAGATATGCGCCTACAGGAACATCGGCACGAAGTCGAATGCGCGCAGCATCGAGAAGCAATTCAAAAAGTTGATCAGCAGCACGTTCGACAGCACGCGGAGACTCATCTGTCTGCCATTCGTAATTGAGCTTCCAGTACCGCCATGTTTTCAGGTGTCCATCCTTGAAGATGCCGGAATGCCCTGGAGGAAGCTGGTGGATATTTTTGAAGGTAGTGCGCGAAGGCAGCGGGCACCAGAAGGTGAATATCTGGTCAAGCGCCTGCAAATCAAGTTGGCGCGGAACACGAGGATGAGCGAGGATGGCCTTAATCTCCGAGGCGAAAATAAGTGCGCCACCCACGGTTGTGTAATAGAGCGGGCGAATGCCCATGCGGTCACGGGAGAGAAATAACTGCTTACGTGCGTCGTCCCAAATAGCCAGGGCCCACTGCCCGTTCATGCGCTGGACAAAGTCTGTGCCGTATTCCTGATAAAGATGGAGGATAACTTCCGTGTCAGACTTTGTAACAAACTTATGGCCCTTTTGCTCTAACTCCTGCCTTAACTCGATGTAATTAAAAATTTCTCCGTTGAAGGTGGTCCACATGCGGCCGTCATGAAGCTGCATCGGCTGGTGGCCACCTGCCAGGTCAATAATGCTGAGTCGGGCGTGGCCAAGAGCAGCGCTTCCTTCAATATGCAACCCGTGTTCGTCGGGACCACGATGAGACAGGGCCTCTGTCATGCGCTCAAGCGCAAGCGTCCGAAGCGCGGTAGAGTCCTGACTTATGATTCCAGCAATGCCACACATAATTCGACCTGCTGCCAGTTAACAAGCAATTTGGCTTCCAGAGGGCGAAAAGAAAGGCCGGTTTTGTCGCAATAACCCTGCTTACGCTGAAAGAAGTCCCGGGCTTAATGTCCTTGCCGGCCCTGCCGTTGAGAAAAGCAACGCGTCCGGTTCCGGACAAAACCGCGCAGGTTGCCGGGAGAGGAAAATCTTTTCTTAATAGTGGGAGAAAGTTTGCTTTTCAAGCTTTGGCTGCCGGGTGCATTGCTTCTCACTGCGCCTTTTTCCTCAGATTGGCAATTCGGCCATCTACTTGCAATAAAACAGGCACAAAGGGGATGGAAATACCTGTGCAAACAAAAGTACGGAACATGCCCCAGAAGCAAGAATCAGAATGGAAAATCTATTACCAACCAGGAAGAAAACTTCGTACCCGAAGCCATTTTCGGGTCTGCAGGGCTGTCTGCCAAAGTGCCAGTTTAAATCCGGAGGAGAAAGAGAGTGACTTCGCCCCTTGTGCAGGAGCATAGCCCCGCATTATTTCCAGCCAGGATGCCAATAGAAATTCGATGTCCTGACAGCCCGTCTGTCATAGAGGGCGTTATCGAAGAGATCCACGGCAGAAAGATCTTCTTTCACACGAATCTTGAGGTCCGGCCGGGAAACGTTGTGTTTGTATTGAGTGTCCCGCCAGAAATTACTCTGGAACCAACATTGAATATTGCTGGAACAGGGAACGTTCTTCAGGTGCACAAACAAGCAGACTGCAACTACAGTGTTGAAATGGAAATTGACGAAGCGGCGCCTCTGGCAAGGGCCGCCTCGCATTATCCGTTTGCTAATGTGCGAACGCCCAGCACCCGGTAATCTTTAATGGCGTTCTTGTGGATATACACCAGTTTGTTATTGCTGCCCGGGTCAGAGGGGTGCAGAAAGAAACCGTCTGCAATTAAATGATGAATGGAATTATGGACAATACCTTCCATAATTTCATCGTCCTTGAACTGCACCTCAACCCAGATAGCGCCTACTTCCGGCCCGTGAATGTAATACCGCAAAGCATTCCGTTCACTATTGCCGGAAAAAGAGTTCACAAAGAAGATGGCCTTAAGCTGCTGCGCGTCAATTTCTACCGGAGTACGGCCTTCGGCAGAAAAGACCGTAATGGTCCCTGAGAAATTCAGGCGCGGCTTCTCAAGCAGCGATTGCAGGTCTTTCGGACTTTCGACAGGCAGAAACCCTTTTATGATTCTTCCGCCTGTCAGATGGACTACAACTTTTTCTTCTTCTTTTCTGGTAGATTTCGCTTCTTTCACATCCACGAATGCTGCCTCTTCCAAATCAAACTCCACCCTTATGCCCTCATAGCCTGAGGTTCTGACAGGCCATAGTCGCGCATCTTATACAAGAGCGCCTTATAGCTGATTTTCAGTTCTGCTGCCGCCTGCCTTCTGCTCCAGTTGTTTCGGTCAAGAGCAGCACTGATGGCTTCAGCCTCGGCATCAGCCTTCACCCTGCGAACGAGCTTCTTCAGGCTCATAGCTGCTGGCTCAGGTTGCCCACCGATACCACTGGCCGCGGGAAGTTTACGGTCTCCACGCAGCTCGGCCATCATCATCCGTTCATCGCCGAGCACAAGAAAGCGCTTCACAAAATTTTCCAGCTCGCGAATATTTCCAGGCCATGCATAGTTCATGCAGGCACGCAGCATCTCGTCAGAAACAGTCGGGCACTTCTGAGCATATTTGTCAGAAAGCTTCGCCACGAAATGCCGGACAAGGACAGGAATTTCATCCTTACGCTCCCGCAAAGGCGGAAGGTGCAGAGAAAATCCGTTCAGGCGATAGAAAAGGTCTTCCCGGAAGCGGCGTTCTGCAATAGCAACCTTCATATCAATATTGGTGGCTGCGATCATGCGAACGTTCACCTTCATCGTTGTGCGTCCACCCAGGCGCGAAAAACTGCCGTCCTGCAAAACATGAAGCAGCTTTGCCTGGAGCGGGAATGGCATTTCTCCAATTTCATCCAGAAAGATCGTGCCGTTGTTGCACATCTCAAATTTTCCGGGCTTTGCTTTCACTGCGCCGGTAAATGCGCCCTGCTCGTATCCAAACAGTTCGCTTTCCAGAAGATCAGCCGGCATGGCGGCACAGTTGACTTTCAAAAAGGTGCGGTGCGAAGCAGGCGACATCTTGTGAATGAACTGTGCGAGGACTTCCTTGCCTGTGCCGCTCTCGCCAAGGATTAGCACTGGCAGGTCCACCCGGGCAATCGTGGAGCACTGCGAGAAAATCGTCCGCATGCGTTCACTGGCAAAGACGAACGATGTGTTGTCTACTAGGGGAATTTCACGTGCCTGGTTTTCATACGAGCTGTCCACAATGGCGATGCAGCGCCGCAGCGTTTCCAAAACATCATTCTTATGGAAAGGTTTCAGGATGATATCCACTGCGCCGCGTTTCATGGCCTCGACAATCAGCCGTGGATCGTAAGAGCATGACAACATAACACAAGGCACACTGGGATACATTTCGCGCACCGCCGACAACACTGACAATCCACCTGGCCCCGGAAGATGGGCATCAATCAATATCACATTCGGGCGCTGACTGGTTTTCAGCTTTGCCATTGCATCTTCGCTTCTTGAAACACCAGTGACTCTGCATGAATGACCGGAAAGCAGTGAGCGAAGGTGCTCCATAACTCCGGCCTGGTCAATTAAGAAGATTTGCGCTCCCTCTAGTCCTGATTTAGCAGACAGATCCGTTTCCTGACTTACAGCAGACAATGATTGTGCGGTTGTCATAACTTCTCCAAGGCGATTTCAAATTCCGTTCTCATGGAAGCAATATGCGGCGTCTTCCTGAATGTTGTTTAAGGGCACACCATACTGAGAGCTTGACACGAATGCTCGCCAGATAGTGGTTCCAGGTTAAACAACGTTACTTGCAGGGAGGAGACTTCAGGGCTGCCGGACACACTTAAGATGTATGCTCCAGTGCCAAAATAAACAGGGGGAAAGTACGACGACAGAAAGAACTATACAAAGGCAAAGATTTGCATGTCAAATGAAAAAGTTTTTACACAAACATTTGTCTGCATTGTGTTGCAACTTTAGACAAAGCAACTACATAGAGAAGTTCTTCTCATAATTACTCGCTGTTTTTCTTGTGTAATCCCACCCCGAAGCATGGTATTTGGTTCGAAAAATGCAAGTAAATACACGAGCTTATGGTTTTCAGCACGGGAACAAAATCACCACATACGATCGAAATCAATCTTCCGCCACCGGATGTGATATTTGGCACAACCGCTGCCATGAAGATTGTGCAGCTTAAACTGGAGCGCGCAGCTGGCAGAAATATTCCCGTGCTCATTCGCGGAGAAAGTGGAACAGGCAAAGAGGTGATTGCGAAGCTGTTGCACCATCTTTCGCCGTGGAAGCACGGTCCATTCGTCAAGGTGAATTGCCCCGCAATTCCTGGAACGTTGATGGAAAGCGAATTGTTTGGCTATGAGCGCGGCGCATTCACAGGCGCGTATGCCAGCAAACCCGGAAAGGTCGAAAGCGCGCGTGCCGGGACTTTGTTTCTGGATGAGATTGGAGACCTGGAACCCAATCTGCAGGCCAAACTGCTGCAAGTGCTTCAGGACGGAAGGTTCTGCAGAATAGGCGGCGAAACGGAACAGCACGTGGACGTCCGCATTGTTTCCGCAACAAACCAAAACCTGGAAGAAAACATTGCAGCAGGATCGTTCCGCGAAGACCTCTTATATCGCCTCGACGGAGTGACCATTTCCCTGCCACCCTTACGCGAACGCAGAAATGATATTCCGCGCATTGTCGAGTTTCTGATAGAGCACCACAGCGAACATCTGAATTGCATGGCGCGTCCGCTCTCTTCCTCTGCCGTGCAGGCACTCATGGACTATCCATGGTACGGAAATATTCGCGAACTGGAGAATATTGTCCGCAGATATGTCATTTTTGGACAGGAAGATGCTGTGCTTGCCGATCTTACACGCGGCAATGCTCCATTTTTCGCTGTAACCACATCCTTTGATGGCGACTTCTCACTCAAGCGCATCACAAGGCAGACCGTGCAGGACCTGGAGCGCAGATTGATTTTGCAGGTGCTCGCGTCCAACAACTGGAACCGTAAGAAGGCAGCGCGCGTACTGAAAATCAGCTATCGCTCGCTGATGTACAAGATTCGCGAAATGAATATCCCACCCTTGCGCGTGAAAGATGCACAGCAGGCCGATTCCATATAAATAATTTCAAGAGGACAGCCGGAAGCATACACTTCATGTGCCGGCTCCTGTGAATGGCCGTTATTTGACAGTCAGTGTGACGGGTACGGTTTTTGTCAGACTGTCGAGCGACGCACTGATATGGATGGTGTACACACCGGCCTGTAATCCGCTCGCGTCCGCTGTCTGGCTGAAACTGTTAGGCTGGATACCGCATGCGGCTGAGGCCAGCAGCATTGCAGAAACAAAGCACAGAAGCACAGCGCGCATCAGATTGCGTCGCCTTGCAAATCCAGCGAAAAATGGCAGAAAGAATGCCAAAGTAAGCCCCGTCTTTTCGGGAGTAGAAGCAGTTGTGGCTGCAGGTGCAATGGTCACCGTAGCGTTGATGGTTTGTGCGTTTGCCGTGGATACCGCCCCTGCTGATTGATCTATCGAGCAACTGGCGTTTTTCGGAAGGCCGGAGCAGGTGATGTAAGGCACTCCGCCAGGTCCTCCGATAAATGTGAACTGCACCTGATACTTAGCAGATTGTCCGCTTTGAATGGTCTGGGATGTCTGGCCGAGGATTGTCAATTCGAAATCGATTCCTGTACCTTGAAGCGGCTCGATCAGAGGAGATGCAAGATTTGCACCTGAAACGGCGAGTGTTCCGTTGCGTGTTCCTGTCTGTGTGGGAGTAAAAACAACACCAAGAATGCAAGCGCTTCCAGATGTTAGCGCAGCGCCAGGTGTACAAGTGTTGGTGGAGATAGTGAAATCGCCGCTTATGGAAAAGGTGAGGCCGGTAAGGGTTGAGCCGCCACGATTGACGACTGTAATGAATTGCGTGCTGCTGGCTGTGCCAATACCCTGGCTTCCAAATCCAGGAAGAGTGGAAGCCAGGAAGAGCGCCGGAGGCGACATGCCTGTTCCTGAAAGCCGGACTTGCTGCGCACCAAAGACGGTGTTTACCTGAAGAACCCCTTGCTCCACTCCAGCTTGTGTGGGTGCAAAAGTCACTAGAATAGGGCAGGAGGTGTGTCCTGCCAGCTGCGTGCCGCAGTCATTATCCATCGTAAAGTCGCCGGAAATGCTTACAGCGATTTGTCCCAGGACAGCGTCACCATTGTTAGCAAGAGTAATGAGTTCGGCGGCGCTCTTCTGCCCTACCACCACTGGCAGAAAGAAGTTCAATCCAGAGGCAGACAGGTCGGCAGTCGCCTGCGTCAGACCTCGTCCGGTAAGCTGTGCGAGATGTGTCCCAAGATTGTCCTGAATACTTAAAGATCCGCTCCGCGATCCAGAGGCCTTCGGCGTAAAGGCCACAGAAACGGTACAACTGGTGTTCGGCGCTAGTGCAGTTCCACAAGTGCTGCCGCTGATTTGAAAATCGCCGCTCACTGAAGAAGATTGCAGAGATGCGCTTGCGTTTCCTGTATTTGAGACTGTGACGCCTTGCGCAGTTGTAGTTGTTCCTACAACTGCGTCAGAAAAGGTGATTTGACTCGGCTGCACCTGGATCTGCGCCTGTGTTTGGGAAGTGGATGCTTCAATCCAGCAACCCAGGATGGACGCGCCGGTATCAGGACCGATCGTGCTGGTCAGCGTCGTAGAGACCTGCGTTCCAGATGTAACTTCGCCCCACATTGTCACCAGGTTCTTCCCTGGATAATTGGCGCTTTGCGGGTTATGGAAGTTTGTAACATCGAGCAACGTGAAATTATTGGTTACTGAGAAGTCTGATATTGGAGGCGTTGGCACCTGGTTCACTCCGGCCGCACCAATGCAGACATCCTTCGGTCCCGTGGTTGCGGAAGTAGGACCAAGCGTCCACGACGTGTTGTAGTACAGAGGATCAGCGGCATAGGTATCTGTGCCCGTCACTGGACCAATGTCATAGATATACAGGTTCCATGCGCCCCAGAATTGCGGAGGAACCAGAGTGATGATGTCGCCGGCGTTCAAGGGATTCTTGAGCACAGAAGACCATGCCCAGATAGTATCTGCTGTACCTTCGTCCTGCTGGGTCGTGAGATACGTGTATGTATTGCCCTCTGTGTCCGAGACGGCATTGGTTGCAATCGTCGTTGTGCTTGGGAACGAAACGAAGACCACCACACCGTGTCCGGCAGGAACATTTACGCCGCTGGGCAGAGTGCAGGTTGCCGGAGAACTTGCTCCTCCATTGACCTCTGCCTGCGTAAGGCAAATGCGATACACACGCGCGTTACCGCCGCCACCTCCGGTCGTTCCTCCGCCCTGGGTCGTCGTGGGGCCAACGCTTGTAGCCGGGTCCGTAGCGGCATATTGCCGGACGAGAACATTCTCAAATTCTGCGGTTGTGCCTGTTTCGCCATAGAGCGCGATTCCCCCTGAAGGCAGTGCATTCGAGCTGTCTGTTACTGAAACGACCGGAACATTATTTGCAAGAATATCAATTGCGTTTCCGTGGACTTTCGCTGTTAGGCGGTACCAATTGTTTGCGGTGACTGTTCCGGCATTTCCGCCGCCAAGAGTGGCCGTCGCATTTCCGCCAGGGTCGTTGACCCAACTGTAGGCATAAAGATTCGTGCCTCCATTCAGGTCATCGTAGAGATTGATTGAATACAGGTTTGAGGCATTTGTTGCCCGAACACCCAGGCCCCAAACACGTCCGGCAGTCTGCTTGCCGAATACATCGGCAACATAATCTGTTCCTGAATAGGTGGAATACAAAATCTGCCGGTTGGTCGTGGCCCCTTGCGCAACGCTGCTGGTCACACCATTTTCGTTCGTGTCTGAGATAACAGACCATGTTCCACCGGTGCTGGTCCATTTACTGGAACTGATGTTTCCCCCACTGAAGTCATCGAAGAAGAGAAAAGTGGCAGGACCGTTCGATGCGCTTGTTGCTGACGGATTGCCATAGTACATGAATATGGTTGTCCCGGATGTAGGTATGGAGGGGACATTTACCCACAGAACAGCGCTGGTGCTGTTCCAGCTCTCGATCCAGAAGGGAATTGCAGTCAGTCCATCAGAAGCTGTAAAGCGGATGTCAGCCCCATTCGCCGCTGCCTTGGTGAAGTCAAAGTTCGATCCAAGCTGCACCTTCACCTGGAAGTTGGAAAGAGCAGAGCTGTTCGAATTTGTAATCGTAACCGCACTGCGATATTGCCATGATGGCGAGAACCAGTTGCCGGATGCGGGAGCAATCGTCAGGCTGGCTGCCTGCGAAGATCCGAAGCTCGAAGCCGTAATGTTTGCCGTAGTGTTGGAAGAAACAGTGGTCGTTGTGACTGTAAAACTCGCGCTTGTCGTCCCTGCAGCAACGGTCACGCTTGCCGGAACAGATGCTGCACTGTTGTTGCTCGATAGATTCACCACCGTACCGCCGGAAGGTGCTGCACCGTTAAGTGTCACAGTTCCCTGAGTACTGTTTCCGCCAAAGATATTGTTCTGGCTGAGTGTAAGCGAAGCCAGCGTAGGCAAAACTGTAATGGACGCGGTCTGCGTGCTGCCCATGTAAGAAGCAGTAATGGTTGCCGTAGCGTTCGCTGCTGTAGATCCACCATTGACTGTAAAGTTCGCAGAAGTTGAACCGGCGGGAATTGTAATGGATGCAGGAACAATTGCCGCGGCATTATTACTGCTCAGTGAAATGACCGCGCCTCCGGAAGGAGCAGCGCTGCCGAGAGTTACCGTTCCCTGCGCTGTCGCGCCTGCGATGATTGTCCCCGGAGCTATTGCAAAAGATGACAGCGGTGGCTGGATTGTCAGCGTAGAGCTGACACTTGCTCCAGCATAATTGGCGGTGATTTGCGCTGCTACAGTTGTATTCACCGCGCTCGTGCCAATCGTAAAGGTCCCTGAAGTCTGGCCTGCCGGAATCACAATGCTGCCCGGCACTGTTGCTGCGGAATTCCCGCTGGACAGACCGATTGTTGCTCCACCTGAAGGCGCCGCCGCATAAAGCGTAACGGTCCCCTGCGAAGAACTTCCTCCCTGCACAGTTGAGGGCGAAATGGATACTGTAGAGAGATACGGATTGATTGTGAGTGTTGTGGTTTGGCCGGAACTGCCGTAGGTGGCGGAAATCTTAGCAGAGGTTACCGTCGCAACCGATGTTGTTGTTACCGTAAAAGTCGCGGTGGTTCCGCCGGCAGGCACAGTTACGCTGGCAGGAACTGAGGCGGAAGAGACACTACTGGAAAGGGAAACTGTCGCTCCGCCGGCTGGTGCTGCAATCGCCAGTGTTACCGTTCCCTGGGAAGTTGCGCCACCCAGCACTGATGATGGAGAAACGGTAAGAGACGAGATCCCTGCTTGCGTGGCTTGCCCAACAGAGGCCGTTGGATCAACAATGGCATATTTTCTTACCAGCAGGTTGTCCCATTCTGCATTGGTGCCACCTTCGGCATACAGGGCAACGCCGCCTGTAGCGAGAGTGGAATCAGAACCCTGCGCACTTTGGCCGTTTGTATCTACTTCGATCGTGCCTTGGTGGACTTTTGTGACAATCTTGTACCACGTATTCGGCTGGATGTTCCCGGCTTGCAGCTGCAGTATCTGCGTGTTCGCAATATCACTGGTGTTATTGAACCAACCGTACGAGTAGAGGTTGTACCCTCCGTTCATATCTCCATAGAGATTGACGGAATATAAGTTGGACCAGGCTGTTGCATGGACACCAACCCCCCACACGTCACCCAGGATTTCCTTGCCACTGGCCTGGACAACGTAATCACCCGCCGAGTAATTCGGAGTGACCAGGACCTGCCGCGACGAGGTCTGGGCCTGTGCGACATGCCCTTGTGTTCCATCCGGCTGCGTGGCTGGAACAATTGCCCAGACACCCCCGCCGCTGATCTTCCATTTGGAAGGATTAAATGTGCCAAAGGCCTGAGGGCCTGCAGACAGACTTGCTGTGCGCATCTGTAATGTCCACGCACCATTGGTCTGCTGACAGTTGTAGTTATAGAGTGTGTTTCCAAAGGCCTGCTGGAACATGCAGGCGCCACCATTTGCGAGGACCGGATTCCCGGGCACAAGAGTAAAGCCGGATTTAGGAGAAGAGCTCGAATACACTATCGTGACCCATTGCTGGGTAGGATCGGTTCCTTCAGTAGAAAGATAGTACTTCCCGTTGTAATAAAACATGCTGGGGGCGGCCATTTTT
>DASRBV010000014.1:0-12304 GCA_035653455.1 Pseudacidobacterium sp. | reverse complement strand
GATATTCCGGAGCAGGCGTTCTATCTGAAAGGCTCGATTGAAGACGTACTCGAAGCCGCAGAAAAGATGAAGGCAAACGCATAAGACCATGGCGAACCAACTCCACATCCGGCTTGTGACCCCGGACCGCGTTCTGGTGGACTCCACCGCCGACGCGGTCGAGCTGCCTGCGCGCAATGGTTACATGGAGGCGCTATTTGGCCACGCTCCTCTGCTTTCTGAGCTTGGCGCAGGTGAGGTCCGCACGCACGGAGGGCGCGCAGGCGAGCAGCGCTTTTTTGTAAGCTGGGGCTTTGTGGAGGTGCTTCCGGACCGCGTGACTATCCTTGCGGAAACCGCGCTCAAGCCGGAAGAAATCAACGCAAGCGAGGCCCAGCAGGAACTCGACCGCGGACAGAAGCTGTGGAGCGAAGCGGGCGACGACGCAGAAAAATACGAAGAAGCCAACCAAGTGATAGAAGGCGCCGAAGCGAAGCTGGCGAGCGCTTCTTCACGCTCGTAGAATTGCTGGATCCAGCTTTCCTTTTCCTACTGGTTTACTCCGCTGGCCAGAAACCCTCCATCTACTACAAGCACCTGCCCAGTAACGTACGAAGCTGCATCGGAAGCAAGATAAATTGCCGCGCCGACGACTTCCTCCGTCTTACCGAAGCGACCCATGGGCGTGCGCATCAGCAATTCTTTTCCGCGCGGAGTGCTATCGAGCAGTTGCGCATTGAGGGCTGTGCGAAAGACCCCGGGAGCAATCGCATTCACCAGTACGCCGTGCTTTGACCATTCGACGGCAAGCGAGCGCGTCAGCGAAGCCACGGCTGCTTTGCTCGCGGCGTAGGCAGCGACCTCAGAGAGCGCCACAAACGTATTGAGAGAGGCGATATTGATGATGCGTCCATAGCCGCGCTCAAGCATGTGCTTGCCGAATATCTGGCAGGCGCGCAGCGTTCCGGTCAGGTTTGTATCTATGATGCTCTGCCATTCCTCTTCAGGAAAATCGAGCGTGGGAGCGCGTTTGATCTTTCCTGCGCAGTTGATGAGGATGTCGGCCTTGCCGAAGTGCTCCAGTGTCTGGCTGAGGAGATTTTCAAGAGAAGGACGGTCGCTTACATCAGACGAAACGCGGAGAGTACGCTTGCCGCACGCTTCGATTTCCGCTGCGGTCTCTTCCACCTGCTCCTTGCGGCGCGCAGAGGCGACAACATCAGCTCCCGCTTCGGCGAGCCCCAGGCTGAGGGCGCGTCCAATGCCCGATGTTCCGCCAATAACGACGGCTGTTTTTCCTTCAAGACCCATAGGATGGTTCATGCAAGCTGCCCTTTCCCTGAAAAGACCGGAGCGATGTGCCGCACGTATAGATTCTCCGTAACATTGCGCGCCACGACTCCCTCATTCGCTTCCAGCAAATCAAGATACCGATTGCCCATCTTTGCGGCAATCTTAAACCCAACATGCAGCAATTGCCGGAAACTGCTGTTATAGGCCGTAGACTTCGGATCATGGCGTAGGGCCGAGGTGTACTGCGCAGAAGTCCACTGCGCGACATGCTGTGGCGAGGGCAACTTCGCCGGATCAATATCAATCACCGTTGCGTATGGTGCGCAGAGTTCTTCGCGATGATCGAACGCCTGGGCATAAATCTCTTTGGCCAGCGCGAGTCCGGCGCCGCCTGCTTCTGCCAGGCCAATGAGTTCCTCGAGCCACGTTGTGCCAGCTGTTTTAAGATGCACCCCGGCGTTGAACCTTTGCAGAGTGCGGTGAATGGGCGCATAGATGGAAAATTTGTCGCTTCCCGAATGCACGCTGAGTTTCAGGTTTTGCGGAAGTCCATAGTGCTTTACCGCATAGGCGATGGCTGCCACGTCGAGCGCAAATTCTTTCTCAAACTGCGCCACTTCGCCCACGTAGTCCACACCTTTGTTGAAGCGTCCGCTGAATTTTGGAGCGATGGTTTGCAGCGGGATTTTTTCGTCCGCGGCAGCGACAAGGATGATAAGCAGTTCGGCGGGCGTTTGCGGAGAATCGGTTTCATCCATCGAGACTTCCGTAATGAAGTTCCCTGCCCCTTTTGCTGCTTCAATTTTGCGATAGATGGCCCCGGCCTGCTGCACCGCGGCAAGAAACTTATTGGCAACCCGCTCCAGAAACTCGCGCGTGATGGTCAGAGGCTCGCTGATGCCTTCCACTTTGATTTCGCCCTGCAGTTCGGGGTGCCGCTTTACAAATGCTTCCACGGCGGCTTTGCCGGCGGGCTTGCCAATCTCTTCGGCGACGTCAATGGTGTAGAAGTCGCATGCGGGCAGAAAGCGGTCTACCGTAGCTAGTCCGATGTGGTCGGCATCACAGAAGTAGGGTTTGTTCCAGCCGAGCGCCTTCACCGCTGCATCGGCTGCGGCCCGCGTGGACGAAGGCTCAGACCCGATGATCGTGTGCTCGCGGTTCGACTTGTTCCACACGGGAACGATTTCAATGCCCGCATTTGCGGCCAGAACACACGCCGCAAGCTGTGCCCTGGCCTGATGCGCAAACCTGTCGCCTACGCCGATGGAATACTTCGGTAGCGTAAGATGAGTGCTCATTTCATCATGCTCCTTGATTTATGAATGAAATCGCCCGCGATACGCCCACAGGCCCAATCCAGGATTGGAGATATAGAAAATTTCTTCGCCATCTACGGTGTTGTATCCGTTCCTGAGCTTGTCAGGGTCATAACGCTTCGTCATGCTGGCTAGATCGGCGTAACGGAACCCGACACTCTCCATCTCTTCTTTGCTCAAATGTCCCGGACAATACGTGATGTTGAAGCGGCCTTCCGACGAGCCATGAATCAGGTGCGCTGCGGCGCTCAGGTCCGATGCCAGGTCGGAATTCTTCTCAACCGCTGCGAGGGTGTTTGGCGTGCCGAGATATCCATATTTGCGAATGAGCTTATCAATCGCCGGATCTTCGCCAAACTCCTCAACTCCGGGTGCAAGAATGATGAGTTCGCCGCCATCGGCCAGCGCCATGCGTGTGCGATAAACTGCCTTGTTCCCCAGCCATGTGCTTTTGAACTCATGCGGCTCAAGGTAGACGACTGCTTTCTGAATGGGTTTGTCCAGCATCTCAAAATTCACTTCGAGGCTCAGATCGGCAGCGCGATGGAAACACTCGACGTCATCGCCAATGAACAGTCCGCGCACCGCGAGACGGCCCTCGGCGTTACGGCTGACCACGGTGTGAACGTAAACTATGGGGATGTTTTTGAGGAAATGGTCTGAGGCATAATTCAGCACCTGGCGCACCGGGTTGTCCGCGCGTCCCATGATGCGTTCCATGCCATAGACCGCGCCCAGATAGTGGCTGCGATTGATGCCCTCGCGTCCGCCCGTGCCCACAAGAATGTTCTTGTTGTAGTTGGCCATGCCGATGACTTCATGCGGCACGACCTGGCCTATGGAAAGCACGAGATCAAAATCGCCGCGCGCAATCAGCTTGTTCACCTGCGCAGGCCACGTGTAGTTCAGCTTGCCTTCGGATTTTTCATGAATGAACTCGGCCGGGACCTCTCCCAGCGTCACAATGTCCGTCCGCCAGTTGTGCACGTAGAAAAGCGACTGCGGCACATCGCCAAACATGCGCGTAATGGCTGTAGCGGACATGGCCGAATGCGTACCCAGCGCGGGGAGCACCGCCTTCAGGTTGTCGCCGTAATACTCCCACGTATAACGCGTAAGTTCGCCGGCGCGGGAATGGGCGCGCGTCTGGTCTGGAGGAACAACGAGTACGCGCTTGCGCTCTCCCAACGCGCTTAGCGCCTCGAAAAGCATTTCCTTTAGCTGAAGAGGTGTAAACTCTGCCGTACTGTTTCCGGCATTTAAATAAAGCGGCATGGCTTCCTTTGCCAGTGTACTCTGGACCATAGTGGTATGACCACTGGATTACGAAAGAAACTTTTGAGAATTCGGCGGACTTGTCTGAAATCAGACGGAAACTTCCACTTTTTTCAGTCCGGGGGCCAGGAGCCGCACGACCACAAGGGCAATCAGATACGCGCTGGCCGCTATCCCGAACAGCGACGCATAACTATGCGTAATTTGCAGTACCCATCCGGCGCTGAGCGAGAACAGTACGCCGCCGACCGATCCAGCCATGCCGCCGATGCCGACCACGGCCCCAACTGCGGTCTTTGGGAACATATCAGAGGCGGTGGTAAACAGGTTCGCCGACCATCCCTGGTGCGCGGCCGCGGCCAGGCTCAACAGGCCTACAGCCACCCATTCTGATTTCGTGGAGCTGGCGAAAAAAATGGGCGTCACGGCAACCGCGCAGAGCAGCATGGCCGTAAGGCGCGCCTTTACCATGTCCATTCCTGTGCGATGAATCAAAGCAGGCAGCCACCCTCCGCCGATGCTGCCGACGGCAGATGCGTTATAGACAATGATGAGCGGCAGGCCGAGATGCGAGAGTCCCAGATGGAAGCGCGCATCAAAAAACTTGGGCAGCCAGTAAAGGTAAAACCACCAGATCGGATCCGTCAGAAATTTTCCCAGTGAGAAGGCCCACGTCTGGCGATAGGCAATCAGCTTTTTCCATGGAATGTGAATTGTGGGCTGCGGCGGGTCGCGGTGGATAAGGTCCAGTTCCCTGCGGCTGACCTTCGGGTGTTCGGCAGGCTTGCGGTAATGCGTGAGCCACCAGAGGATCCACGTGGCGCTGAAGACGCCTGTAATCAAAAATGAAACTCGCCATCCGAAGCGAATGGTCACCCAGGGCACAATCGCGGGAGCAAGAATTGCGCCAACATTCGCGCCTGAATTGAAGATTCCTGTAGCCAGCGAGCGCTCACTTTGCGGAAACCATTCAGCCGTAGACTTGATGGCCGCCGGGAAGTTACCCGATTCGCCCAGCCCCAGAAAGAAGCGCGCAACGCCAAAGCCAAAGGCCGAGCGTACCAGCGAATGGCACATCGCCGAGATGCTCCATATGCCCATAACGACGGCGTAACCGATGCGCGTGCCGAACCTGTCTACCATGCGTCCTGCAAGCACCAGCCCAGCGGCGTAAGCAAACTGGAAGGCACTGACGATGTAGCCATACTGCGCCTCAGTCCAGCCGATGCTGTGCTGCAAGACCGGCGCGAGGATGCCCAGCACCTGGCGATCCATGTAGTTGATGGAGGTCGCGCAGAAAAGCAGGGCGCAGACCGTCCAGCGCACATGGCTTTTGGCCGGGCGCGATGCTTCAGGCACGCTGGAAATCACCTGCGGTCCTACGGAGTTTTCAGAAGTAGTCATGCAATTGAGTCTGTCCCGTTATATCTGTGTGCTGTAACGATGGGCAAGACACGCCGCCCACTATGTCTCTATAAGCGGTATGCCTTGCGGACCAGGTTGACGGTCAAATCCTGCGCCACCTCCGCGGCCTCGTCCTCATCGAGGCGGTGCTCGGCGACCAGGCGAGCAAGAAAGGCACAATCCATTCTGCGGGCCACATCGTGTCGCGACGGAATAGAGAGAAATGCGCGCGTATCATCGTTGAATCCAACGGTATTGTAGAAACCGGCCGTCTCCGTAGCCAGTTCACGGAAGCGCAGCATTCCCTCTGGACTGTCAAAGAACCACCACGGCGGCCCCAGCTTCAGACATGGATAATGTCCGGCCAACGGGGCCAACTCGCGGCTGTAAGCAGACTCGTCCAGGGTAAAGAGAATGATGGTCAACGAGGGTTCGTTTCCGAAGAGGTCAAGCAGTGGCTTCAGCGCGTGCACATAGTCGGTGGCCGTCGGTATGTCTGCACCCGCATCGCGCCCAAACTGCTCGTAGACTTTCTGATTGTGGTTTCGGAAGCTGCCTGGATGGATCTGCATCACGAGGCCATCTTCCACGCTCATCCGGGCCATTTCGGTAAGCATCTGCGCACGGAAGGTCTCCTGCTGCGGCGGCGAAGACTTGCCCGAGAGCACAACATCAAACAAAGCCGATGCTTCCGCCGTGCTCATGTTGGCGGTATTGGCTGTGGGATGCCCATGGTCGGTTGCAGTGCAGCCAAGTTGCTTGAAGCGTTCGCGCGATTTGCGTAACGCGTTCAGATAGCCGCTCCACTTTGATGTATCTTCTCCGGTCAGTTCGCCCAATTTCGCGATGTTCTCGCGGAAGCCTGCAAAGGCCGGGTCTACAACTGGATCAGGCCGGAAGGTGGGCACAATTCGTCCTTTCCATCCGGATTCGCGAAGGGCACGATGGTGTACAAGCGTATCGAGCGGAGAATCCGTTGTTGCAAGCACTTCAATCCGGAAGCGCTCGTATAGTGCGCGCGGCAGGAACTGCGGCGTCTGGAGCTTATCAGCAATAACATCGTAGTAGTGGTCAGCATTTTTCGCAGACAGGCGGTCTTTTAATCCGAACAATGTCTCAAACTCATAGTCGAGCCACAGGCGGGTCGGCGTACCGCGAAAGAGATAATAATTTTCGGCAAAGATACGCCATATTTTGCGCGGGTCCGGCGGCTTGGGCTGGCGAATACCTAGCTCGTGCATGGAAACGCCCTGGCTGTAGAGCATTCGGTATACATAATGGTCAGGCAGGATAAAGAGCTGCGCCGGGTCAGGGAATGGTTCATTCTTTGCAAACCAGACGGCTTCAGTATGTCCATGCGGGCTGATGATGGGCAGGTCGCGGACGGTTGCATACAGGCGGCGCGCAATCTTTCGCGTCTCAGGGTCGGCGGGAAAAAGTCGGTCTTCGTGGAGAATCGCCATACAGTGGGCCTCGTGGTGGCAGTGGTCTAACCACTCCAGGTTAGTCTATCTCTAAATTTTCAAATCTGCTAAGAAAGTAGTGCGCTATGTCCACGTGACAATGCTAATCTCTCTGGCAAGACGCAATATGGCAATGAGCGAACCCAATCATAACCACGAGACCCATTTGACCATGCAGGTGGTCAACCACATCCGCCGGCTTATTGAAAATGGAACGCTGCGGCCCGGTGACAAGATTCCGCCAGAGCGCGAGTTTGCGCAGAAGCTCAAAATCAGCCGTGCCAGCCTTCGCGCAGGAATCGGCCACCTGGCGGCCATGGGCGTGCTGAACGTGCGCCATGGCGTGGGGACCTTCGTCGCCGATGGACCTCCAGCTCTGGGCGGTGTTTCGCTCGACATTCTGCGTGCGTTACATGGATACACGACAGCGCAGATGTTCGAGGCCCGGCGGATACTCGAAAGCCACCTTGCAGCCCTTGCCGCAGAGCGCGGGCGCGAAGAGCACTTTACTGCGCTGGCGGAAGAGGTCACGGAAATGTACGCGACCTTCCATGAACCGCAGGAATACCTCATCCACGACATGCGGTTTCATCGCACCATTGCCGAGGCATCCGGCAATCCGATTCTCGCCGTGCTGATGGAGACCATCACGGCAGCCCTCTATGACGAACGCCGCAAAACCGTAGAGCGCTCACGTGACCTGAAGCAATCAGCGGAAGTGCATCGCGAGTTGTACCGCGCCATTCGCTCTCGCAATGCAAGGGAGGCCCGTGAAGTGATGGAACGGCATCTGCACATGGCCGAGTCAGCACAGGTAAACGAGCAGGCCCTGGCCAAAGAGGAAAAACGTCCCGCGGCGAAAAAGAAGAGCGCTCGCGCCAGCGCCTGACATCCAATCTGCATGGGACTTGAGAAATATGATGTGGCCGTTCTGGGCGCGGGCATCGCTGGTCTGACGGGTGCGCGGATATTGGCTACCCAAGGCAAAAGAGTTGCTCTGATTGAAGCACGTTCGCGCATTGGCGGACGGATTTTCTCACTTCCACAACAAAGATCTGATCTTCCTGTAGAGCTGGGAGCGGAATTTATTCATGGCCGCCCAGTAGAAGTGTGGCAGCTTATCGAAGAGGCCGGTCTCCATGCCTATGAAATGGATGGCACAATGCTCTGCTTTGATGAAAACAGCCTGCACGAATGCGACGAGGGGCCAGGCGGCTTTGATCTGATGCGTCGGCTGATTGACAATGGCCCAGACCAGAGCTTCGCCGAATGGCTTGCGCAGCAAGAGCTGCCTGCTCCTATTGTTGAATCGGCCATTGCCTTTGTCGAAGGCTTTAATGCCGCCGATGCTGCCAGAATCGGGACAGCGGCGCTGGCAAAGCAGCAGGCGGCAGAAGACGCGATTCAAGGCCATCTCGCTTTCAGGTTGAGGGAAGGTTACAGTGCTCTGCCCGCATTTCTGTTGAAACAATTTCAGAGCCACGGCGGCGAAGTCTTTCTTTCTGCGCCTGTGATTTCTGTCGCATGGCGGCGCGGAAATGTTCGCATCCACGCGATGCAGCAGTATCAGGAACGTGTTTTTGAAGCAGACCAGTGCATTGTGACAGTCCCGCTGGGAGTATTGCAGTCCGGCAGCATTCATTTTGCCCCATCACCATCTAAGACATTCCACGCTGTCTCGCAAATGGCCATGGGCAGCGCCAAACGCATTACGTTTTTGTTTCGTGAACGCTTCTGGCAAATGAAGTTCCCGAATGCGCATTTTCTGTTTTCTCAGCAGGACCTGATGCGCGTCTGGTGGATGCCGTCTCCTGATCTAACCCCGATGCTCACCGGATGGATTGGCGGACCGAAATCTCTGGATGCTTCCCTTTTTCCTGATACAGATTTTGCTGCTCTCGGTTTGCGAACGCTGGCTAAGATATTTTCTGTTCCGGAAGAGCACCTGCGCGAATTACTGGTAAGCTGGCACACGCATGACTGGCAGCGCGATCCATTCAGTCTGGGGGCATATAGCTATGCTCCCAAGGGCGCGCTTGAAGCTTCAGAAGTCATGAGCATTCCCGTAGAAGATACTCTCTTCTTCGCTGGCGAACACACGGACACTACCGGGCATTGGGGCACCGTACATGGCGCATTGCGTTCCGGACAACGCGCAGCGCGGCAGGTGTTAATGCTGGACGGCCCAGGCAAGCCCATCGGGTTCATGTCCGGCTTCAATACGGCCCGTGGTCCGCAGTGATTTTGTATCAATTACAGCTACATAGTCATCGGGCGAGCAGGAGATAAATACGCGGGCGCCGTCCGGCTGCACAAGGATGCCTTCCGAGGCGTGCCCGACAGGAATTCGCTTGATTTCCTTGCGTGTGGCCGCATCGAAGACGGTAACATTCGGGCTGCGCAGGCTGGAGATAAAAACCAGCCTCCCATCGGGAGTAAATTTCACCCGGTTGATGCCTGGTATGTTCGCAGAAATGGTCTCTATGACCTTCTTTGCGTCAATGTCAATGATGGATACTGTTCCGTCCAGTCCATTCCCAACCCACACCTCTTTCCCGTCAGGCGAAACGGCGAACCCTTCCGGCCCCTTACCAACTGGAATAAAGGTTTCATTCCAGTCAAACGCGGGGCCATGTGGCTGCGTGTAATTGGGCCTATGGGTCTGCGCTCCGGCAACTGGCCCCTGGGGATGGACCGCTACTCGATCAATCACGCTGACTGTTCCTGAATTCACATTCGTGGTAATGATTCGCGATGCGTCCTGCGAAACATAGATCATATGAGTACGGTTCTGACCCAGGCCGAGTATCCAATCCACCTTGTTGGTTGAAGGATCGTATCTGGCGATGGCTTTGGCCACTTCAGCCGTAAACCATAACTTGCCTTCTGCAAATGCGAGCCCGTGTGGCCCGTGTAATGGCCCCAGGTCTATCGTGTTCAGGCCTTGCCGGGCTGCAAGGTCCACTACTGTGATGGTGTTGTACGCGCCGTATCCATAGTTGGAAATAAAGGCAAGCTTGCCGTCTGCAGAAACCGCTACTTCATGCGGATCATTTCCTGCCGGGATACGTGCCATGACCTTCAGGCTGACCGGATCCACAATCGAGAGCGTTCGGTCCACTTTGGACAGCACCAGCAGCGAATCTCTGGGAGTAGCTTGTGCATATACGGTGGCAGTAGCGACGCAGAGGGCGAGCATCTTCAGAAGGAGCTTCATGTATGGCCTCGCAGAGCAGACCGCAACATTATCCCATTTTTTGAATGAATCATGTTTACGTTTACATATTCATCTCCAGCGAATATCTTGCTTTGTGGAAGGAGAATCCACGGAAAGCATGCTTAAAAACAAAATCGCCTCTCTTGTGTGTGGAATGGGTCTGCTTGCTGCTCCTATATGGATGCTGGCGCAGTCATCTCAAATTGCCGCTACTCCGCCGATGGGCTGGAACAGTTGGAACCACTTTGCCGAAAGGGTCACGGACGCTGACGTCCGCGCGGCCGCTGATGCGCTGGTCTCCAGCGGTATGCGCGATGCCGGCTACATCTATGTGAACATTGACGACACATGGGAGGGCCAGCGTGATGCCAATGGTGTCATCCACACCAACAGCAAGTTTCCTGACATGAAGGCGCTGGCCGATTATGTGCACTCGAAAGGACTCAAGCTTGGGATTTACTCTTCTCCGGGGCCAAAGACCTGTGCCGGATACGAAGGCAGCTACGGCCATGAGGAACAGGACGCGAAAACCTACGCCGCGTGGGGTATTGATTATCTGAAGTACGACCTGTGCAGCTTTATCGAAATCATGAAGAAAGAGACCGGCGACCCGCACAGCGAAAAGGCCTTTGAGATGCAGAAGGCCGCTTATGAAAAGATGCACAAGGCGCTTGAGGCAACAGGCCGTCCGATCGTCTTCAGCCTCTGCCAGTATGGATGGAACGATGTATGGAAGTGGGGGCCCGAGGTAGGCGGCAATCTGTGGCGCACGACAGGCGACATTTCCGACCGCTATAGCCGCATGGCTGAGATTGGGTTCTCGCAGGCGGGACTCTCAAAATATGCCGGACCAGGGCACTGGAACGACCCTGACATGCTTGAGGTAGGCAATGGCGGGATGAAAACAGAGGAGTATCGCACGCATATGTCGCTATGGGCGATTCTCGCCGCGCCGCTTCTTGCCGGAAATGATCTGAGCAAAATGTCAAAAGAAACATTGGATATTCTCACGAACAAAGAAGTAATTGCCGTAGACCAGGACAAGCTGGGCAAGCAGGGAGACCGCGTGTGGGAAGAAGGTCCGAAGGAGATATGGGCCAAGCCGCTCTCCGGTGGAGCAAAAGCCGTTGGCCTGTTCAACCGCGCGGATTCTCCACGTAACATCACGCTGCAATTGAAAGATGTTGGCTTTAGCTCGAATGCAAAGCTCCGCGATCTTTGGAAGCATGAAGACGTAACAGCCAGGAACGGCAGCTATTCCGTGCTCGTGCCCGGCCATGGCGTGGTGATGCTGAAAATCAGCCAGTAAGATTCTGCATGGAAACAACAGAGCAGCTTTCGGCAAGAACGCTTCGACGCGTTTCCTGCCGATTGCTGCCTTTTCTTTTTGCGCTGTATGTCTTTGCGTATCTCGACCGCGTCAATGTGGGCTACGCAGCGCTTTTCATCCGCCGCGAACTGGGCTTCAGCGATACGGTGTATGGCACCGGCGCGGGGCTCTTCTTCCTGAGCTATGCGCTCTTTGAGGTGCCCAGCAATCTTGTTCTGCTGAGACTCGGCCCCCGGCGCTGGATCGGCACTCTGATGGTTGTATGGGGCGTGATTTCTGCCAGTATGCCGCTGGTGCGCACCCCATCTGAGTTTTATCTGCTGCGGTTTCTACTGGGTGCGGCAGAGGCGGGCTTCTTCCCGGGAATCATCCTTTATCTCACATACTGGTTTCCGCAGAAGCAGCGGGCCCGTGCTGTGGCGTTGTTCATGGCGGCTACAGCCATTGCCGGCGTCATTGGTGCTCCGTTGTCGGGCCTTCTGCTGCGGCTCGATGGGGTTGCAGGCGTGGCCGGATGGAAATGGCTCTTCGTTGGAGAAGGTCTGCCCTCTGTTCTGCTCGGAGCACTCGTGTTTCTGGTGCTGACTGATTCTCCCGAACGGGCTGCCTGGCTTGGGCCTGATGAACGCACCTGGCTGACGGAAACACTGGCTGCGGAGCAGGTGAGTATCTCAGCTTCGCATTCTGTCCATCTCCGCGATGTTTGGCGTAATGCAGTATTGTGGCAACTGGCGTTTATCTACTTCGCAATCTCTGTTGCTCTTTACAGCCTGAGTCTGTGGCTGCCTGTGGTTTTGAAGCAGCTTTCGCGGGCTTCAGATCTGCGCGTCATCCTCCTGACAGCCATTCCCTATCTGCTGGCCGCGATTGCTATGCTACTGATTGCACGCTCTTCAGATGAGAAGCAGGAGCGCCGATGGCATCTTTTCGCTTCACTCACGGGCGCAGCAGCCGGATTCGGTCTGAGTGTTGTACTGCAAAGTCCCTGGGTGGCCATGTCCGCCTTATTTCTGGCCGCGGCCGG
>DASRBV010000013.1:0-2997 GCA_035653455.1 Pseudacidobacterium sp. | reverse complement strand
TATCTGGCAGACCACAAAGTGAAAGTCCCCGTCGTCGTGATGGCCATTGAGAATTACGGTCGCGTATACCGCCTGCTCGAAGCGCATGTCCCTGTGACCATCGAGATGGATGTGGAGACGAAGTTCACCGGAGACCATGAGCACGGCTATGACACCATTGCAGAGATCCCCGGCACAGACCCAAAGCTGAAAGATGAAATTGTGATGGTCGGCGGCCATCTGGACAGCTGGATTGCAGGCACGGGCGCAACCGACAACGGCGCCGGTTCCGTGGTTGCCATGGAAGTCATGCGCATTCTGAAGGCGTTGGATGTCCATCCCCGCCGGACCATCCGCATCGCTCTGTGGAGCGGTGAAGAAGAGGGCCTCTTCGGCTCGCGCGGATACGTGAAGCAGCATTTTGGCTATGCCGCTCCGCTGAACACCCCGGACCAGCAGAATCTGCCGGAGTTCCTGCGCAAGACCGGGCCGCTGGAAATCAAGCCCGAGCAGAAGCTCGTTTCTGCTTATTTCAATGTGGACAACGGCTCAGGCAAAATTCGCGGTGTGTATTTGCAGGAAAACGCTGCGGTCGCGCCCATCTTCGCGCAGTGGATCGCCCCGCTCAAAGACCTCGGCGTAACAACGCTTTCCATGCGCAACACCGGCGGTACCGACCATCTTTCGTTCGATGCTGTCGGTATCCCAGGCTTCCAGTTCATTCAGGACGACCTGGATTACGAAAGCCGCACACACCACTCGAATATGGACACATACGAGCGCCTGCAGGCCGCCGACCTGAAGCAGATTGCGACTGTCGAGGCCATCTTTGTGTATAACGCAGCGATGCGCGATCAGATGATTCCGCGCAAGCCGCTGCCGCATCCGGAGCTGCGCGACAAACAGAATGCGCCGCTCCCGAATCTTTTCCCCGGTGCCGTAACTCCGCCGGAAGAGAAAAAGTAGCCAGTGCGGTTACTGAAAGGCGCGGCCCATCGCTGCGCCTGTCAGTCCATGACTCAGCCGGCGACACCAGCAATATCTCCCTTATTTTTCGATTTTTCGGGCGACCGCGACAGGCTCTGCCTTGTACCTGGCTCCCTGCTGATTGCCGGGAACGGAAAGGAGTGTCATCCTTAAAGAATGCAGCGAAAAACAGTGTTCCTCGCAATGATGGGGATGCTCCTGGCATCCTGTCTTTCAGCCAAAGCACAGGAACTTGGGTACTGGCGGGCAACAAGCAATACGGCCCAGTCCATTACCGGCGACATTGCATTCTCTGATGCAAAGTTGCTGATGAATTTCTCTACTTTTCCCATTGTGCAGGCGCGCGAGCTTTCTTCGGCAGAAGTAAGCGCAGTGTTTGATGCGGACAGCAACTCTCCGGCCAAGGGCCATCTGTACAAGATTGATATTCCTGCGCAAAAGAAATTCCTGCACAAAAACACCCTCTGCGGCCAGGAGTCGGCCCAGTGGATGGTCACATATGCCCAGGGAAAATCGCTCTCCGTTGCATTTTTCTCCGGGCAGAAGCCTCCCGTGTTTACCCTGGATGCGATTCAGAACTCGACCAGTCTGTGCGGGACGTTTTTCTATACTCGCTGAAGCTCAGGACCGTGCTCCGCTGAACAGCTTACCCCAACTGCGCCAGAAATTTCTTCAGCTCTTCCGGGATTGGGGCGCTGAGTTCCAGCAGTTTTCCTGTGCGTGGATGGGCGAAGGCCAGTTCCGCGGCATGAAGGAAATTGCGATGGAGCGCGACAGATTCGGCCTCCTTGCCTCTTGATGGCACCGCAATCCGCGCCGGTGCTCCATAGAGCGTATCGCCCACAATGGGGTGTCCGATAGCGGCCATGTGCACCCGGATTTGGTGGGTGCGGCCTGTTTCAATGCGCACGCGCACCAGAGTGAATTTTCCAAAACGCGATTCCATGCGTTCCATCACCTCATAATGCGAGATGGCTGTGCGTCCTCCGGTCGTCCGCCGCGTGGTCATGCGCGTGCGGCGCAGGAGGTCGCGGCTGATCGCAGCGTTGATCGTGCCCGTGTCCTGTTTCAGATGGCCATGCACAAGCGCGATATATGTCTTGCGAATCTGTCGGCGTGAGAACATCTCAGCCAGCTTGAGATGCGTAGTGTCATTCCGGGCGACGATGATGAGTCCGCTGGTTTGCTTGTCCAGACGATGGACGATGCCTGGCCGCAGCTCGCCTCCCGCTGACGAAAGCTGGCGATAATGGTGCAGCAAAGCATTCACCAGCGTGCCGCGATTGCGCGCGTCCTCGGTCGCCCCTGACCCTGCATGGACCATCATTCCCGCTGGCTTGTTTACGACGGAAAGATCGTCATCTTCGTAAACAATTTCGAGCGGAATCTTTTCTGCGATGGCCCGCAGCGGAGGAGGCGCAGGATCTCCAAGCACTTCGATGGCCTCACTGCCACGTAGCTTGTAAGATGCTTTGGCCGCCTTCCCGTCTACAAGAACTTTGTTCTGTGAGAGCAGCATCTGCACGCGCGACCGGCTTACGTTCTCAAGCTGCGTTGTAAGCCATGCGTCAAGGCGCTGGCCTGCTGCTTCGGGCTGGACGGTGTATGTAGTTTGCGACATGAAAATAACAAACTTATAGCATTTTCACAGATAATCTGAACCATGCCCCGAAACTACAGCCGCCGCGGCCAACAGCGAGTCGGCGGCACTGCAAAGTGCAAATGGTGTGTACAGAATCTGTGAAAATGCCTTAGCGGGTGATTTTACCCGGGCCTTCCAGTCCTTCAGGCCATGATGGATAACGCACCTGAATCGGCGGCAGCGGCGGAGCGTCCTTCGGCAACCATCCGCCATGAATCAGCCAGTTTCGCAGCAGCAGAGGCCAGGTAGAAAGCTCCGGAATATCGCCGCACAGGCCGCACCCGTGGTTCGCGTAGTCATACAGGTGCATCTCGACAGGCACATGCGCCCGCTCCAGCGTGCGGTACAGGTCAAGGCTGTTTTCTACCGGGACCGCGGGATCTCGGGTT
>DASRBV010000012.1:0-7325 GCA_035653455.1 Pseudacidobacterium sp. | reverse complement strand
CGCGCGGGCACGCTGCATCCGCTCTTTGGACGAAAGATACCGCTGGCCGTGCGTATTGGCGGATACTTCCTCTGGTCGTTTCTACAGGAGTTTATCCTGCAATCCTATGTGCTGCTCCGGTTGTTGCGCCTGGCGCCGGGCCGTAAAGCTGCTGTGGCGATGGCCGCTGCGATGTTTGCCATCGCGCATCTGCCGAATCCAGTGCTGACGGGACTGACGTTCATTTGGGGGGCCATTGCATGTCCCCTTTATCTGCGATACCGCAATTTATATGTGCTGGGAATGGCCCACGCCATTCTTGGACTTTGCGTAGCGATTACAGTGCCTGATTCTATCCATCACCATATGCGGGTGGGCATCGGCTATATTACTTATCCCAAAGACATGCATGTGCCGGTTTCACCGCAATAATGCGCCCCAGATTGTATCTACTGACGCGTGAGTGATGGCGGAAGCGGCCACTCTGCGGTTTTCGCGCCATGCCCGCCCATAAAAGACCCCGGCAATTGCCGCCAGCACAACATATCGCCAATTGAAGTGCGCCGCGCGTTTATTAAAGTGGGAGAGGCCGAAAAGGACTGCTGTGAGAAAGAGTGCGGTTGTTCGCCCCAGCTTTCGTTCAAAGAGGTTTTGCATCCATCCACGGAAAAAGATTTCTTCGGGAAGGGCGATCAGGACATATGTGAATATCCAGACAAACGGCACGGTCCACGGGCGCTGCACATGCGTATGCAGATGCAGGAACCCGATGGCCAGTCCCAGAAGAATTGCCAGGGGCGCATAGATAAGGAACTCGCGCAGGCCGGTCTTCCAATCCTGCCATCTCCAGCGCAGGTCAAAACCGACGCCATCCAATTGCCGGATGATGTGGAACCCATAGAGTCCCGCATCGAGCAGCAGGACTTTATTCATGGCAGCCAGTGTGTGTGGCCAGGCAGCTTCAAACCAGCGCAGGTCAACGGCGAGTCCGAGAGAGAAGAGGACCAGAAAATCCAGCCAATGGCCCTTTTGTTCCGGATCAAACCTGGCGGCCAGGGCCAGCAACAGCGCCACGGCCACAGGAAGCTCAATATACAGAAGCATCCACTGGATGTGGAACAGATGCAGGGGCACGGCCACCAGCAGATAAGGAAGGACACAGGCAGCAGGCGACAGGAGCCGAGCACCCGGAGACAGATGCCGCGCGGCCGCTTGCAGTCTTTGTCCGGCAAAGCCAAAGACGAAAATCGGAGCGAGCGCGAGGACGGCCGCGGCCACGATCCATGCGTTCAACATAAAAATGTAAGCGAAGGAGCTGCTGTTTACAGATGAAGCCTATTTCAAATGTCCTATTTTATAGACCACGCCCACCGTCCCGGCAAACTCATTCTGGGTCATGTAGCCGTAGTGGGTGGGTTGCCAATCCGTCGTAACGCGCACGGCCCATCTGGGGTTGAGGTTGTAGTCCAGCCATCCGCCGACGGCCATGCCATAAGCCACTTTATTGTTGTAGATCGTCAACTGATACGGCTGGACGCCCGTGCCTTTGAATCCCTGATCGAATGAGCCATTGGCAGCGCCCATCAGCACGTGGAAGCCCGCTGCATAGTTGTCTCTCCGGAGCATACGAAAATTGGGGCCGACCAGGAAAAGGTGTTCCGACATATTGGATTTTGAGATGCCCAGATTATTCGGCGGAACAATGATGGTGCCGTAGAAGCCGCGAGCTGAGAATTCCACACCAAATACCTGTTTGACCCATACGGTGGCGTCGCCGTTCCAGCCGTTGAGCCAGATGGCCTGCACGTTTCTGCCTGCGCCGGGGTTAAAGTGCGATGCGGCGAAACCGCCGTAGATGTCCCAGCGCTCTTCATATTGCGGAAGGATGGTCACCGGAGCAGTGGCCTGCACCTGCGCATGCAAAGATGTGAAAGCAAAAAAACAAACAGAAAGCGCAAACAGGACGCGCAGCGAACGGATGCTCAAAATCACGCTATTTCTTCAACCTCAGTTCGGGAATACCACAAATATTCACGATACACGGTTGGACGCAGCCAGGCCAGAGATGAAAGCAGATCAGCTACGGGCGGTCAGCGCACGCTTATGGCGCAAGCGAGTTGGCCAAAAGCGCCTGGCGTACACTGACCGTGACCGGTTCTTCAGGCATTGGCCTGTTTCGCCGCGAACTCACCAATCACCGGGAGCTTGAAGTATTCTCCTTTGCTGGCCTTCAGAATTGCCATGAGCCACGCAATAAAGAACACTACGCCGATTCCCAGGTCCACCAGCACAAAGAGCAGACCAATGAACGGGATGAAGTGGAGGACGATCTGCAGAATGGTAGCTGCCACCCATACCGCCACCCATGCCACATGCAACGCTATGCACTGGATGGCGTGGAACTTCACCAGGCGCATCTTGTTGTAGGGTTCCATCACCAGAAAGATGATGGCTGGAATGATGGTGACATAGGAAATGGCTGCAGCGGCGTTTTCTGAGAGTCCGCTGGCCGCAGGCGTCGCTACAGGGACTGTAGCCGAGCCGCCTCCGGCGGGAGCAGCGGCTGCAGCGCTGACGGGTGACCCGCAAAAACCGCAGAATGTGGACTGGGGACTGACCTCGTTGTGGCAAGAAGGACATTGCATGGAGTTTTCTCCTCAATTCAGAATTTCTAAGGAGCGAGCGGGGGGACCTTCCTCGGAACGCCCTTAGCATACGCCTGTCAGGATGGTCCGGGCACGCAAAATTTTGCTGTCTCACTGCGCTCGAGGGATAGTTCTGCGTCTCTGGAGACCGTTTCAGGCTTTGTTATGAAAAATTGGGGTGTTGGCCCGATCCTGTGCAGAATCCGCGCTTACATCTGGGGTATTCTGCTATCAGGCACGAGAGCACCCGGATGAATAGTTTCTCCCTGCGCGATCCCGACGTTATCGGCACGCTTACGGTTGCTGCGCTTTGCCTGGGCGGCGTGGCGGCCTGGTTCATGCTGCGAAAACGGCCCAATCCTGAGGACATCGAAAGGGGCAGGCGCTCTTATCTGGTCAGTAACGGCCGCATTATTGATGGGACGCTGCTCGATATCTCAGACTTAAGCCCGGAAGAAAGCGGGCGTCCCACCGGGATGCAGCTGATTCTTTACAAATATGAAATTGGCGGGGTCGAGTATGAGTGTTCGCAGGACGTAACTTCGCTGCGCGACCTGGTGAATATTTACGAATGCCGCCTGGGCTTCCCCTGCTCGGTCCGCTACGACACGCACAAGCCGGAAAACAGCATCGTGGTTGCCGAGACGTGGAGTGGACTGCGCGATACAGCGAGTTCCGTTCCGGTGCGACGCTCGATGCCCAAGCCGATGCGCTCATGGCGTCCAACACGATAAACTAAAGAAGATATATGCACGTACACGTCGCGCCAACGGGCAAAATGCAGCGTGTCCTGCGCTTTTCGCTGGCGGCGACGCTTATTTACGTGATCCTCACCTTTGTCGCAGGACTGCGCGCCCATTCGCTGGCGCTCATCTCCGAGGCCGGACACAACATTTCCGACGCGCTGGCGCTGCTGCTTTCCTTTGTGGCTGTGTATTTTCAGACGCGTCCAGCGACGGACGAGAAGACCTTTGGCTATCAGCGCGCGGGCGTGCTGGCGGGGTTTGTCAATGCGCTCTCGCTGATTGTGATCGCGGTATTCATTGCCATCGAGGCTGTCCATCGCCTGAGTGAGCCGGTGCAAGTGCAGGCGCGTCTGATGATGATTGTGGCCGCGGCGGGTGTCCTGATGAACGGGGTGATTGCCTTCCTGCTGTCGCGCGTAAACACCGATGTCAACATCCGCAGCGCATTCATTCACATGCTTGGGGACACGCTCTCAACGGCGGCAGTGATCGTGGGTGGTGCGACGATTCTGTGGACAGGGCATTCATGGATAGACCCGGTATTGTCTCTGGGCATTGCGGCGTTGATCATCTGGTCATCGGTTGCCATTGTGCGCGAGACACTGAATATTCTGCTGGAAGGGACGCCGCGCGGTATCTCGCTGGCTGAGATTCGCAGGGAATTGCAGAAGATCCATGGCGTGGAAGATGTGCATGACCTGCATGTATGGAGCCTCGGCTCGCAGACGCACGCTCTGGCCAGCCACGTGACGATTGCGGACATTCCACCGTCTGAAAGCGGCCGCATCCTCGACCAGATCAAGGGTGTGCTGCACGAACGTTTTCACATAGACCACACAACCATCCAGTTTGAAAATGCAGGATGTGAAGTTGCGCATGGTTGCGTGATGGCGGTTGAAGAAGTGCACTTTCACGCGCATCACGGCCACAGCCACAGTCATTAGAATGTAATCCACGGAAAAGCTGATCATCATTCCAAGGTTGGGAAGATCTTAGCAGTATCGGGTAAACCCTGAATCGCTGAGATTCCTCCTCCCTTCGGTCGTCAGAATGACGGACTGTCTATATACGAATAATGCTATAGTACATGCCTCTTAGGCGAATCAGAGTGGGAGTGGTTCCTGGCCTTCCGCCCTTTCGCGCAACGGCGGCAGGCACCTGGCAGAATGTCAACGCAAAGAAGAAATATGGTTGTCATGCTTGCTGGGCTGTTGAAAAGATAAGAGCCATGCGTACAACGTCTGTTTTTTTCACTGCTCTGGTCCTCGCGGCGATTGGTTTTGTACCGGGGTCTGTTGCCCAGTCGGACCGGGTGACTCCGGACATGGTCCAGACGGGCAGCGACATTCCTGCGAAGTGGGAAGAACCACATCCGGGCTACGACTATGAGCGGCGCGATGTGATGATTCCCATGCGCGATGGGGTCAGGCTGCACACGGTCATCCTGGTGCCCAAGGGAGCAAAAGGACTGCCCATGCTGCTGGAGCGCACGCCTTACAACGCCGCCAACTTCTCCTCAGACAAGCCAAAAATGCGCGACGCGGTGTGGCCGGCGCAACGTGAGTGGGTAGATGACGGCTACATCATCGTTGACCAGGACATTCGCGGCAAATATGGCTCGGAGGGCGATTACGTGATGACGCGGCCTCCGATGGGGCCACTGAATCCAACGAAGACCGATGACACGAGCGATGCCTGGGACACGATTGACTGGTTGGTAAAGAATGTGCCGGAATCGAACGGACGAGTAGGCATGATCGGCTCATCGTATGACGGATGGACAGTGGCCATGGCGCTTTTGGGGCCGCATCCGGCGCTGAAGGTGGCCGCGCCGGAAAGCCCGATGATTGATGGCTGGATGGGTGATGACTGGTTCCACTATGGCGCGTTTCGTCAAGTGAATCTGGATTATTTCACGGAGCAATCGAGCGAGCGAGGCCCAGGCAGCCCCGTGCCGCGCCCTGGCGACGACGATTACAAAACCTTTCTGGACGCTGGAACGGCAGGCCACTGGGCTGAGGAGCACGGCTTCAAACAGTTGCCATGGTGGAACCGGCTCTCGGCGCATCCGGCGTATGACGCATTCTGGCAATTGCAGGCGCTGGACAAGCTGCTGGCGGCCAGGCCGGCGAGCATTCCCACTCTGTGGCTGCAAGGGCTGTGGGACCAGGAAGATATATATGGGGCGGTGCATGCCTGGGAGGCCCTGAAAGCGGCCGGGCACGCGGGAAACAACCACCTGGTGATGGGGCCGTGGTATCACAGCCAGGTGAACCGATCGGCTGAGACGCTGGGTCCGTTGAAGTGGAAAGGGGACACTGCAGCCGACTTTCGGCGCGATGTGCTGGTTCCTTTCTTCGATGCTTATCTGAAGGACCGGAAGCTACCCGAGCCCTTGCCTCCGGCGCTGATCTACAACCCCTCAGAGAACCACTGGGACAAGTTTGCCGACTGGCCCGTAGTGGATGAAAAGCATTTGACGCCCTTGTATTTCGAAAGCAATTTCGGTTTGGGGCCGGAGAAACCGCGAGGCGGTGAAGACAGCTACGTTTCGGATCCGGCAAAGCCTGTACCGTTCCTGACACCACCGATAGAACCCGGCGGAGGCTCGCGCTGGAGGACCTGGTTGGTCGAAGACCAGAGGAGCGTGGGAACGCGAACAGACGTGCTGAGTTATGAAACGCCTGTGCTGCAAGAGCCGGTCAGGGTGCAGGGCGCGCCTTTTGCCGATCTTTTTGTAAAGACGACCGGGACGGACGCAGACTTTGTCGTGAAGATCATTGACGTGTATCCACCTACCTACGCGCAACAGCCAGAACTGGCAGGTTACGAGTTACCTGTCAGTCTGGACATTTTCCGCGGACGCTACAGGAAGAGCTTTGCCGAGCCCGAGGCGATTCCGGCGGGAACGGTGCAGGAATATCGCTTCAGGCTGCCGACGGTGAACTACATCTTCAAGCCCGGACACCGCATCATGGTGCAGGTGCAGTCTTCATTGTTTCCGCTCTATGACCGCAACCCGCAGACCTTTGTGCCTAACATCTTCTTTGCCAGACCGGAGGATTTTCGCGCCGCTACCATGACGGTGGAGCATGGCCCGCAGGGCGCAAGTGCAGTACTGCTGCCAATTGTGGAAGAGAAATGAGCCTCTCAGTGGTGTGGTATCCCATCCCTGTCGCGCAGACAGGGGCGACAGGATGGGGTATCCGCTGCGGCTTTACTGCTGATTCGCCATTAATTTTCCCAGGACATCCATCATTTCGCGCGCCTTGTCTTTCCGGCCCGATTTTCGGTAGGCGTCTGCCAGACTCGTGTACACTGCCCGGTTTTCCGGCTCCAGACGCCGTCCAATTTCCAGATGGGTCACCGCATCTGCGGGACGGTCTTCCATGAGATATAGCCTGCCTAAGGCGATCTGCGCGGTGGAGTAGTCCGGTTTCTGCGCCACTGCGTGTTCCAGAAGTGTTTGCGCTTCAGCAAATTCAGGCTGGCCTGGAGTAGCTCCAGCATGGATCAGCACCTCGCCTAACAGATCAAGCAGCACCGGATCGTTATGCCCGGCGCGGATGGCTTCGCGCGCCACGCGAATGGCTTCGGAAATGTTGCCGGCAAAAAGATTTTTCTGCGCCAGCGCGAGATAGGCAATATCTGTTTCCGGAGCGAGCTTTGCTGCCTCTGCGAATTCCGCCTGTGAATCTACATCATTTCCGGTCTGTGCCAGAAACATCGCCCTCTCATAATGCAGGCGCGCCGAACGGGGAAGGTTTTTCAGTCCCTCATTCACCACTTGCAGGCCGAGGTCGAAATTCTTATGGTCGGTGCAGGCGTCGGCAATGAAGGCATACAGCTTCTCGTTGTCCGGGTCCAGTGCCACGGCGCGATGAAAGGCTTCCAGGGCCTTTTGCGGCTGCGACTGTCCGACATACGCCTGGGCCAGCAGATTGTTCACGCTTGC
>DASRBV010000011.1:0-10499 GCA_035653455.1 Pseudacidobacterium sp. | reverse complement strand
AGGAAGCATCATGGCGAACCATGTTTCGGCGCTCAAACGCGCCCGTCAGACAGAGAGAAAGACCGCGGTCAACCGCGCCAACAAGAGCCGTGTCCGCGGTGCCATCCGCTCTCTCCGCGAAGCTCTTGCCAAGGGCGATGTCGCGGCGGCCCACGAGCAGTTCCGCAAGACTGTCTCCCAGATTGACAAGAGCGTGCAAAAAGGCATTCTGCACGACAACACCGCGTCTCGCTATAAGAGCCGTCTTGCCGTCCGCCTCAAGGCGCTGTCGGCAAAGGCCGCTTAATTCGGACCAGAACGGAAAGACCGGGATTCGTCCTGGTCTTTTTTTTGTTTGGCAATAATAAAGAGTCGCTCGTCTTCGCGGACCGATTTCACCGATTAAAGTATCGAATCTGTTCAGATAGTAGTAAGCACGCCGGTTGCCTTTCCCGAGGCCTGTCAACCCATACGCAGCGGATTAAGGGCCGCACACGCGAAGTAGTACAGGTCTGCAATGTTGCCCTTCCCCGGCTCTACAGCCGTGTCGGCCCGCCATCTTCGATTTGAGTACTCCTGACAATTAATCCATTAACCAGTGACAATGCAAAAGAAAACCAGCCTGCGTTTTCTACACAGGCCGGTTGGAGGTCAAAAGTAATGCAAATACGGAAGTGGTTAGAAGTTAAGCTTAAGAGCCAACTGCAAAATTCTTGGATCACGATATGACGTGACCTTCCCAAACAGGCTTGATGTATATGACGTGCTGATGCCGTCAGGATTAGTGTGGTTGAAGACGTTCGACGCTTCGGCGCGGAACTGCAAGTTGACAGTCTCAGTGATCTTTGTGTTCTTATGAAGCGAAAGATCACCCCGCCACAATCCCGGTCCACGCACGCTGCCTGGATGAGAGTTGCCCGGCCTCGCTCCTGTTGGGCAGGTCGTGACCCCGCTCACTGTTGGACACACCTGCGCATAGGCTGACGTATTGAACCATGGCTGAATGCCATTGTTGTTGTGAATGGGGCCGCTTACGGCATTTGCCTGATTAGGATTGCCTACCAGGTCAGGCCGTCCACTGACCGCGCTGTTTCCGTCAAGCACGCCCTGTCCCGCCGGATCATTCAACACTCCAGTCACTGTATAGGGAAGTCCGGTATAAGCGTATGCAATTCCTGTAAGCTCCCATCCGCCCAGTACATGGCCCACGAGACCAGACTGTGTTTGGAAGAATGGCAGTCCATATACAAAGTTGGCATTAAAGATATTTCTGCGGTCATACCGCGCAGGACCATACTCTGCTTTAAGATCGTAAGTGTTCTGCGCTGCCGTTGTATCGTTGAAAGCGTTGGTCATTGCCCTTGACCACGTATAGTTCACGTTCAGTAATGAACTTGCGCCGAAGCGTTTCTGCAACGCCACCTGCAGGCCGTTGTAGTTCGACATGTACTCGGTGATCTGCGTATTAATCGCATCATAACCCTTGTACGGGCGGATATAGTTCAACTGCTGTGTTGTTTTACCCCGCGTTGGCGGTCCTTTTACCCCGTAAGGAGCGAGTGCAGTTACATAGGCGCCAGGAAGCGGCTGATTCAGGTCCACTTCGCCAAGCAGATGTTTGCCAACGCCACCATAGTAGCCAATATCGAACAGCCACTGAGCAGGCAACTGCTGCTGCAAATCCAGGTTCCATTCCTGCGAATAAGGAGTATGCCACTTTACTCCGAGTGCAGCCAGCGGAGAAGGATAGCTTGATACGATCGCTGCTCCGCTCGGGTTGTCCAGCAATGTAGGACCGAGAGACAGGCTGTTCACAAATGGCGGGTTGGTGAACACGTTGATTTCGTAACGGCTGACCGCGGAGGAATCATAAAACATTCCGTATCCGCCACGAACAGACATCTGCCCCTTCCCTATTGGGTCCCAGGCAAATCCTACGCGCGGCGCAAAATCAAGATCGTTTTGCTGGTTCACTGCATCGCCAAAGGGCGAACTCTTGCCATTGACAATAATGCCGTTCAAGGGCGTTCCGGTCCCGGCAATCTTGCCCGTATTCGGATCAATGGGAGGCGCGCCAGCGGGGTCAAAAGTGGCCGGATCAAAGTTCGTCAGATGCTCTTTTGCATCTGTTGGCTGTCGAAAGAGAGAGTAGCGCAAACCATAAGACAAGGTCAGATTGGGCCGTATCTGGAATGTGTCCTGTGCATACATCTCCCACTGCTGCTGCCGGACCACAGCACGAAAATCTACAGATGCTTGTCCAAACGAGCTTGCATTTCCGGTAAGGAAGTTGGCCCATTCCTGGTATTCGCTGTTGTTTCCATTCGGCGCAGTGATGGGAAAACCAAAATTGCCCTGATTGCCGCTCGCTGAGTTTTCATCCTTCTGATACCAGTTGTAGCTGACGCCAAACTTCAACGAGTGCCGTCCGGCAACTTTCGAGAGATGGTCGAAAGCATTGTTGTTGTCATTGAAATCACGATATTGTCCACGGTCTGAAACATTGCTGAAGTAAGTAAATCCAAGTACAGGCGCGACGTTCAAGCTCGATGTATAAGGAAGCTTCACGGCCGAAGCGATATCAGGAGAATTCTTGCCCGCCGTGAGGCCGATTGGCGTGCTCAGAATGCCGCCATGAGAATAGTTGTATCCGGCATCGTTGATTAAAGTAGGTGAAATAGCATTCGTGGCGTGGATAGTAAAAATGCGCCCAGGAGAATTGGTAGAAGAAGTGGCAACTCCGGGTAACGGACTGCCAATAAACAAGCCGCCTGGTTCTGTGGTTGGGATTGTGTCATTTTCAAAACGTCCAAATATTCTGAATTTAGGGCTGAACACCTGGTCAATGCGCACGATTTCCTGACGCATGTTGAAGATATTCCGACCGCTGGAAGTCAAAGTACACCCACCCGTGCAGTTTGGATTGTCGGGAACAGGAAGTTTGCTGAAGATGTCTTTGATATACGCCTGGGCTGCCGGAGATATGTTCGTGACCTGGTAGCCCTGTTGCAGGCAAGTTCCGCCTGGCGCACTCCATTGCACACAAACAGGCCCAGGACCTGGCTTACCTGATGCCGTAGGATTAGCAGCCGCTGAGAGATCTCCTTTAAGTTCTGCAAGGCTTGGAACACTGGCAATAAAATTTGTGTACGTAATGACTCGCCGGACCTCTTCGGAGAAGAAGAAGAATGTGTGGTCTTTCCATATTGGGCCGCCAATTGTCCCACCGAAGTCGTTATATCGCAGTGGAGCAATCCTGAGCTGTTTCCGGTTATTCAGATATGTGTTGGCGGCGAGTACATCGTTGCGGAAAAATTCATATACGTCTCCGTGAAACTGATCCGTGCCCGCATTTGTGATGACGTTAATCTGACCGCTGGAGCTGCGGCCAAACTCAGCATTGTAATTGCTTCGTTGGACTGAGAATTCTGCAATGGAATCTACACTCGGATAAGCAAGCAATGTGAGATTCGCGCCGCGGTCCACATTATCAGCACCATCAATGTTCCACGTATTCTGAGTTGGACGGCTGCCGTTAATCGAAAAATTGATTTGATTGGAAGTCCCCACAGGATTGCTTGCGCCAACATAAAGCTGGTCAGAGGCCAGTCCGGTCGAGACTCCCGGCATCAGCGCTACAAGCTGCTCATAGTTCCGCGTCGTCAAAGGAAGTTGCCGGATTTGCGTACCATTAATGACGGTCTGTGCTTGCGCGCTTTGTAAATCTACCTGCAGGGCCGATGCGGAAACATTGACCGTCTGCTGCGCGCTGCCAGGCTCCAGAACCACATCCACAGTAAGGTCCTGGTTCACATTGAGCTTCAGTCCTGTATGCTCTACCTTCTTGAACCCTGGTGCTTCGGCGCTCACAGCGTAATTGCCCACCGGCAGAAACGGCGCCGTGTACTGTCCAGCAGAATTGGTCTTCCCTGTAAAAACAGTCACATTCTGGCCGGAATTTGTGATTGTAATGGTTGCATTTGGGACGACTGCACCGGTGGAATCCTGGACCGTACCCGTAATGGTCCCGGAGATGGTCTGCCCGCGGGCCATACCCGAAGTTACAACCAAGACAGCAAAAAAGCCATTCAATACAAAACGTTTAACTAACCTGGATTCCATTTTGCCTTTGCCCTCCAAAATTACATGCATCCAACCTGTTTTTCATGTGGAACCAACTATCCACTGGCCGACTATGCTTCGTCAAGAAAAAAATCTATACATCTATAAGACTGGACTGCTAAGACAGTCTTATACATGCGCTCTGCTTTTGGAAGAGCAAGAAATGAAATTTATCCGCCATAGAAGAAACCGGGTACCCCACGGTTTAAAAAGATGTGGCGATTCGTAATCGCATGAAACGCCATGTTTTTTCAGGACACGGTTCGCCATTACACTGCGGCATTTTCACAGATTCTATACACTGCATTTGCATGTGCAGTGTCGCCGACTCCCTGTTGGTCGCGGCGACTCAAGTTTCGTGGCATAGTTCTGACTATCTGTGAAAATGCTATAGCCCAAGCTGGAGTTTTCTTTGTTGCCTGCAACGCAAGAGACCAAGCAAACCCGCGAACTCCCCCGTGTCCTTAGCGCTTCTCACGCTACTGCCATTGTTGTCGGCACTATTATTGGCAGTGGAATCTTCCTGGTTCCGCATGAAATGGTCCGCGCTGTCGGCTCATCAGGACTCGTGTATCTTGCATGGGTGGCCGGCGGCCTGCTCTCGCTTTTTGGCGCTATGACCTATGCTGAACTCGGCGCCATGATGCCCTACGCGGGAGGCGAATATGTCTATATCCGCAACGCCTATGGAGACATGCCTGCCTTCCTCTATATGTGGGCGTGGTTTTCCGTGGCGAAGCCGGCATCTATTGCCAGCGTTACCAGTGGACTTGCGCGCACCATGGCCATCTTTGGGCCCTTTGCATGGCTGGAAAGGCCTGTCCTTCACAACTCCGAGGCCCTCTACTGGTCACAACTCTTTGCTGTCGCGGCCACATGGCTTATTACGGGACTGAACTATCTCGGTATGAAGAAAGCCGGGGATTTCCAGCTTATATTCACGTGGTTGAAGGCCGTGCTGATTGCGGTGATTGCCGGATTCTGTTTTAGCTCGCACTCCGGCACACTGATCAACTTCAAAACGGCGTTTACTGGCGCCCAGGGCGGATTCGGCGGGTTTATGGTCGCCATGATCGCCGTACTCTGGGCCTATGACGGCTGGAATGATCTGACAATGGTTGCGGGCGAGGTCAAACGGCCGGAACGCAGCCTGCCTATCGCCCTCATCGCCGGATTGTTCATCGTCGGCGCGCTATACATGACGACCAACGCGGCCATCCAGTACATTCTGCCTGCCACGCAGATTGCCGACTCTCCCCGTCCTGCAGTGGCAGCCATGGCTATTGTCTCCGGACACGCGGGCGCGGTGCTGGTATCAGCCGCTATGGCGCTGAGCATATTTGTAACTCTGAACGGCACAATTATGTCCGGAGCGCGCATTCCTTTTGCCGCCGCGCGCGATCGCCTCTTCTTTCAACGAATGGCGCGTGTGCATCCCCGCTTCCAAAGCCCTTCCACCTCGCTCGTAGTCCAGGGACTGCTGAGTACACTGCTGCTGCTGGTTGTGGGCCGTTTTCAACAGCTTTTTGAGTTGGCAATTTTCGCCGAGTGGCTTTTTTATATGGTTACGGCAACAACCATTTTCGTCTATCGCAAGCGCCTACCGGATGCGCCACGCCCTTACCGGGTGTGGGGATATCCTATGCTGCCTGCGCTTTTTATCGCGGCCTCCGCTGTTCTGCTCTATTTCTCATATGTGGAAAATCTGCGCAATTCGCTCATCGGTACCGCTATTATTGCCGCTGGAATTCCGCTATTTGGCCTGATCCGCAGGCATTACGGCGAGTCCTCTTCATCTCTTTGATTTTTATCGCCTGGGATAGATTTCTACAAACACCCCATCGGGCAGTTCTCCGTCAAGGAGATGGATGACTCCGCCTTTTACGAAACCGCGCATCGTTTTCTGTGGCGGCGCGGTTGGGGAAGAGCGCCCCGTGCCTTTGTCCATCGCCAGGTTTGCCAGACGGTCAGCGTTTTGGTTCTTTTCCCGAAGCACATGCTTGATCTCAAAACCCTTGAGCTGGCGAATCCGGTGCAGGGCCTCTTCATATAACGGCCGCAGTTCCGGGCTGTTGACCCGGTACTGACCATTGATCTGTCTTACCAGCAGCTCGGAGTCGGCGATGACTTTCAGGTGGGTGATTCCATGCTGCAAGGCATAGTCGAGGGCAGCCAGAAGACTTGAATATTCTGCAAAATTGTTCGTTTTTCTGCCCAAAAACTCGCTTAATTCGTCCAATTTGCGCCCTTGTGCGTCTTCCAGATATACACCATACCCCGCTGGGCCTGGATTACCGCGTGAACCCCCATCGCAGTATGCGGTAATCCAGGATTTTTCTTCGCCTGAGACATTGGAAGCTGAAAAAAGTTCGCCTTCGCGTTCGCTGCTCATAGAAAGAGTGTAAATAAGTGATAGATTCCGCTCACCTTTCCTTCGCCAGGACGTCTTATATATCGCATTTGCATTGCTTTTTTCTGGAGTAGGAAGCATGGCTGCAGACGCACTACGCATCCCCGTCCCCACCAATGCTACGGCACACGAGGCGGCGCGAGCGGTAAAATCCTCGCAACGGATGCCAACTGAAGTACGTGACCGGACCACTGAAACCGAGCTGATTCGCGAAGCCCAGCAAGGCTCGCGCGCTGCCTTTGACATTCTGGTGCGTCAATATGATCAGGCGGTGTTGCGCCTGGCCCTGCACCTGACCGGCTCAGAACAGGACGCGCAGGACATCCACCAGGAGGCGTTCCTGAAGGCCTTCCGGTATATCGGCAACTTCCGGTTTGAGTGCTCGTTCTACACGTGGATTTACCGGATTGTGACGAACCTGTGCCTGGACCAGTTGCGGCGGCGCAAGTCGCGGCGGGAAGACCCGGCGATCATGATTGATTCGTCCGGGGAAGAGATGGACCTGCTCGGCAATGTGAGCGACGACCGCTCGATTGCGAATCCGGACCGGGAGCTGCAACGGAAGATTCTGGGCCAGCGCATTCAGGCGGCGCTCGAAAAGCTGACGCCGCGTGAGCGTATGGTCTTTGAATTGAAGCATTATCAGGGGCTGAAGCTGCGCACGATAGGAGAAATGCTGAATACGACGGAAGAAACGGCAAAGAATACGCTCTTCCGGGCGACGAAGAAGTTAAGGGCCAGTTTGGCAGAAATGCGTTGATTGGGGCACCCGGGACCTGCGAAGAAATGCATGTCCTTTACGACCAGGATGCATATGTAAGAAAGACTGGCGGAAAGCCGGCAGGAAAAAAGAAGGAAGCAACACTTTTTGAGGACAGTGAGGTACAGGAACAATGGCCATGAAGTGCGATCTGGCTCAACAACACATTGCGCTGGCTGTTTACGGAGAACTCTCCGATGACGCCAGCCACCAACTCGAGCAACACCTGAAGGAATGCGAGGACTGCCGCCGCGAGATGGAAGCCGTCCGCGGCCTTCAGGCGGCCATGGCGCTCTATCCCGTTGAGGAACCGTCGCCCAGTCTGATCGCGCGGGCGCGCATGCGCCTGGATGAGGCGCTGGATACGATACCTCATAGCGGATGGCTGGAGCGCACCGTCCAGCTTTTTAGCCGGGGCGTGGGCCGGCTGCGTTCCGCGCCCGTCATGGCTTCACTGCTGCTTTTCGCAGGTGTTTCGATGGGCGGATATGGCGGTTATCGCGCGGGACTGAATGCGCACGATGCGCAGCAGGCCAAGGCCGTTTCAACTGCGGTGCATACGCAATCTGCCAACGATGATGCTTCCGTGCAGGTTGCAAACGTCAGCAACATTACGCGTGACCCGAACTCGAACCTGATAACGGTGAGCTACAACAAGCTGGTGCCGGAGACGATGCAAGGGCCGCCGGACGATCCCCGCATCCATCAGCTGCTGCTTCTGGGAACGCAGAACAGTGTGAATCCGGGAGTGCGCGACAATTCGGTAGACCTTCTGGCGAATGAATGTCGCGCCGGGCGCCAGTGCGATGACGGGCGTGTGCGCGATGCCCTGATGGTTGCGCTGCGGCATGACAAGAATGCGAGTGTTCGCATGAAGGCCCTCGAAGGACTTCAGCCCTATATTGCCGAAGATATGCGTGTTCGTGATGCTGTTCTGGAGACCCTGATGAAGGACTCTGACCCTCGGGTCCGCACGCAGGCCATCAATCTGATCGAGCCGGTGGAAGCTGACTCGAGTGTGCGTGAGGTCCTGCATACGGTCGCCATGCAGGACGACAGTCCGGAAATCCGCACGGCCTCGCGGCAGGTCTTGCAGCAAATGCCGCAGATCCAGTAGGCTTCAGCCGGAGTTCGACCGGGTGACTTTTTCCACAGCGGGCGAGTCTACATAACAAGTAAGCAGAAAAACAAGGCGGCTCTTATGAAACATTCTTTGAGGCTGGGTTGGACGATCCTGATGGCAGGCGGTGCAGCGCTTGTCTTAAGCACAAATCCGGGGCTGGCGCAGCCCACAACAGTTTTCAACGACGCTACGGCATATCTGGCGCACAGTTCACAGGGATATCTTGGCGTTGAGCTCCACGATATAGATAATGAGCGGGCAACGTCGCTGAAGCTGAAGGATGTTCACGGAGCAGAAATTGTGACTGTTGACCATGATGGCCCCGCCAACAAGGCAGGATTGAGGCCGCATGATGTCATTCTGGAAATGAATGGGCAGCGTGTGGAAGGTGTTGAGCAACTGAAGCGCATGCTCCATGAAACTCCCGCAGGACATACCGTTCATTTTGTGGTGAGCCGCGATGGGCAGCAAAAGGAGATTTCCGTAGAACTGGCAGACCGCTCCAAAGTGGAAGCGGAAGCATGGTCGAAGCACTTTTCGGTGCCTGACCCGGAGGAAGCGCCCCTTCCTGACGGATTTCTGGCCCCTTCTACTTCGCATGGGTTCGGGAGCGGGTTCTTCGGTGTCTTTACCGGAAACAGTCTCTATGTGGGTGCGGAAGTAGACGCGATCAGCACGCAACTGGCCAACTACTTTGGCGTGACAGACGGGTCAGGTCTTCTGGTAAAGAGCGTGGACGAGAACAGTCCGGCGGCAGCGGCAGGACTGAAAGCGGGTGATGTGATCACGAAAGTGAACAACGAGCGCATGGCCTCGCGGTCGGATTGGTTCAAGGCGCTGCACAATAATCGCGGCAAGCAGGTGCAGCTTACCGTCATGCGCGACAAAAAAGAGCAGAAACTGACGATGCAGGCGGGCGAATCAAAGAAGAAAGGCGAGATGGATTGGCCCTGCTTCACGTCTGGTTCGCAGCAGTTGACCGCAGAGCTGAATCGCCAGTTCGCGGTCCTCGCCCCGGAGATCAACCGCGCCACGGCCGCAGCCATGGCAGCGCAGGCTGACGCCATCGCGAAAAGCATTGATACAAAGAAGCTCTCCGATGAAATCCAGAAAGAAATAAACTCAAAAGACATCCAGAAGATGCAGCAGGAACTTGAGCAGTTGCAGGAGCAGCTTCACCACGACATGAATTAATTTGGTTCTTCAAAAATTTGTTTGGGCAAACTATAGACCAGCAAGCAATTGTTGCTCCGGAACATTCCCTCCGTACAAAACCAGGTTGGCAGGGTTTAGTGTTTCGCACTCAGCCCTACTTCATTTTGCCTCCCCATCGTCCGCGTATACCCCTATAATGTTCTTCCATTGAGCTTTCTGGAGGGTACAGATGGTAAGACGCTGCAAAATTCCAGCTGTAGTAATCGTGTTTTTTCTTTCAGTCACAACCATCCTCTTCGCCGACCACGGACAAGGACATGGCAGAGGCAAAGGGCATAACAAGAGCAGCTTCGTTTATTTCCGCCAGCAGGATTATGGCCCATTGGTGAGTTACTACCAGGGGCCGCGCAATCTACCTCCGGGGCTGGCGAAGAAATATTACCGGACGGGCACATTGCCGCCGGGGTGGCAGAAAAAGCTCCAGCCCTTTCCTCCGGCACTGGTGCAGCAACTGCCTCCGCTTCCCCCCGGATGCAATTGCGCCATGGGATATGTAGACGGCCAGGCCATTGTCTATGACACGACTACACGGGTGATTCTCGATTCAGTAGATCTCATCAGCGCACTTTCCGGACATTGAACCATACAGATATGGGCCCGGCGGTGTTTTCCATTGGGGCCTTATCTTTACCCGTTCGGGCCAGAACCGACGCTGCTCCACGGGGCAGGGTCGCCTCCTCCTATCTCTCTGTGTTTCAATAAGAAAGGTATATGTCAGCAGCACGGCAAAAGAACCTGAGATACCGAATGAAAGCCGCCAGCCGCCGGGTAAGGGAGTTGTCTCTGGTGGGTCATGCGTTGCTTTCGACAAGGCATCCGGTGATGGCGCAGATTGTTCCTATGCGCCGGTGCAATCTTTCGTGTGCCTACTGCAATGAGTACGACGAGGT
>DASRBV010000010.1:0-12032 GCA_035653455.1 Pseudacidobacterium sp. | reverse complement strand
TTTTCTGCCCAAACCAATCATCCATGGTCCGCTGTTCCCGCCGGTTACGCTCAACACTCTCAAACATCCGTCGCTCAGAAAGTACGCTCTCCACCTGGCGTCGCTCCTTGCGGCGCTCAAGGTATTCAGCCTTTGCACACTCCATCTCCTGCAACTTTTTGAGCAATGCGGCTTCGATGACCTGTTCTCGCCACCGGGCAAGCTGGGCCACAACAGCCGCCTCGAGGTCCCCGGCTGTGGTAAGCGCCCGGTGCTGTTCTTGCCGCAACGCGAGTGCTTCGCTTTCGAGCAAGGCCGTCTCCTTCAGCCGCATCTCCAGCTCTATCCGACTCGTACCTTCGAGCAGGCCCCGTAGCCTGTGCAGACGCTCCAGCGAACTCTTCACATCACACCTGCACTGCCAGCGATTTCAGAGCATCGCATCCCTGCATGAAAGAAACATCTTCGGAAGCCTGCTGCACCAGAAATTCGCGCACCAGAGCGCGCGATCGTATAGCACGGTCCAGATCTGCATCCGCGCCTGGCTTGTAAGCTCCGATCCGGATAAGGTCTTCCGACTTCGCATACACCGAAAGCATTTTCCGCACCAACGCTGCCGCTGTCTTATGTTCCTCCGTTGTGATGGCTGGCATAAGACGGCTCACAGAATCCAGCACCTCAATCGGTGGATACCATCCCTCCGCAGCCAGGGCGCGCGAAAGCATCACGTGCCCATCCAGAAATGACCTGGCTGCATCCACCACAGGGTCCTGCTGGTCATCCCCTTCCATCAGCACTGTGTAAAACGCCGTGATGCTTCCACGGCGGAACTGCCCAGCCCGCTCCACTAATCGCGCCATGCGGCTGAAAACAGAAGGCGTATACCCTTTTGCCGTTGGAGGCTCTCCTGCGGCAAGGCCAATCTCACGCGAGGCCATGGCAAAGCGCGTCAGAGAATCCAAAACAAGAAGAACATTCTTCCCTTGTTCGGCAAAGTATTCCGCGACCGCTGTGGCTGCCAGAGCAGCACGTTGACGGAGCAACGGAGACTGATCAGACGTCGAAACCAGAACAACGGCCCGCTTCCTTCCCTCCGGCCCGAGGCAGTCTTCGAGAAACTCTCCCACCTCGCGTCCGCGTTCACCTACCAGCCCGACTACAATCACATCTGCATCACTGTTGCGTGTCATCATGCCAATCAGCGTGCTCTTGCCTACGCCGGAGCCGCCAAAGATGCCAATGCGCTGTCCCCGCCCTACTGTCAGCATCCCGTCAATCGCGCGAATGCCCGTGCCCAGGGGCTGGCGTATCGGCACGCGCTCCAGCGGATGCGGGATGTTCCGGTCCAGAGGAATGATGGCCCGGACTGCGGGAACAGCCCCATGATCAATGGGCTGGCCGGAGGCGTTCAGGACGCGCCCGATCAATGCATCTCCAACTTCCAGATAAGGCTGCGTCCCCAGCGCCGAAACTTTATCGCCAAACCGGATGCCTTCTGTACTTTCAAGAGGCATCGAAAGCACATGGCTCCCACGAAACCCAATCACTTCCGCCGGATGCACACGTCCTTCGCTGTCCACAATTTCGCAGCACTCTCCTACGGAGCAGAGTGGTCCAGAGGATTCGATGGTTTGCCCCACCGCCTCCAGCACGCGGCCTTGCCAGCGGAAGGGTGACCGCTGCTCCAACCGCGCAAAATATGTAGACAGTAGTTCCATTTATGGTCCTGGCTGCCTCACGGTCAGCGCTGCCCGCTCGCGATGCTCCAACAGATCAAAAAACCCTCGTTCAATCTCCGCCAGCTGCGACTTCACTCCGAGGTCCACACTGCCCAGCGCTGTTTCCAGCAAGCATTCACCGGGATGTAATGAATCGTCAGCTACTAATTGTGGATGGAGCGGGAGCGAAGGCATCAGGCTGATCATCTCGCTCCATAGCTCGCACTCTGATGAAGGCACTTTCATGCGGACTTCCGTCGTTTCAGAAAGCTGCCCGAGGGCAACGCGCACCGCACCCGCAAGCAGAAGCGGGTCCATCTGCGCCTCCCGTCGCAGAATCCGTTCGGCAATCGCAAGCGCCAGACGCACCACCTCACGCTCAACCTGCGCCAGATAGCCATCGCGCGTGTTACGAAACTCCTCAAGCGCACGGCCCATCTGCTCGGCAATCCTCTGCACAGCCGACACACGGAGCGAAGCCTCGGCATTGCGGCCTTCCTCAAAGGCCGCCTTCCGCACCGCCTCGATCTGCTGTGCGAATTCGCGTTCCCGCAACTGGGCCTGCTGCTCCAGTTCCGCGACCCTCTCCTCCAGTTTTTCGCGCCCGGCGGCCACGTCGTCGGTACGACGGGCCTCGGGTTCCAGAACAGGAAACAGCGGTTTAGGCTCCATCAGCACAGGCGCCAGCGTCTGCGCAGATCGGTACTCCATAGGGCTGATTTTCAGCATTCTCTCTCCGGTCATTCAGCTAAACAAGAAGGTCATCGCCCTGCTCAACCTTAAGAACGATCTTTCCGTCAGCCTCAAGCTTGCGCGCAATGTTCAGAATCTCTGCCTGTGCCGACGCCACTTCACGGGTGCGCACAGGCCCCAGGACTTCCATGTCTTCGCGCAGCATCTCCACAGCGCGCGACGACATGGCCCGGAAGATATGAGCGCGCACATCTTCACGTGTGCCCTTCAGCGCCATCGCCAGCACTTTCTTATCAATTGCACCGATGAGTTCACGCATCGTGGGCAATGGCAGGGTCACGAAGTCTTCAAAGGTGAACATCAGATTACGAATATTGATGGCCACTTCCGGATCTTCATCTTCAATCTGCTCCAGGATCTTCTTCGCCTGCTCGGCATCCAGACGGTTCAACAAATCGGCAACGGCCTTGAACCCGGCATAGGCCCTGCGTCCGGTGTCGCCCACAGTTTGCAGACGCTTGTGCAGAATCACCGCAACCTTCTGCGCCATCTCCGGCGAAAACTGCCGCATTTCCGCCAAACGGTGCACAACAGCGACCTTCTTTTCCTCGCTGAGGCCGTTCAGGACCAGAGAAGCCCGCTTGGGATCAAGATGCGCCAGCACCAGCGCCACCGTCTGCGGATGCTCACCATCAAGAAACTTCCCAAGCTGCTGCGGATCCACTTTTTGCAACATGGCCAGATCCCCGTGGCTCGCCTCCTGCGCTCGTTTGACCAAAGCCAGCAGGTCTTCTGCTCGCTGCTTGCCAAAAGACTCGACCAGCAGCTTCGTCGCATACTCGAGGCCCCCATGCATCATGTATCGCTGGGTCTCGAGCATTTCATAGAACTCTTCGATCACACGCATCGAGACCTCGGGAGGAATATTGCGCAAATCAGCAATTTCCTCGGTCAGCCGCTGCACATCGCCATCCGGAAGGTTCTGAAAGATTTTCTTGCCCAATTCATCGCCTACAGCCACTACGAGAATGGCCGCCTTCTTGATGCCGGGTATCTGCCGTAAGGCAGAGGGGCGTTCCGGCATCGGAGGCGGTACCAGGCTGGTTACGTCTGGGACAGCAGCAGTTGCCATGGTTTTCTCCTATTCCGAATGAATCCAGCTTTGCAGCAGGCGTGTTGCCTGTGCCGGTTCCTGACGAAGGTGTTCTGTGACCGTATCAAACATGGCCTGCGCCCGTTTCTTCTCAAGCATCATCGCTTCATCGGCTGCTTCCACGAGTGCTGGCCCCTCTCCGCTCTGCGGCAGTACCGCGCCTGTATTTGGCGTCGCGATCAGCTTTTCTGCGGGCTTCTGTGCCCGCATTGCGGGTCTCACTACAAAGAAGACCAGGCATAGTAGCGCAATCAGCAATGCGCCATATTTCCAAAGGTCAGTGGAACGCGCTGCCTGCGCCAGAAACTGCTGCATCGGACCCATTGCCGGCGCCGAGTTGTCCTCAAAAGCAACATCTTCCACACTCACCTGGTCACCACGCGTACCATCGAATCCGATGGCCGTCTGTGCCAGTTCCGTCAGTTGCTTCATTTCTTCCGGAGTGCGAGGTTGCCAGCTGACCTGGCTCCCGCTTGCATTCATCCGGTGATTAATAAGCACGGCTGCTGTAATGCGCCGTATCTTTCCCGCGTTCTGGACCGTATGCCGCACCCGCTTTGAAGCGCCGTAGGTGCCGCTTTCCTGCCTCGCGCTTTCCGTTCCGGCATCATGCGATGGAAACAGCGGCGGCTTTGTATTTGGTGCATTACTTGCTGTGCCGGGAACACCCGATGGCCCTGTCTGCGTCCCGGAAACCTGCTCAGAACGCTGCATTGAAAGCGTTACTACATTGTTCGGATCATAGGTCTCATCTATTTCATCGGCAGAAGAGGTGTCGTACTCCACGTTCACTGAGGCCCGCACATTGCCCACTCCCGCCACCGGCTCCAGCGTAGCAATCAGCCTGTCTGCGAGGGCCTGCTCGTGCGCCTCTTCTTCCGCGCCTGCCCCACGCTTGCCAAGTTGCACACGCCCATCTGCATCCAGAAGCGTGACATTCTCCGGCTGAAGACCATCCACGGCGCCCGCCACCAGATTACGAATGGCTTCCGCCTGGTCCTCTCCGAGGGAACGGCGGCGCAGCTTCAGCACAACCGATGCCTTCGCATCCCGCTGCTGACTCGTAAAAAGCGAATCGTGCGGCATTACCAGATGCACCCTTGAAGATTCAACATCGGAAAGTGTATTGATGGTATGCTCCAGCTCGCCTTCCAGCGCGCGCTGATAGTTCACCTTCTCGTCAAACTCGGAGCCAATCCAGTTAGGTTTGTCGAAAAGCTCGAAGCCCATGCGTCCGCTCTTCGGGCCGCCTTTGGCCGTGGTTACCAACCGGGCCTTGTCCAGGCTGGACGCAGGCACGCGCAAAGTCGTACCGTCGGATGAAACGTCGAAAGGAATGTTCGCCGCCGTCAGTTCCGAAGCCATCTCACGCGCATCCGCAGGCTCCAACCCGGCATAAAGCACTTTCCAGTCCGTCCGTGTTGCAAACCACAAAATCCCAATGAAGCAGAGCGCAGCCAACCCGGCAGCGCTGGCGAACCAGATCTTTTGCTGCCGCTCCATGCCCCGAAAACGCGCCGCCATCGGTGCGAGCATAGTGCTTGCACGCTCGAACAGTCCGCCCGTTCTGGCCGCGGACACAGGTTGTATCTGCTGGTTCTCTTCCATGCTGCGCTGTCCCGCTTTTCCTTAAAACTGCATGTTCATCATTTGTTGAAAGGCGGCCACGCCCTTGTTGCGTACTGCAAGCGCAAGCTCAAAGGCTGCATCGGCATTGCTGACGGCAATCATCGCTGTATGCACGTCCACACCGCTGCCATCAAGCAGTCCCTGCACGGTCTGGGATGCCTTGTCTTCCAGTTGCTGCATGTTCTGCATTGCATCTTGAAAGAACCCGACAAATGGCACTTCCTGTGCACTATCTTTTTGCGCAATTGCATCGGGCAAAGATGAGAGAGAACTTGTGATTGCTCCTGATTGAATCTGCATGGATGTCCTCAAAATTCACTACGACTTCAAAATGTCCAGCGACGCGCTGAGCATGCCCTTCTCCGCCTGAACGGCCGAGGCATTCAAACCATAAGCGCGCGTCGCCCCCATCATGTCCACCATCTCCGTCAGCGGATTAATATCGGGATAGTTCACATACCCGTCTTTGTCCGCGTCGGGGTGTCCAGGATCATAACGGCGCAACGTGCTCGCCGGGTCCTGGACAACGGCTGAGACTTCTACGCCGCCAATTTTCGGCTCAGCCTGCGACATCAGCTCTCCGGCAAATCCTGATGGCTCTATGGCTGTGGAAGAAAAGACCACGTGCTGACGCCGGTACGGAGTACCATCCGATGTGCGTGTTGTTTCTGCATTGGCCATGTTGGCCGCCACCACCTCCGCCCGGATACGCTCCGCCTTCAATGCCGAGCCGCTCACTTCCAGAACTCCAAACAGATTCATCGCTTCTCCTTTCGCAAATGCCCGGATTACTTGTCCACATGGATGGCATCCATCACGCGCGCCATCTCGCGCTTCCACAGTTCAACGCCGGTGCGAAACTGTAATTGCGCCTCTGCCATATTCAGCCCTTCCCGGTCCATCGAAACATTATTCCCATCCGGACGCTCCAATAGCCCATCCACCAGGCCCACACGCGCCTCCGGGGCTGTAAACGGCTTGCGCGCAACGCCATTTTTTGTCTGCGCGGAAATCTCCCCATTCAGCAACCGCTCCATCTCCAAAGCAAAATCAAACCCCACGGTCTTGTATCCGGGCGTATCAATGTTCGCCATGTTCTGCGCTGTAAATTTCAACTCCAGACTCGAGAGGTCGAGATACCGTTCCAATGCATCACTTACAGGAGTCGTAATCTGCATCGTTCATCCTTTCTCCGCATCTGCCGATAAGTAGAGCGGGCGCGCTTTCAGCAGTTGCATGGGACGGCCCGCGTTGCCGGGAGTCAGATTAGGAAAATCTCAGAAATTCTCCGCCTGCTCGCCAAACTCGATCTCAGCAACACCAATCTGTGGTCTGTCCTCGGCCAAAATCCAGGCGCGCTCCAACACGTGCTCCAGCTCGCGGACATTTCCCGGCCAGCCATGCTGTAACAGCTTTTCTATCGCTGCCTGAGTCATGGATTTTGCCGGGCTTTCTTCCGCCATTTTTTCAAGAAAGTGCTCCACCAGCAGCGGAATGTCTTCCTTGTGAACGGAAAGCGCGGGTGTTTTAATCTGGAAGACAGACAAGCGATAGTAAAGGTCTGCGCGGAACTCCCCTTTGCCGGCAAGCTGTCCCAAAGTACGATGTGTCGCAGCGACGATGCGAACATCTACGCGGACCGGCTCATTCTCCCCAACCCGCTGTAACTCGCCGCATTCCACAAACCGCAGCAGTTTGGCCTGCAAGGGCAATGGCATCTCGCCAATTTCGTCCAGAAAGAGCGTGCCACCATGCGCGGCCTCAATGCGCCCAACACGCCCCTGTACGGCCCCGGTAAATGCTCCGCGGGTGTGCCCAAAAAGCTCGGCTTCGAGCAAAGCTTCTGGAATTGCCGCGCAGTTCAACGCAATCAACGGGCGCGAGGCCCGAGCGCTCAACCGGTGAATAGCGCGGGCCACCAGTTCTTTTCCTGTTCCGGTGGGGCCTTGAATCAAAACTGCTGTATTTCTCGGTGCGACCATACGGATGCGGCGGCTGACCTCAAGCATGGCAGGGTGTTGGCCAATAAACTCTGGCAGCCTGCTCAAAATTTCAGTGGCCGGCCTTACTGGACTTACATATTTTGCCGGCGCACGGTCCTCCGGCTGCGAAATCACAGGGGCACTGTTCCAGATGGCCCCATCTGCATCTTGTGCCCGCCGAAGAGCATAATGGATCTCGTTTCGGCGCGGACTCCGGGCCGTCTTTGCACAGCTGCCATCCACTGTCACCAGGTCCACAGCAGGATAAAGTTGTTCCATTTCGGCCATGAACTCCTGTATTTCCAGGTCTGGCAGCCATGAATCCAGCACAACAGCTTCTGCCGGAGCGGCATCCAGATGGGCCAGAACTTCCGCGCCTCCGGCAGCTTCGCGCACCTGCCAGTGCAATCCGGCAAGCGCCTCCTTCACACGCTGGCGAAAAGAAAGGTCAGCACTGGCCAGAATGGCGGTCCTGGCGGGAACAGAAACGGAGCGTTTTACGAGAGCGGCAGTAGACATCAGTGTTCCTCAGCAATTTATTTTTATGAGTTGGTCTTCATTCCGACTGAATAACCATGCCCGCGCACGGTCTGGATCAGCGAAGGCCCGCCTGCATTCTTCAGCTTGCGCCGCAGGTAATTTACATACACATCCACTACATTGGCGCCGGCTTCCGGGCTCATCTCCCATACCCGTTGCAACAATTCAGCGCGCGAGACGCAGCGCCCACGATTGAGCAGCAGAAACTCCAGAAGCGCAAATTCCTTGTTGGTAAGCTGCACGGCATCTCCGGCACGCACCACTGTGCGCTCCACCCGATTCACCTCAATATCGGCATAGCGCAGCACCACTCCTGCTCCCTGTCTGCGACGCATGAGAGAGCGGCAGCGGGCGCGAAGCTCGCGCAGAGAGAATGGCTTCAGCACATAATCATCTGCGCCCATTTCAAGACATCTCACTCTGGTTTCCATCTCGTTCCTCGCCGTCAACACCAGCACCGGAGCCTCATCGCTGACAGAACGTAAAAACCTCAGAACTTCGATTCCATCTTTGCGCGGCAGGTCCAGATCAAGCACGGTCAGGTCGGGCGATTCCGACACGAACATCTCCATCGCCGTCTGGCCATCCGGAGCAAGCATGACCTGGTGCCCGTCAGCTTCAAACCCGCGGCGCAGAAACCGCGCCAGCGCCTGATCGTCATCCGCTACTAAGAACCGCATCCTGGAATTCCCTCGCGCTTCCCTAACTTCGCCTGTAACGCGGGTGGAACACAAGAAATGCTTAAGCAGAAAAACGGTCTTGATTTTGAATTGGGAATGAGAGCATTTTGCGTCTCAAAATGAAACTAGGCACAAGGATTTTTGCTTCCGGGTCTTGACAGCTATGGATTGAAAAATTTCGCCGCTTTTGCATATCTTTGTAACTTTTTTCTGGAAATTCGCTTTTTATTCGCTACAATACGGGCATGGCAGTCACTCGGCGGCAAAAAGAAGTGCTGGATTTCATCTCCGGCTTTGTGCAGCGCAACGGCTACTCACCTTCCTTTGAAGAGATTGCCCGGGGTTTGGGCCTCAAGTCTCTCGCTACGGTCCATAAGCACATCACCAATCTGCAAAGCAAAGGGCTTCTTGAACGGGCGCACAATCGCAGCCGCTCCATTGATGTGCTTCCGCCTCGCAGTAAGTCAGCGGTCCCAGACCGCCTGCCGCTGGCCGGACGCATCGCCGCCGGCTTTCCCGTAGAAGCACCTGAGACCGCCGAGAGCATCTCTCTGTCTGACATCATAGGGAATCGGGATGTGTTTGTGCTTCAGGTACGTGGTGATTCTATGCGCGACGAGCATATTGTTGACGGTGATTATGTTCTGGTGGAAAAGACCCGCACCGCGCACCAGGGAGAGATCGTAGTCGCGCTGGTAAATGGCGCGGAAACCACGCTTAAGCGCTATTACATCGAGGGCCCGATGGTTCGTCTTCAGCCCTCCAATGCAGAGATGGAACCCATTTATGTTCCCGCGGACCAGGTTGCGATTCAGGGACGCGCGCTCGGCGTCCTGCGCAGGTATGCCTGAAATACAAAGGCCTGCACAGCGGCAGGCCTTGTGTCTTCCTGGACTCGTTTTAGATTATCCGATCACGCGCGCAATGCTGCGGGCAATCGTGTCTTTCGGAACATAGCCTACGATCTGGTCGGCGACTTTGCCGCCCTTGAAGAGCAGCAGCGCGGGAATGCCGCGGATACCGTAGCGCATCGGTGTCGCCTGATTGCGATCGACATCCATCTTCATAACCTTGAGCTTGCCGCTATATTCCGCCGCAACTTCATCCACAATCGGCGCCAGTGCCTTGCAGGGCCCGCACCAGGCGGCCCAGAAATCTACCAGAACAGGCTGATCTGACTGGAGCACCTCCTGCTCAAAATTTGTATCATTCACCTCAACTACTGCCAGACCTGCCATGCTCCTCCTTTACTGGGTCCCCAGAAATTCACTCCATTTGATGATAAATGCTCCTGTAAGGTCGCAACAGGGACCTCAATGGGAAGAGGGAGCAAAGTAAAAGCGCCTGGACTCTATACATCGGAGTCTCAGGCGCTAGAGCAGCCCTCCCCCAGAACTGCCCACGAATTGCAAGCTAATCTCTTAAGTCGGTGATGTAAAGCAAACTTAAGTAACATTATCGTAACCACATAGAAATATGTCTTAATTTGAATCATTTTGTTGGAAAACCACTGGATCAAGCTCGATATGGCAGGTCAGAATTTCCACAGGCTCACCCTCCAGATGCTGCCGGACCATATCCTTCACCCCGTTGATCTGGAAATCTGACTCAACCAGCAGCAGCACGGATGGGCCTGCTCCGCTTAATGTAACGCTCAGGACATTCTCCCGCCCGGAAAGCGGCAGCAATTTTTTCAGCAATGGGCATACTTCAGCCCGGTAAGGCTGGTGCATCCTGTCCTCGACCGCAGTGGACAGCAGATCGCTGTGCCCGGAAGCAAACGCCGCCGTAAGCAGCGCAACCCGCTGGATATTTGCCACAGCATCGCTACGGTGGAAAGTCTCAGGAACTACTTTTCGAGAGAGTGTCGTAGAGAGCGGATTCTGCGGAATCACAACCAATGCCCGCCAGTACGCGCGGGGCGTGAGCGATATCGCCACTACCTCATCGCCATGCCAGCAGGCAACTGTGTATCCTCCCAGCCAGCACGCCGCTGTATTGTCAGGATGGCCTTCCAGGCGCGAAGCTTCTGTCAGAATACGGCTGCGGTCCCATCCAAGATGGCCGAAGTGCGCCGCCAGGGCCGCCCCTGCAAGGCGTGTGGCCGCTGACGAACCTAGCCCCATTCCGACAGGAATGCCATTTCGCACCTTTAAAGTCAGCGGTACTTCCTGGACTCCCTGCTGCTCCAGAATTGTTTTATAGGTGTGCAGCAGCAGGTTTTTTTCTAGCGCCCCGCATATGTCCACATTGCGTCCACTGGCTTCTATGGAATATTTCTCGCCGGGCGCTGCCTCAATCTCCAGGTATAACGAAAGCGCAAGCGCAAGCGCATCAAACCCAGGGCCCAGATTGGCAGAAGTAGCGGGCAGTTTCAGCCTGATCGGTCGCAAACTCATCGTTCCTTTGCCCTCTCTAATTCGCGTAACACCAGATCAGCGGAGGCATCCATTTCCACCGCATTGCGGCGCGTTACTTCTATTTCGGTGCGGAGCGCTCCCACCTCGTCTGGCCGGAGCAAATCACCACGGTGGTAAGCGATCGTGTAGTCGGAATCCTTTAACGTATGGCCCGTTAACAAAAGCACTACCGTTTCCTGCGATTGTACTTTGCCCTCGCGCACCAGCTTTTTCAGGCCCGCCAAAGTGACCGCCGATGCCGGCTCGCAGCCAATTCCTTCTTCTCCAATCTCGGCCTTTGCCAGGGCAATCTCAGCCTCACTCGCCTGTTCGCACCAGCCTCCCGTTTCACGAATCACGCGCACGGCCTTCTTCCACGATGCCGGATTGCCGATACGAATCGCGGACGCCCGCGTATGCGCCTCAACCGGATACAGGGCCTCGCCCCCATTTTCCCGCATAGCGCGATACAAAGGATTCGCGCCTTCAGCCTGAATGACGGATATCTTCGGAAGCCGCGCGGTCAGGCCCAGATGCTTCATTTCCAGAAATGCCTTGCCCAGCGCAGAGCTGTTGGCAAGATTGCCTCCAGGGACAATCACATGGTCAGGGACTTCCCACTCCAATGCTTCTGCAATCTCAAGGGCCGGGGTCTTCTGCCCTTCCAGCCGGTAAGGATTGACGGAATTCAGCAGATATACCGGCGCGCGCCTGACAATTTCAGCCAGCACGCGCACACAGCCGTCGAAATCTGTCCTGAGCTGGATCGTGAGCGCCCCGTAATCTATCGCCTGCGAGAGCTTGCCCCAGGCAATCTTTCCCTGCGGAATCAGCACCAGACTGCGCATCCCTGCGCGCGCCGCATAGGCCGCCATCGCAGCCGATGTGTTTCCCGTAGAAGCGCAGGCCACCCACTCGTATCCAAGCTCGTACGCTACCGAAAGCGCAGCCGTCATTCCTGTATCTTTGAAGGACCCAGTCGGGTTCATCCCCTGGTGCTTGGCATAAAGCTTCGCGATACCGGTAGATCTGGCCGTGCGCCGCAATGAATACAACGGCGTGTTTCCCTCGCGCAGTGAGACGATGTTTTTCTCATCGCGCAGAATATGCAACAGCTCGCGGAAGCGCCACACGCCGCTCTGGTCGGCCTCCTCGTTTGAGGAACAGCGTTCTTTCCAGAGCCAGCGCAACGCGCTCGCATTAGGCTTCTTCTCCTCAGCCGCCGCAAATCCCGCGCTCCACGAGGGATAAACCACCTC
>DASRBV010000009.1:0-6510 GCA_035653455.1 Pseudacidobacterium sp. | reverse complement strand
TGGCGCATCGGCGAATACGTCGTGATTCCGGCACAAAGCAGCGGCGCGGCCCCGGCCAGATCAAGGTTCTCAGGCACACGCAGTACAAATCGCTCATTCACAACAATGCTGTCGGAATAACCACCGTAGGTCACACCGCCCAGGTGCTTGTCCCGGGAATTGTAAGTCAGCGTCATATTCGGGCAGAATTGCTCCAGCCCGGCCTCGCACTCCGGACAGGTCCCGTCGGAATCCACCATGCAGCCAACGGCGGCCAGGTCGCCCGGCTTGAACTTCGTCACCGCAGGACCAGTCTTTACGACGCGTCCAACAATCTCATGTCCCGGAACGCAGGGATAGACCGTCGGCATCACTTCTCTCCATTCGTTACGCACCTGATGCAAGTCAGAGTGGCAGATGCCACAGAAAAGTATCTGGATCTGAACATCATGCTCCGTCACCTCGCGCCTTGAGATTGTCGTCGAGACCAGCGGTGCTGTCTCACTCGCCGCCGAGTAGGCCTTTGCCTTGTACATAGTCATGCTCCTTTTTTGGCTTTACGTGATTAGAGATGAAAGCCAGCGCCCGGGTATATCCTGATTCTTCCGACTTCTTGCCTGATTCTCTCGCTGGCCGGAAATTTTGCGAGCATGACGACCGCATCCGGAGGTACTCTCATCTATAGAAAGAACATGCAATTGCTCAGGAACGGAAATTCTCTCCCGCGGGTAGACGAGATACGGGCTGAACTGGTGCGTAAAGTCGCTGCGCATGCCAGACAGGAAGGCGAGAATCCAACACCTGTTCCGTGGTTTAGGCTCTACCGCCGCAGCGCACCTCTGGCCTGCACTTCCACAACTTATGAGCCGGGACTCGTGATCTTTGCCCAGGGCAGGAAACGCGTTCATATTGGTGAAACGACTTATACGTGCGATGAATCAACATTTTTGCTGACCACTATAGACCTTCCCGTCGTCAGCCAGATCGTGGAGGCCAGCGCAGAAAATCCTCAGTTGGCACTCCTGTTCCAGCTTGATCTGTCCGTTGTGCGCAAATTGCTGAGTGAAGAGGAGTTTCGCCTGACCCATTCCTCTTCCGGCACACGCGGCATGGCCGTAGGTACCACTTCACGGGAAATGCTGGACGCCTCTTTGCGGCTCGTCAATCTTCTGGACTCGCCCAGGGACATCCCTTTCCTCAGCCGGCTTTTACAGCAGGAGATCCTCTATCGCTTGTTGCATACTCCGCAGGGCCAGAATCTGCGCGCCATCGCCACGCTCGGCGAGCAGAGTAACCGCGTGGCAAAGGCCGTCTACTGGTTGAGGGCAAACTACGACCAGCCTCTGCGCATTGAACATCTGGCTGAAATAGCGCAAATGGGCATCTCTACTCTGCATCACCATTTCCGTCAGATGACTGGGATGAGTCCATTGCAATACCAGAAGCGTCTGCGCCTGCACGTGGCCCGCGAGCGCATGTTGCACAACGGCCTCGACGCCGCGCGCGCCGCCTTTGAAGTTGGCTATGAAAGCCCCAGCCAGTTCAGCCGCGAATACAGCCGCTTCTTCGGCCTGCCACCCATGCGTGACGTGAAGACGCGAAGATTGGAGTTTACTGGTGCTGCTGGCAATTGACTCGCCTTTGTTTCTCCTGTTCTCCTAAGCCCACCAGACGAAAACAATGTACGCCCTCAGCCTGATTGCCGGAATCGCCTGTATCGCGCTTGCGCTGCTCGACTCTTTCCAGACCGTCATCCTCCCGCGCAGGGCCACGGGAAGGTTCCGCATTACGCATCTTTTCTATGCCATGACATGGAGGCCCTGGGCCTGGCTCTCAGCTCGCGTCCGCAACGAGCGCAAGCGCGAAACCATGCTCAGCTTCTACGGTCCGCTTTCACTGGTCCTGCTTATCATTGTCTGGGCCGGAGCGCTGGTGCTTGGCTTTGCCCTGATTTTTTACGGACTCGGCTCGCCCTTCACTGACCCGCTGGGACGCGCGGTCGGCCTTCGCTCCGACCTCTACGTCAGCGGAACCACACTCTTTACCCTGGGCCTCGGCGACGTGGTGCCCCACAGCTACGTCATCCGCGACCTGGTGATTCTGGAAGCCGGGATGGGCCTGGGCTTCGTCGCCATGGTGATAGGCTACTTTCCAGTCCTCTACAGCGCATTCTCCCGCCGCGAAGTCAGTATCTCTCTGCTCGACGCGCGCGCCGGGTCGCCTCCGACTGCGGCAGAACTTCTGCGTCGGCACTCGTTTGACGGCGGTGATGAGGCGTTGACGCTGCTGCTCGAGGAATGGGAACGCTGGTCGGCGGAGCTGCTCGAGAGCCATATCTCCTACCCACTGCTTTGCTATTTCCGCTCGCAGCACACGCACCAGAGCTGGATCAGCGCCCTCACCGCCATTCTGGACACCTGCGCCCTTCTCATTGCCGGAGTGCAGGAGCGCCCCGCCCGCCAGGCGCAACTCACATTTGCCATGGCCCGCCACGCCCTGGCTGACCTGTCACAAATCTTCTCCCTGGGGCCGGCAAACAACATGCCCGACCGCCTGCCTGAGCAGCAGTTCCATGCACTCTACGACCAGCTTTGCGAGACCAGCATGCGCCTCTGCCGCGACCCCCAATCGGGAGAACGCCTGACCAGGCTGCGTCAGATGTATGAAGGCCATGCACAAACATTAAGCAATTACCTGTGCATGCCCCTTCCGCCCTGGGCGCCCGAACACAAGCGACGCGACAACTGGCTGTTGGTTGCAACAATCAGAGCAGAGGCTGAGGCCGCTGGGAATCCTAAGGCCTCAACTTCAGATTCCATTGTGCTGGATGAAGAGCATCACGCGTTTTGATGGCTTCTGGACCGTATTTCCAGACCGCGTTCAAAAGGGATCAGCTTCGAGACCCTTTCCTGATGCACAGGAAAGCGATGGATCCGGATTGCGGACCTGCACAACGAGCGGAACCAGAGGAAGCAAGCCAGATAGACTCCGGCGATCATAGCAACAATCACTAGCATCTTTACTCCATCGAATAAAAATGAATTTTTATTGATTTGCGGCCTATATTACTCCCACGCTAAAAGGCTTGACCAGATCTTTAAAAAGAATTTTGCGTTTGCATCTCACTGCCAAAGGCAGATTCGATAACTACCTGAAATTGTGTGAGTAATGCAGAGGGTGAAGGCCGTCTTCTGTGCGGTCTTGTACCTGAGACCAGGACGCTGCTGTGGAAAACCCAGCCCATGCTCGATCCATCCGAAGCATGGTCGTGCCCTTTCGTGGCCTGGAAGCGCAGTTGCATGACAAATCTTCCGGTAAAATTTTGCGCTTTTCCTTGAAAGCGGTGGAAATCCATGAAAACGAATGCCGTTCGTTTGACACTCCCAGCGTACAGTTCTATCCTGTTTTCATCGGGTCTGTGTGCGCGGGATTCTGACACAGATCTGTAATCGCCGCTCCTGCATGTTCCTGCCTGGCGGAGTTCCCAACTGAGATGGACGTGAGTGTTTCAGGCACGCATCTGTCTCGCTGCGGTTCTTCCGCGCGGTCTGACTCGCAGAGTAAGACGATTCCCGAATCTTCGCTACATCCACCTGAATCTATTTAGGTAAGCGAAGAAATAAACTGCAAGGCAATTTGCAGGGCGGAGGCCGGGGCCGCCGACCGAGTCCCACTGAGCTGGCTGTTATGGCAGACGTCTTAAATCCTGAACAAACCGAGAGCACTCCTCTGAACACCGAACTTGAAACCCCAACGCTTGAAGCAGCGGCGGAGCACGAAACGCCGTCCCTGGAAACCACCCACAACCCGGAAGCTACTTCCTCTGAACACGCTCCTGGGCCGGCTGAGCACTCTGTTGCCGTCCAGCAGGAAGATGAGCCGGACCTGAACAGCATGGAAGACTTTGCCGCCGTGCTCGAGTCCTTTGACCGCGAGCAGGCCGAGCAGGCCGCGGCACAGGCCTTCGACGACCAGCACATCGTGCAGGGCACGGTCATTAAGTTGACCGACAAGCACGTGGTCGTGGATGTCGGCCTGAAGTCCGAAGGTCTCATTCCCATCGAACAGGTCCTGGACCACACCGGCCAGCCGAAGCTCCAGCCCGGTGAGACCGTTGAGGTCGTCATTGAGCGCGAGGAGCCGGAAGGCGGCTACCTTCTGAGCTATGAGAAGGCCGTGCGGCACCGCGTGTGGGACACCATTGAGCGCGCCTACAACGAAAAGACCAACCTTACCGGTACGGTCCTCAGCCGCGTCAAGGGTGGCCTGACAGTTGACCTGGGCATCAAGGCATTCCTGCCGGGTTCACAGGTGGAAGTCCGCCCCGTGCGCAATCTGGACGCCTATATCGGGCAGCCGATCGAAGTGCGCATCATCAAGCTGAACAAGAAGCGCGGCAATGTGGTGGTTTCCCGCAAAGAGATCCTCGAAGAGGAGATTTCTGCCCGGCGCGCACAGACGCTGGAGCACCTCGAAGAGGGCAGCATCCTCACCGGAACGGTGAAGAACCTCACCGACTACGGCGCGTTTGTTGACCTGGGCGGAATTGACGGCCTGCTCCACATTACAGATATGTCCTGGGGCCGTCTGACGCATCCCCGCGATCTGGTGAACGTCGGCGATGAGATCCAGGTAAAAGTCCTGAAGTTTGACCGCGAAAAACAGCGCGTTTCCCTCGGATTCAAGCAGTTGACCCCGGACCCATGGCTGGATGCCGCCGAGCGCTACCCGATCGGCGCCCGCGTCCGTGGCCGCGTCCTGAGCGTGACCGACTACGGCGCGTTTGTTGAGCTGGAGCAGGGCATTGAAGGTCTTGTCCACGTTTCAGAGATGACCTGGTCGAAGCGGATGAAACATCCGTCGAAGATCGTCAAGCCGGGCGACGAGGTAGAAACAGTAATCCTGGCCGTCAATCCACAGGACCGCCGCATCTCGCTGGGCATGAAGCAGCTCCTTGAAAATCCGTGGGAGCACCTCTCCGAGCGTTATCCGGCAGGCACTGTTGTCGAAGGCCGTGTTCGCAATCTGACTGACTTCGGCGCGTTCATCGAGATTGAGGACGGCATTGACGGCCTCGTCCACGTGAGCAACCTCAGCTGGACCAAGCGCGTGAAGCATCCTTCGGAAGTCCTGAAGAAGGGTGAGAAGGTCCGTGCCGTGGTGCTCGGCGTAGAGCCGGAGAACCGCCGCCTCTCGCTGGGCGTCAAGCAGCTTCAGCCCGACGTATGGGAGACCTTCTTCGCCACGCACCGCATCGGCGATGTGGTCCACGGCAAGGTACTGCGCACCGCGCAGTTCGGGGCCTTTGTGGAAATTGCAGAGGGCATCGAAGGACTCTGCCACGTCTCAGAGGCCACAGACACGAACGGTATTCCGGTAAAGCTCGAAGCCGGACAGGAGCACGACTTCAAAATCATCAAGATGAATCCGGATGAGAAGAAGATCGGCCTAAGCCTCCGCGCTGTGGGCGAAGAAGCCAGCCGCGCCGATGTGGAAGCCTACAAGCAGCCCGTCTCCAGCTCAACCACAACGCTGGGCGACCTGGTGAACTGGAAACGCGAACAGTAATTCACCCATAAAAGACACAAACAACGCCATCCCATGCGGATGGCGTTTTTCTTTTCTCCATATACATTCAAATCAACAGAGGCCAATCCGGATTATTGCAGCCGCATCAGAGCAGCCACCCGGTATTTCTTTGAACAGACGGCCTCCACACATGAATGCAGAACGATTGCCGGCCGGCGAATCTCCCAAATCGCATGGAGGCGAACAATTGCGCTGCGGGTCACACAGACAAGCTGCCTATACTCGCGTCGAAGATTTTCCTGTCACGGACGCACCACGGAAACATTGTCGAATTGCGCGCGGTTCCAGCCCGTGCCAATGCCGAACATGCCGTGCGTGTGGTCTGCATCTTCCACGCTGGCAGTGCTGTGCTCATCTATGCTCGCCGTAATCTGCTTTCCGGCAAACCTGAGCCGGAGATGGTGCCACTTTGACGGAGCAAAACCTACTGCTCCCTGCGCCAGCACACGATCAGGCCTTTTATAAGCACAGGAGAGCAGCTTCCATTCGCCTTTTTCGTTGACCACGAAAACATATGCGCTCGGATAATGCGCCTTGCCATCCTTGAAGACATCCGCGGAATCCACGCGCCCGATCAGGGTTATATTTCCCGGCTGGTCAAGACGGGCATCAGTATCAAGCTGATAGTCGGTCCAATTCACATCGCCTGCAAGCGTCCACGGGTCCGGCAGCGGCCCCCAGGGAATAGGTTTCTCCGTGATGACCTGCTCCAGACAGCGCCCCGCGCGGCCATTGCACGAAACGGCCTCGAATGCTCCGTCTTGATCAGATAAATACTTCGGAGCGCGATGAAGCGACGTCTTCTCGAAATCTTCACGATAAGGAAATGGAAACGGTTTTTGCGGAGGCGGTTCAGCCGTGCCCCTGCCCTGCCCTGTTGTCGTGGTGAGGGAATACAGCGAGTCCGGATCAAACTTATAAGTAAATGACCCGTCCCTGACC
>DASRBV010000008.1:0-5929 GCA_035653455.1 Pseudacidobacterium sp. | reverse complement strand
GCGCGGAGCCAGGGCTGCGCAAACAGATTGGCCCAGACGGTAAAGACGGCTTCCGGCAACGCAGCGGCCTCTGCCAGCGGAACGGACTTCGGAACAGGCAGGCAGCATCCGGCGCTGGCGATGCAGTACTCGGCGTAACCGCCGCCGGGGAGAAGCGCGCAGACCGCGTCGCCGGGTTTCCATCGCGTACCGCCTGGGCCGGATTCGATGACGTTTCCTGCGACCTCCAGTCCAAGAATTGGCGATGCTCCCGGTGGAGGCGGGTAGTGCCCTTGCCGCTGGAGGATGTCGGCCCGGTTGATACCTGCTGCCGCGACCCGGAGGAGGACTTCACCCGGACCTGGCGTGGGAACGGGGGCTTCACCGATGGCCAGAACTTCCGGGCCGCCGAATTGCTGAACAGTCACGATGCGCATAGATCCAGAATATTGGAAAACGACAGTCGCTTCGTTAGATGTCTGTTCGCTTTGTTATACTTGGCTTTTCCTGCAAATTCCGTATTTAGAAACGGATTGAGGTCTCAAGGTTTTGAAGAAAAGAAGTCTGTTTTTCGCTGCTGGCATTTTGTGCGCCGTGTCGGTCCTGACCGCTTGCGGTAAGAATTATTACTTCGCGGGCCGCAATCTCCCTCCCAGCGGAGTATTGAACCGCGTTCTGGTGGCGGTCCAGAACCCGAGCGCGTTAGCGCAGGGCGAATTGCTCTTTGACGATGCCTTTTATGACATCCGCCACAGCTATAACAACCAGACAAACACCTTTTCCATCAGCGGCTATTCGGGAAAGCTGCCGGTCAGCATTCAGAACATGCCGGAAGAGCAGCAGGGGGCCGTCTACTCCATCGGCGACGGCAGCCTGACCATCATTGATTACTCCGGCGAGAAGGTCAAGAGCACGTTTAGTGCCAGTAATCTTGGGGGCATTTCACAGAGCGTCTTCGTCTCCCGCGACCTGAATTACGCCTACGCAGCGGCGCAATCCTCGCATTCGCTGACGGTTTATGATCACGGCAGTCCGGTCTCGCTGAACCTTCCCGGCGTATACCGTGTCTCTGTGAACCCCGGCAACACGGTCGTTCTGGCCTTTGTGCAGAACACGAACAACGTATACAGCCTTGTTCATTTAAACGACAGTCAGAGACAGGCAGCAGTCAACAATCCGAACTGGAATGGGGCAGTGGACTGTGAGCCGCAGAACCTTCCGACATATTGTGTCTTTCCGGTGGCCACGAACAACGGAGCCAGCTTTGATCGTCCGGTGAAGGCGGTCTTCTCGGCCGACGGTTCGGCGGCATGGGTGCTGAACTGCGGTCCGGAGTGCGGTGGTACAACTGCCGGTGTTACCAAAATCCCCATTACCAGCTCTGCACTGAATCCCTCGGGTGTAGGCGCCAGCGGCATCGCTCTGGTGGCCACGCAGACCATTGCAGTACCCGGAGGCGCAACGAATGGTGTCTTTGATGGAAACACCTTCTACGTTGCAGGGCAGGCCGTGCTCACGGCAGGGAACACGTACACCGTAGCAGGGCAGCAGGTGCAGGGTGGAAGCAATCTGCTTACAGGATATCTGTCGGTGATCAACACCCTTACGGGACAGGTGACAGGCCAGTACTCCATCAGCGATGGAACACACAACAAGATGATTCTGGCCGACGACAACACGCTTTGGATCGGCTCAACGCAGTGCGAATCGGGTGAGCGCTATAACCTGAGCCAGACCACGGCCCCGGGAACGCCCTTCGGCTGCATCACCATGTTCAATACGGCGAACAATACCGCGCTTATCGAATCTTTCAAGGGCGACGGCACCGGAATCGCCGCGGTCACCGGACTGCACAAGGTCTACACGGCAGAAGGCGGACAGGTCTATATCTATAACACCAGCGATGGATCGGCGCGCGACAACTCCAACGTTACCGTAACCGGGACCGCCTATGATGTCGCCTACATGGATGCGGGCAGCGACGGGAATAATACAACGTATTAGGGTACAGGGCATAGGGACAAAATCGCTCAATAAAAGCAGGTCCTGTGCCCTGAGATCTATATTCCGTCTCCTGCCTGTTGCTTCTTCAGTTCCTTATAGAATGCCTGTTCACGTTCTGCCACATAGCTCCTATATCCATCGGGGTCAATAAACGGATTCGCGTCACCTTTCTGCAAGCGGGCGAATTTTTCCTGCATTCCGTAATAGCTGCCATGCGCTCCCAGAAAAACATCGCAGTGCAATGACTTCAGGACGCGAAACGTGCGATCATAATCCTGCGCAATCTGTGGATATTTCGAGTTGTTTACCAGTTTGTATCCAGGATTCACATTGGGACTGCCGATAATCACCACGTCATATGTTTTGCCGCTGTCCTGTACCTTCAGGGTCCATGTGGTGCAACCTTTTGTGTGTCCTGGGGTGAGATGTGCGACCAGCACCACACCTCCCAGACGCACTTCATCGCCATCATGCAGAACGCGGTCCACCTTTGCAGGCGGATAATACATGTCCTTTGACCTGCTGTAGTAAAAATTGCTTCGACCGCCACTTTCTACGTCGGAAACATCGCCGTCCATCACCATATATTTCGCTCCAGTCATCTTCCTGATGAGGGCGCTTCCGGCGCAGTGGTCAAAGTGTGCGTGGCTGATGAGCAGTATTTTGATGTCGCTGAAATGAAAGCCCAGTTGTTCGACACTCTTTTTGATTTGATCGGGCGAGCTTTCCAGATTGCTATTGATCAGGATGTGTCCCTGCGGGGTCGTAATGAGGAAAGCAGCCAGGTCCCTGCTTCCGACGTAATACACGTTTCCAATAATATGGTGCGGCGGAAAGGGCGTGGTCCAATTCGGGTTGGTTTGCGCATAGAGATGACTTGGGGGCGGCGCAAGCAGAGTGCCCATAAAGAGTAAGATCACGTACAGGCGGGAAAGCATAGGCAACAGCATGACACCGGGACGGGCTGTGCGTGGCTGTGAATTTCTGTTACCTGTAATCTTTCAGATACCTCCGGCGCTTCAGTATTCTTAGGGACATGCCTGAAAACTCGATAGCAGACATCCTTGCCGTTGCCGCACACCGCGACGACGTAGAGCAGACGTGTGGCGGCACTCTTCTGAAGATGAAGGCGCTGGGATGGCGCACGGCCATTCTTGATCTGACGCAGGGCGAAGCGGGCACGCGCGGCTCGGCCGAAGATCGTGCAGCCGAAGCAGCCGAAGCAGCGAAAATCCTGGGCGTAAGCTGGCGGCATGCGCTCGACATCCCGGACGGCCGCGTGGAAAACACTTACGAAAACCGTGTGAAGATCGTCCGCGTGTTGCGCGAAGTGCGTCCGCGTGTCGTCATTCTTCCGTATTGGACAGGCCGCCATCCCGACCACTACACCACATCCACCCTGGGGTATGAGGCGTGCTTTCTTTCAGGGCTCGCCAAACTTGAGACCGGCGCGCCCCCGCACCGTCCATTCAAGATTCTCTATGCGAGTCTTTATGCTGACGTCCGCCCGAGCTTTGTGGTTGACATTACTCCATACATCGAGCAGCGGCACGAGGCGCTGATGGCCTACAAGTCGCAATATCAAAATCAGCAGGCGGGCAGCGGTCTCTTTGTTCCGGAAGAAGAGGTCCGCGAGCGGACATTTGCCGAAGCGCGACATTACGGGTTGCTGGGCGGCGTCCGCTATGCCGAACCATTTGTGCAGAAGGAGGTTGGCCTGGTTGAAGACGTGATGCAGATTGCGGTGCAGTCCATGTGAACCAGGGCCAATCACCCTAAAATAAATCCATGACCCAACAAACTTGGAATGCCTCGCAATATGCCCGCAATGCGCGTTTTGTTGCTGATCTTGCCGGGGGCGTGTTTGAGCTGCTGGATGCGAAGCCGGGCGAGCGCATTCTGGACCTCGGCTGCGGCGATGGCGCGCTCACAGCCAGGATGGCCGCAACCGGCGCAGATGTGACTGGCGTGGACAGCTCGCCGGACATGATTGCCGCGGCGCAGTCTTTGGGACTGAACGCGCGCGTGCTCAATGCCGAAGCGCTCGATTTCGACCGGGAGTTTGACGCTGTTTTTTCAAACGCAGCACTACATTGGGTACGCAATCAGGACGCAATGCTGTCCGGCGTGCATCGCGCGCTGAAACCGAGCGGGCGATTTGTTGCAGAAATGGGAGGTCACGGCAATATTGCGGCGATCCAGGTGGCGCTGGCCGCAGTTTTCACAAAATACGGAATTGATACCGCGCTCGATGGGCAAAACTATTGTTTTCCTACGCCGGCAAGCTACGCGGCCCGTCTGCGCCGCCACGGTTTCGATGTTCACTATATTGAGCTGATTCCGCGTCCCACACCTCTGCCGGAGAGCGGTATGAGAGGATGGCTCGAAACTTTCTGCTCCGCCCTCTTTGCGCGCTTGTCCACATCACAGCGCGAAACCGCACTTGAGGAGACCGTGGCTTTGTTGCGGCCTGTTCTTTGTGATGAGCGTGGCCAGTGGACGGCGGATTACGTCCGCCTGAGGTTTTTGGCGATTGCGCAATAGGACGGTCCGGTGTTTTGCGGAGCAGGAAGGACGGGGTGGCCCATTGCTCGCTATCGTCCATATTTCTTCAGAACCTGCTGCAATTTTTCATGCGGAAGGCCGATCACCGTGTGCCCATCTATGCCGGTCATGGTTTTTGCGCCAACCATGGCATTGACGATGGCTTCTTCCGTTGCCTGCACGGTGGCTGCGAAAAGCGGATTGATGCGCTCATTGGCAACGGTCTTCACGGTGTTTGGCCCCGGTGCATCATTCGCATGAGGGTTCGCCGTCGAGAAGGCGAGAAAGATATCGCCGGAGCCATTGCCTGAGATTGATCCGGTCCGCGCCAGGCCCATGGTGGCACGGCGCGCCAGCCGCTTGAGTTGGGTGGGAATCAGCGGGGCGTCGGTGGCGACAATGATGATGATGGAGCCAAGCTCTCCCTGTTTTTCTGTGCCGGCGCTATCTCTGAACATGGCGTCAGGCGTGTCTTCAGGAATCTCTTTCCCTACGGGGACGCCCGCGATCACCAGTTGCCGGCGCGCGCCGCAATTGCACTGCACCAGAACGCCCACGGTATATCCGCCCTCATCTTTTGACAGAACACGGGAGGCCGTGCCGATGCCGCCTTTGAAGCCATAGCAGATCATGCCCGTGCCACCGCCCACTGCGCCCTCAGGAACAGCACCTGTGTGTGCATCCTCGAGAGCGTGAAAAACATCGTCAGGCTTTACATGGAAGCCATCCAGATCATTCAGCCATCCGTCCCATGTTTCAGCAACTACAGGTAATGCCCAGTCCTGGTGGAAAGTACCGTGCTTCAAGCCCCAGGCAATCACAGCATCGCGCACTACTCCCACGCTGTGAGTGTTGGTGATGGCGACAGGGCCTTCCAGAAAGCCGGATTCTTCCACCCATGTTGTACCTGTCATTTCGCCGTTACCGTTCTGGCTGAACCATCCTGCATATACGGGGTCAGGATTTGCTTTTCCGCGCGGAAAGATGACGGTCACGCCCGTGCGCACCGGGCCGATGCCAACTTTGAGCGGCCCATTGCCGGAGATGAGCGTGGTGTTCCCGACTTCAACTCCGCGCACGTCGGTGATGGCATTCAGCGGTCCGGGGGTCCCTTCAAACGGCACACCCAGATCGCGCGCCCGCTGCGCCTGCGCTGAGACGGCCAGAAACAGGAGAAACAAAACAGAGCAAATCCGCATGCAGGAAAGCTACAGCAGAAAATACGGAAGGAAAAGGGAAGATTTATCCAATGTATGGCGTGGAACGGGAAAAAGACGTGGCCATCGTGTGCGCCGGCAGATAGACCCACACGCGGGCGCCGGGATATTCGGGATCGGTGCTGTTGCCGATCTGGATGGCGCCGCCATGCTTCTGCACGATCCCCATGCTGATCCAAAGCCCA
>DASRBV010000007.1:0-5018 GCA_035653455.1 Pseudacidobacterium sp. | reverse complement strand
GCGATTTATCCGCGACTGCTTGAGATTGCGCGGGCGCAGCGCTCCACCATCATCTTTGTAAACAACCGGCGTATTGCAGAGCGCATTGCCGCCGCCATGAATGATCTGGCGGGCGAGACGATTGCGCGAGCGCACCACGGTTCATTAGCTGCGGCAAGGCGGCAGGAAATTGAAGAACAACTGAAGGCGGGGAACATCCGGGCACTGGTGGCCACTTCAACGCTCGAACTGGGCATTGATATGGGCGCGGTGGACATGGTGGTGCAGGTGGAGGCCCCTCCTTCTGTAGCAAGCGGGATGCAGCGCATCGGGCGCGCAGGGCACCGTGTTGGTGAGGCAAGCGAGGGCATCATCATTCCGAAATACCGCTCGGACCTGGTGGCATGCGCGGCAGTGACTCGGGCCATGCACGAGGGGCTGGTGGAGGCGACACGGTATCTGCGGAATCCACTGGATGTTCTGGCACAGCAGATTGTGGCGGTGGTGGCGGGACTGGCCGTGCGGGCGGGTATGCCTTTGGCGAATCCCATGCAACCGGGGATTTTTGTGGATGATCTTTTTGCTTTGGTGCGTGGGGCGGCGCCGTTTGCCACGCTCAGCCGCGCGGCATTTGAGGGCGTGCTCGATTTGCTTGCGGGGCGATATCCGTCAGATGAATTTGCTGAGTTGCGGCCGCGCATTACCTGGGACCGCGAACGCAATATCCTGACGCCCCGGGAGGGCGCGAAGAGTCTGGCGATTCTGAATGCGGGGACGATTCCCGACCGCGGGCTGTACGGCGTGTTTCTCTCAAAAGACGAAGGCAGGCCGGTGCGTGTGGGCGAGCTGGATGAAGAGATGGTGTTTGAGAGCCGCATTGGAGACACGTTTGTGCTGGGCGCTTCCACGTGGCGGATTGATGAAATTCGGCAGGACAGGGTACTGGTGTCACCTGCTCCGGGCGAGCCGGGGAGGACGCCGTTCTGGCATGGGGACAGGGCGGGGCGTCCGCTGGAGTTTGGAAAGCGCATTGGCAGGCTGGTGCGCGAGCTGCGCGAGATGCCGCGCAATACAGCGATGGGCCGGCTGGTGCGCGAGCACGATCTGGACCCGAATGCGGCGGAGAACCTGCTGCGATTTGTGGCTGATCAGGAGGCAGCGACAAAGCTGGTCCCGGACGACAAGACTATTGTTGTCGAGCGCGTGCGTGATGAGGTGGGCAACTGGCGCGTGTGTGTGCTGACCCCGTTTGGAGCGCGTGTCCACGCTCCGTGGGCGATGGCGGCTGCTGGAAAAGCCGGCAATGCGGAGCTCATGTGGTCCGATGATGGCTTTGTGCTGCGCTTTCCGGACACGGAGCAACCTCCCGATGCTCAAGTGATTGCGCTCGATGCTTCAGAAGCATCGGAACTGGTGTTGCAGCAGCTTGGCTCGACGGCGATGTTTGCGGCGAAGTTCCGCGAGAATGCAGCGCGCGCTTTGCTGCTGCCGAGACGCAGGGCGCAGGGGCGCTCTCCACTGTGGCAGCAGAGGAAGCGCGCACATGGACTGCTGACAGTGGCGTCGCAGTACCCTTCGTTTCCCATCATTGTGGAAACGTATCGCGAGTGCATGCGCGATGTGTTTGATATTCCCGCACTCGAAGAGATTTTGCGCAGTGTGGAGGCGGGGGAAGTGCGCGTGCATGTGGCGGACACGGAGAGGCCGTCGCCGTTTGCGTCGTCGCTGATCTTCAGTTATGTGATGAATTTCATCTATGACGGCGATGCTCCGCTGGCAGAGCGAAGGGCGCAGGCGCTGGCCATCAATCAGGAACAACTGCGCGACCTGCTGGGCGATGCGGATTTGCGCGAGCTTCTGGACGCGGACGCGATTGCGGAAGTGGAAGAGCAACTGCAATTGCTGGTCGAGAATTACCGCGTGCGGTCGGCGGATGGGATGCATGATTTGCTGCTGCGGCTGGGGGACCTGTCGCGCGAAGAGATTGCGCGGAGGCTGACTTCGGCCGAGTTGCTTCCGGCGCTCGATGATCTGGCGCGGACGAAGCGTGTGGTGCAGATTGAGATTGCCGGAGAGAAGCGCTTCATTGCTGTCGAGGATGCGGCAAGGTACCGGGAGGCGCTGGGGACCATGTTGCCGAAGGGATTGCCGAAGCAGTTGCTGGAACCCACATCTCTTTCTACCCCGATACGCAAAAATCGCGTGTTGGAGATAGTCAGGCGGTATGCGCGGACGCATGGGCCGTTCACGCTGGAAGAGGTGACGGCACGCTTTGGACTGGAGGCGAAGCAGGCGGAAGCAGCATTGCGCGAGCTGGTGGCCGATGGACGTGTGGTGGAGGGCGGGTTTCGTCCAGGAGGACTGCACCGGGAGTGGTGTGATGCTGAAGCACTGCGGCTGATTCGCCGAAAAACTTTGGCGCGGCTGCGCAAGGAAGTCGAGCCGGTGGAGCAGCCGATGCTCGCACGGTTTGAAACGCACTGGCAGGGGGTCCTGCAGAGGAGGCGCGGGCTGGATGCGCTGCTCGATACCGTGGAGATGTTGCAGGGTGTGCCGCTTCCTGCATCTCTGCTGGAAGCGCAGATTTTCCCGGCGCGGACAGCGAAGTACTCTCCTGCCGATTTAGACACGCTGATTGCAGCGGGTGAGATTGTCTGGTGTGGCGTGGATTCGCTCGGCGAGCGCGATGGGCGCATTGCGTTGTATCTGGCGGACAGGATGGAGAAGATGCTGCCTCCTGTGGCGGCGGAGACGGGGCCACTGGGTCCGCGGGAAGAGGCCATTCTTTCTGAGCTGAAGCGCAGGGGAGCATTGTTCTTTGCCGAATTACATGAGCGCGTGGGCGGCGGGTATCCGGGAGAGACTTTAAATGCGCTGTGGGCACTGGTGTGGCGCGGGCTGGTGACGAACGATACCTTTCACGCGCTACGTGCCTATACTGCGAAGCCGGTGGAGAAGCGGGCGGCGAAGCGTGTCCACAATGAGCAGGCGTTTCGTTCGCGCAGAACGACTCCGCCGAGCGCGCAGGGGCGGTGGGGATTGGTGCCGGGCGCAAGTGGATCGACGACGGAGTGGAGTCATGCTATCGCGCAGCAACTGCTACAGCGATATGGCATTGTGTCGCGAGAAACAGTGACACAGGAGGGGCTGCCGGGCGGATTCAGTGCCGTGTATGACGTGTTCAAGGCGATGGAGGAGGGCGGCCGCATCCGGCGCGGATACTTTGTGACTGGACTCGGCGGGGCGCAGTTCGCCCTGCCAGCAGCGGTGGATTTGCTGAGGTCACTGCGGTCGCGTGCTCCGGAAAAAGCAGAGATGGTGGCGCTGGCGGCGACGGACCCGGCGAATCCTTATGGTGCAGTGATGCCGTGGCCCGAGAATGCTGTGCAATCATTTCTGGGCCGCAGCGTGGGGGCGACAGTCATTTTGCGCAATGGCGAGCTGGCGGCATATCTGAGAAGAAACAACCCGAATCTGCTGATTTTTTTGTCGGGGGATGAACCGTCGCGGGACCTGGCGGCATTTCTGTTTGAGATGGCGCAGGACGAGTTGCAGAAAGAAGGCGAAGGACGAAGACGGGGCGGCCTGCTGATTTCGGCGATCAATGAACAGCCTGCGTACCGGCATCCATTTTCTCGATTTTTACAGCAGGCCGGGTTTTCTGTGGCCCCCGCAGGGTTCTATGTCCGGAGAGTGATGCAGTAAGTGGCGGTCTCCGCTCTTTGCTGCGCAAAGGGCGGGGCAGCCGGTAGTTGTGACTTGTGACAACCAGTGAAAACGCAGAGCCTTCGTTGCGCTTCTCCCCGGGATGACAACGTTATTGGGTCAGTCGCAGCAGCTCAGGTTTTTGGGTCGCGCACCGCTCTATCAGTTCTCCGAAGAGCGAGTTGGCCCAGGCGAACCATGCGCGGGTGAATTTCTTTGGGTCGTCTTTGTCGTAGCTTTCGTGGATGAACCCCGTTCCGGCGGACGAGGTTTTGAGCATGGCCAGCATTCTGCGGATTTCTTCATCAAGGTTGCTGGTGAGCGCATAAATGATCTGTGACATGGGCCAGATCATGTTCTGGCCTTCGTGCGGGCCTCCAATTCCCTCACCTGCTGTTCCTGAAAAGAACCAGGGGTTGTGGCTGCTCCAGATGAAACGGCGAGTGCGCTGGTAAAGAGCGGCGTCGGGAGAACTTTCAAGATAAGGCAGGCCGAGCAGACTGGGGACGTTCGCATCGTCCATCAGGAGCCGGCTGCCGAAGCCATCCACTTCGTAGGCCCAAATGGGCCCTTCGCTCGTCTGCGCGATGGCGTACTGACGGAGCGCGGATTCCACTTCTGCTGCAAGTGAGTGGGCCTGGTTGGCAAGTGATGCTTCATGCAGGATGGTGTTCGACATTTCTGCGAGCTGGCGCAGAGATGTAACAGCGAACAGATTGGAAGGCACAAGGAACGGGAAGATGCAGGCATCATCGGACGGGCGAAAGCCGGAGGCGATGAGTCCGACGGGGTTCACCGGATTGCCGTAACCGTCGTCAGGCAGTGTCTCGGTAGAAACAAAGGACTTGCGCTGGAAGTGGTATGGTCCATTGCCATGTTTGCGTTGCTGCACAGTCATGGTCTGAATGGCGAGCGCCATCGCCTGTTTCCACGTGGCGTCAAAAGGGCGTGTGTCTCCGGTGTATTTCCAATAGCCATAAGAGAGCCGGATGGGATAGCAGAGTGAATCGAGTTCCCATTTGCGCTCGCCTACTCCACGCCTGAGGGCGGTCTTGTCTCCGAGGCTCCACTTGAGCGGGGGCGCATTCAGGTCGGCCATAAAGGCGTTGGCGTAGGGATCAATCAGGACACAGCGGGCCTGCCGGCGAATGACGCCCTCCATCAATTCGCGCAACCGTCCGTCATGTGCGGCGAGCGGCAGATAAGGCCAGACCTGCGCGGAGGAATCGCGCAGCCACATGGCAGGGATATCTCCGGTGATGACGGCGGTATCGGGTTTGCCCTCAAAGCGCCCAGGCTCGACGGTGGTGTCGAGCGTGTTGGGAAAACAGTTT
>DASRBV010000006.1:0-2785 GCA_035653455.1 Pseudacidobacterium sp. | reverse complement strand
GCGGCCGCACAGACGATGTCCGTAATTGTGTCTATGGCCCCCACTTCGTGGAAATGGACATCTTCAACCGGAACACCATGGATCTTCGCTTCGGCCTGCGCCAGATACTCAAATGCTCGTAATGATAGTTCGCGGGTTTCCAGCGCGAGCGGAGCATGGTGAATCAGTTCACGAATCTGATTCCAGGTACGTCCGTGAACGTGGGAATGGTGGTGATGACCGTGATTATGTCTGTGGTGAGTGTGGTCGTGAACTGCATGTCCTTCCATTGCGTCGTTTCGTGATCCCGGTCGGGATGGCAATTCTTCAGAGGAATGCTCATGGTGGTGCTCGTGTTCGTGATGATGGTGATGGTGTTGTTCTGCTATCTTACCGCTTGCAGCTTCGAGCACATCTACTTTTGCCGCCGTAATGCCGCTGCGGTCTACGGAAGAGAATTTGAGTGTTGCGCCGATATTCAGCGCCTGCGCGGCCTCTTCAAGCAGCGCGCGGGAAACACCGGCGTCCACGAGGGCGCCGAGGAGCATGTCGCCGCTGATTCCGGCAAAGCATTCAAGATATCCAATTCGCATGGTTCTTATTGTCAGGCAAGTCAGCGCTTCGCGTCAGCAAGTCAGTGCTTCGCTGCGCAGCTAAAAACAGGTCAGCGCCTTAAACGCCTGCATTTTTTCGAAATTGACATCCTTTATTGCCCGCCAGCCTTTGCCAGCGCCTCTACTGGCAGGATCTCATTCATCGAGCCGGAGCGGTACCCGTCGCAATCTACCGCAACATAATCGAAACCGGCGGTACGCACGGCGGCACCCATTCTGCGAAATGTCTCCGGGGCCAACACCGCTTCCATTTCGTCTACTGCGATCTCAATGCGCGCGATGTTCCCGTGGTGCCGCACGCGAAAGTTGCGCAACCCCAAAGCGCGCAGAGACTCTTCCGCGTCTTCGACCATGCGCAATGTTTCCGGAGTCACACGCCGTCCATACTCAATACGAGAAGAAAGACATGCCGAAGCGGGTCTGTCCCACACACTCAGCCCAGCTTCATGCGCCAGTGCGCGAACGTCGCTCTTCGTCAGTCCGGCTTCCGCCAGGGGTGCGGCCACCGAATGCTTCAGCGCGGCGCGCTGTCCAGGGCGGAAATCTTTTTTGTCGTCCGTGTTCAATCCGTAAGCAACAGCAGCAAATCCCAGTTTGACGCGCTCGGCTTCGAGCACAGAGAAAAGCTCGTCCTTGCAATGGAAGCAGCGGTCAGCCTGATTTACTGCGTACTCTTCGCGTTCAAGTTCATGCGTCGTGATCGTCCGCAAAGGGATGCATTGTTCTTCAGCAAAGGCAATTGCGTCACGGTAATGGCTGCGCGGCAGGCTGGGCGAATCGGCGATCACGGCGAGCATGTTTTCGCCCAGAATTTTGTGCGCGGCATAGGCGAGGTAGGCCGAATCCACTCCGCCGGAATAGGCCACGATGACGCTGCCCAGCTCGCGCAGGCGTGATTCCAGCCGCTCGTGTTTTTCTGCGAGTTCCATCAGCCCAGCCATTGCGGATTGTGGTAGGTCCCATCGAAATTATGAGACGTCTTATACAGTTCGAACTGTCCATTCTGAGCAACGGTTGCCGTCTTTTGCAAAATGCTGTTCAGCTCGGTCTCATCCATGCCGTGAAAGTTCTTTGCTGTATCGAGCGCCTGCTGCAATATCTGCATGGAGTCGCATCCGGTAATGACAACGCTTACCGGCAGGTGCATCGCAAATCGCAGGCATTCCACAGGTGTAACGGTCTTGCTCTTGAGCACAAGGCCATCGCCTAATGGCTTCATTCCCAGAATGCCCATGTTGTGCTTTCTGGCCGCAGGAATGACCTTCGCGCTAAAGCTGTCAAAGTGCGCGTCGAGTGGATTGAGCGGCATCTGTACGGTATCAAACGTATAGTTGTGCTTTGCTGCGGTTTCAATCATGTGCAGGTGTATCTCCGGGCTTTTATGTCCGGTGAACCCGATATAGCGCACCTTGCCTTGCTTGCGCGCCTTCTCCAGATATTCAAGTGATCCACCGGGAGCGAAGACGCGCTCCGGGTCGTCCATGCGGATGACTTCGTGTATCTGGATAAGGTCAATGTGGTCGGTCTGAAGACGTTGCAGGGATTGTTCAAGCTGCTGCTGCGCGGCGGCAACAGTGCGCCCGTCGAGTTTGGTCATTAAAAAAGCTTTTTGGCGGTAGCCATTTTTCAAAGCCAGACCCATACGGCGCTCGCTTTCGCCGTCATTGTAGTCCCAGCAATTGTCCAGGAAATTGACGCCAGAATCGAGTCCGGTGCGAATGATGCGGATGCCTTCTTCCTGCGAAACATACTTGCGGCCAATGTGATGCCCGCCCAGACCGACAAGCGAGACCTTTTCGCCTGTGCGTCCTAGTGTGCGGTAAGGCATTCCCGATGCGGCGCCATGGGCCTCATGCGTAAGTGTGGAGGCCAGTGCGGTCAGAGCTGCGGATTTGAGGAATTCGCGCCTTTGCATGGATACTCCTTCCGATAATGTTACTCCTTTGAATAGATGCCTGATTGATGGGCAGGTTAACCTGAATAAAGATGCACGTATTCCCCCTACGGTCGGCGCTTTCTCCCCAGGAGCGGCAATTGCGCCAGCGGCTCATTCTGCGGGACGCGCTGGCCCTTTCCAGTCTCTTTGCTATCGCGATCGTCCTGTTTTTTATTACGCTGGCGCTGTTTCACTCATTTTCTGTGCATCGTGAGAGACTCAAAGAGCGCTGGCTGGCGCGAGGCGAGAGGGCATT
>DASRBV010000005.1:0-8482 GCA_035653455.1 Pseudacidobacterium sp. | reverse complement strand
CATCCGACGATGGCCTTCATTGCTGGTGCGTTCATCTGCTGGCTGATTTTCAAAAGCGCATGGAAAGGCGCAAACCGTGGGCTGGCGATGGGAGTGGTTGCGCTGCTCGCATCACAATATTTTTTGGGATTTGCCGACCTTGCGCTGCTTGCGCCCACCTGGATGCAGATTGTGCATTTGCTGGGCGCAGATGTGCTCTGGTTGGCATTGGTGGTGCTTACTGCGCGTGTGTGCGTAATCCCAGTCGGATGCCATGAGAGTGTGGTTCCATGCGCAAAAACAGCCGAACTCAGGACTTCTTCAGCCCAGTGAGTGATATGGCCTTCGGAGTTTTACTGCCTTCTTCGATGATGTAAAGCTTGTTGGCCTCAATATTCCTGAAGGCGTCTACCTGCCCGGAAGGCCAGCGGATTTCAAGCAAATCTACCATTTTTGCCTGGTCTAGTCCGAAATGCAGACGCAGGTCATTCTGTGAATAGTAACTGCCACCACTACGTATTTCATCTATTTGTAACAATGGCTGTTGCGAATCTGGCTGGCATTTGGCAACAACTTTCACGCGAGCTCCAATGCCGGTGCGATTGGATTTGGTGCCGATGGTTTTGACCTTGATCCAGTTACGCTTCCACTCCGAGTCGCAGCGAAGAAGCTGCGGAAGGGAATTGACACAGTTCACAACAATGTCGAGATCGCCATCATTATCGTAATCGCCAAAAGCACACCCGCGGGCTGCTACGGGCGTGGTGATGCCCGGGCCGGCTTTGTCTGTGACCTCCTCAAAACGCCCATTCCGCAGATTGCGGTAAAGATATTTATGTTCGGCGTAAGGGGCCTCTGTTTTTGAACTGCTGACTTCAGGATAGACATGGCCATTCGACATAAAGAGATCAAGCCAGCCATCGTTGTCCATGTCGAAGAAGCCGACACCCCATCCGAGATAGCGCGTGTTGACGCCGAGTCCGGAAAGATAGGTGTGATCCTCAAATGTACCGTCACCAAGATTTGTGTAAAGCGAGTCAGTGTCTCCGGCGAAATTTGTCTTAACGATGTCGAGGTTGCCATCGCGGTCATAATCGCCGATGGAAACGCCCATTCCAGCCTGCGGCTTGCCATCAGGAGAAAAGGCCGCGCCGGCTTCAATAGCGATGTCCTTGAATGTGCCGTCTTTCTGGTTCTGATAAAGCGTGGCCGCAGTGGAGTCGTTGGCAACATAGATGTCCGGCCAGCCGTCATTGTTGAGGTCGGCGACGGCCACGCTGAGGGCGTAATTGCCAATAGTGTTCCACATGCCGGCTTTTTCTGAAACGTCAGTGAATGTGCCGTCTCCATTATTGTGATAGAGAATATTTTTCCCGCCGGGAAGCCCGGGAGGGCCGCAGGCCACGAGAATCCCCTTATATTCGCATGGGCCGGACTCAGGCGTAGGTGCGGTCTTCAAATCGAAATCAATATAGTTTGCGACAAATAGATCGAGGTGCCCATCGCGGTCGTAGTCGAGGAAAGCGCAGCCCGAGTTCCAGCGTGTTTTCGCTTGCAGCAGGCCTGCTTTCGCTGTGACATCAGTAAAGGTGCCATCTCCGTTGTTATGAAAGAGCGCGTTCTGTCCGTAATAGCTTACGAAGAGGTCATCGTGCCCGTCGTTGTCATAGTCGCCAACGCAGCAGCCCTGGCCCCATCCGCTGCGGGCGAGTCCAGCCTTTGTCGTAACGTCAGTAAACGTGCCGTCGCGGTTGTTCTTAAAGAGATGGCACGTAGGTTCCTGTCCTTTAGGGAAGCCTTCCAGCCGCCATCCGTTGACCAAGAAGATGTCAAGCCAGCCATCATTGTCGTAGTCGTAGAAGGCAACCCCACATCCAGTCGTCTCCAACAGATACTTGTTTTTACCTTCGCCTCCGTAAATCGTTTTTGCATTCAGCCCAGATTGTGTTGCCACGTCTATGAACTGCAAACCGAGCGGCGTTCCGGCAATGGGAGACTTCGGGCCTGGAGGAGGTGGCATTGGTTTGGCTTCATAGGTGGGTTGCGCGCCAGGCTTGTTCTGTGACGCGTCCTGTGCGGCAAAGAATGCAGCGCGCTTCCAGGGCGGCGTGGCCATAAACAGCACATCAGAAAACGGCAAGACCAGCGCGGTGCGGCTGAGAGATTGAAGAAACTTGCGGCGGTTCATGGACGGAGAAATTTTATCGGCTTTATAAGCTGACGGGCTACTGTTTCTGTAAATCGAGCGACGCGGCTTTCTGGCGCTCGCTGGCGGCATCAGCCGACCGCCCCTGGCGTTCATAGGCAGCGGCAAGCTGACGGTGTGCTTCGGCATAGGCCGGGTCGCTGCTGATGGCTTCCTGATACCGTGCGACAGCATCGGCGATCTGGTCTTTCTGCAAAAGCGCATTTCCTGTGTTTGTGGCAAAAACAGCACGCTGCCGGTTGACGGCAACGCGTGTCAGGTCAGCGGCGATTTTGCGTTCGACTGCCGCTTCTTCCCGTTTGCCCTGCTCCTGCAAAACGCCGGCAAGGGTGATGTGGGGCCCCGGCTGATTGGGCAGAAGCGCAATGGCTTTACGCAGCGCGTTGGCCGCAGCATCGTATTTTGCCTGTTGTTTGTAGACGCTGCCGAGCATGGCCCACCCATCTCCGTTTTCTGGACGGCGGTCAAGGGCGGTATTGAATTGCGCGACTGCATCATCAAAGCGTCCCTGCTGCATGTAAAGAATGCCCAGGGTGTATGGAGGATCAGGAGACGCAGGGGCCAGTTTCGCAGCAGTTTCCAGCTCTGGAATTGCGTGTACAAGATCATCTTTAAGTTTGTAGGCCAAGCCCAGGTTGTAATGAAGCTCAGGGCTGTTTGGTTTCATTGCGAGTCCGGCACGAAATTCGCGGATGGAGTCATCTATGTTGCTCTGCTGAAGGTAGGCGACGCCGAGGTCCTGGTGTATCGTCGCATCGTTTGGGGCGATGGCGAGCGCACGCTGATAGCAGGGAATTGCTTCCTTTGCTTTGCCTGTCTGCACCAGCGCAAGGCCCAGATTGGTGAGTGCTTCAGCATTCTTCGGTGTAGATGAAATCACCTTCCTGAACAAAGGAATGGCTTCCTGCTCTCTTCCATTGCGCTGGAGAGCCATAGCAAGCTGGTTGGTTGCTTCTGTGAGTGAAGGGGCCAGTGTCATAGCCCGCTGAAAATGTGGGATGGCTGCATCATCCTGGTTTACTGCAGCAAATGCTTTCCCAAGTTCCAGATGGGCAACTGCATTTTTCGGATCAAGCTGCAAGGCCTGCGTCAGTTCTTCAATGGCCCGCTGCGGCTGCTGCGTGCTGTTGAAGACCGCTCCCAGATGCAGATGGGCAGCGGCGAGTTGCGGATCAATCCGGAGCGCGTGTTCAAAGGCCGCCTGTGCCTGCGGCCAGTCCTGGATCTGCGCATAGATGGAGCCGAGCTGGTCATAGAGTGCGGCATTTTGCGGCGCCGCAGTGATGGCGTTCTGCGTTTTTTCGATGGCTTCGGTAAGCTTCCCAGTCGCGGCAAGGGCGCGCGCCCAGGCTGCGAGTATCTGCGGGTCTGTGCCGCCGGATTTTACGAAGAACTCCAGCGCCTTTTGCGAGTTGCCTGTTTGTGTATATGCCAGCGCGAGATTCTCCTGAGCTGCTTTGTCGGAAGGCTTCAGGGCGAGTGCCTTTTCAAGTTCCCTGATGGCCGCGGGATAGTCTCCAGTTTGGTAGAGGACGCTGCCCAGGGCACTATGTCCTTCTTCAATCTGCGGAGCAAGCTGTACAACGCGCTCAAATTGCTGCCGTGCTGTAGCGAGATCTCCCTGAGATGCTGCTGCGTACCCGGCACGAAAGGCCGCGTCTGCCTCATGGAGGCGATTGCTTTGTTGCGCAAAGCCCAGATGGACGTTGACAACCATCAAAGCAGCCAGCCCATATCTTTTCAGGGCCTGAAGTACTCGGCATTGTGTAGGACAAAGCATCAATGCTGCGCTCCCGATTGCAGCCTTTCGGCAATCTGAAACTCTCGCGCAGCGTCGTCCTTGCGGCCTTCCGCGCGGTAAACCTGGGCCAGGAGAGAATGCGCGATGTAATTGCCGGGGTCCATCTGCAGGGCGCGCTCCAGATATGTGCCTGCCATCACCGGGTTTTGTTGCCCAAGCAGAGCTTTGCCCAGCAGGATATAGGGTCCAGTCGCATTCGGTTCCAGCAATACGGCGCAGTTCAACGCCTGTTGTGCTTTGGCGTATTGCTCGCTGCGAACGTAGGCATCCCCAAGACGGTCATAGACTTCACCGTTCAGGGGATTGATGGCGCGCTCCTGCTCAAGTTCGGCGATGGCGTGCGTAGAGTCGGCGCGTGCGAGCGCGATTTCGCCCAGCAGCAGGTGTGCACCGGGAAGTCGTGGATCGAGTTGCAATGCTTTTTGTGCGGACTGTTCAGCGGCTGCGACCAGTTCCTGATGAAGGGCCATGCGGGCGGTCAGCAGATAGGCAGGGGCGGAATCGGGCGCGAATCCATATTGCGCGGCGAAGGTGTGGCGTGCGTCATCGTACCGGTGTACCTGGAGATATGAGACCCCCAGTACGTAATTGGGATCAATGTTGGCCCCTGGAACCGAAGCGCGCGCGGCTTCGAGGAAAGGAATCGCGTCGGCGGCGCGTCCCATGCGGAAAAGAGTCACGCCACGCATCTCCATCGCTTCAGTGTCTTTGGGGTCCTGTTTGATCGCTTCCGCAAAGGCGGCATCGGCATCAGACAGCTTGTTTTGCTGATAAAGGATGAAGCCACGCAGCCGGTCAATTCCTGCAGGCAAAGGGTTTTGCCTGCGCAAAGTGTCTGCTTCTGCAAGCGCCTCATTGGGCCTGCCCTGGATCCAAAGCTGCCGCACGTGATCGAGCGATGGAGCGGAAGCCTGTTGTTGTCCTCCCATTGCCAGAAGACACAGAAGAAAGACCTTGTGCATGACTGAATGAAGTGTATCTCGAAAATAATTGAGGGGAGCAAATGCTCCCCTCATCAAATGCTACGGTTGCGTCAGAACTGCAATCGCAGCGAAAATTGTAGCTGACGCGGATTGGTATAGACGTTGAGCGCAGGCTCGCCGGTAATGACGAATGGGCCGCCATCAATGTTGGTCTGTGAGGGATTCCCGGCGTTGATGTGGTTAAAGCCGTTGAATGCGTCCACACGGAACTGCGCCAGAAGACTTTCGTAGATGGGAAAGTTCTTTTGCATCGAGAGGTCAGCATTAAAGAAATGCGGACCGAAGACGCTGTTCCTTCCCATGTTGCCAATCTGATCCAGGCCCGGGGCCGTGAACTGGCCACAAGGTGAGGTTGGGGTCAGTCCGGTTTTTTGGTCGGAGCAGGTCACACCGCTGAAGAATGTACGCGTGTGGCTTACGGGGTCAAATTTTGTCAGGTTGGTTTTAATGTATCCAGCTTTGCCGTTCGGATAGCAGGGCGCGCTGCCCGGGATGGACTCGCCGCAGTTGCTGTACCCGACAGTAAATGGCAGACCCGTAGCCCAAGTGACAACAGGGCTGAACTGCCATCCACCAATGAACTCATCTACGATGCGCGGAACATTGCTGCCGATCCACTGGTTTCTTCCGAATGGAAGCTGCCAGGTGCCGTAGCCGATGATCTGTTGCTCGCGAATGTTATCATCGCGGCCTTTGACAGCAGTCTTGTCCCAGGTGGCATAGCCGCTGGCGAAGTTATAACCACGCTGCCATGCGTAGTTCACATTGAAGGACAGACCGTGCGTGAATTGTTTTGCCATGCTGGCCTGCAGGGCGTTAAATTCGGTGTCCTGGTCATCGCCATAGTAGCTGATGCCATTGGTCCATCCGCACATACCGGGTGCAACGCCAGGTCCGCCTGGATTTGCATAGTTTGGGTCCTGGCAAGCTGGAAGCGTGCCGCCATAGTAACGAGACAGAAAATTGGAGACGTTGGTTCCACCATCAGCGCCGATTCCCAGAGCGTCCGGGTTTTTCGGATTTGGATCATAGTGGAGTGTTCTGCCTTCGACACTGTATTGGGCAGGTAGGAAGATGCCTGCCTCATTCGGATTAGTGTTGTTACCGTCGCCAGCACTTAGAGTATGTGTGCCCTTGTTCCCAACATAGGCCAGAGTGACTGAGAGCGTTGGTGTGAGCGACCGCTGGACGCTGAGGTTCCAGGCATCCAGCGTAGGCAGGCGCAGACTGTTCGGACGCGCTTTCGGACTGACCGCATAACCCGGGGCAGGTAACAGTCCATTAGATGGAACTGAGGGGAATGGATAGGCAGCGGGGCCGTTGTTCAAATTAAAGGCGTAGCTGGTAGTGGTTGGCGATGTAATGGACTGATTAGCCAGAACCGGGAGATTCTGGGTGACTACATGGCCGAAAATGGAGCCAAAGACACCAATGTCAAAGCTGCGGCCATATCCGGCGCGGATGACGGTCTTGGGATCTACCTGATAAGCCAGTCCCACGCGCGGATTCCAGGCATTGGAGGCGGGGCTCCAGCCCATATTGCTTGGGACGTTGCCGTAACCGGCAACGCGGAGGTAGCCGTCCTTGAGGTTCATCAACGCGCCATTGCCTTTGGCATTGACTGACTCGGGATAATAGAGTTCATAGCGGACGCCCAGATTCAGCGTGAGGTTGGGGGTGACGCGCCAGGTGTCCTGCCCATAGAAGAAGAAGCGCTTCTGGAATTCTTTGGCGTTGGTGGAGACGCTGACGTAGCGGCCGAAATTTGTGACATCGCCCAGTACGAACGAAGCGAAGCCAAGGCCGCCTGTTTCGCCATTGTTAGAAGTCGGGCCCGGATCAAAGCGCAGCTCGCCAGCACGGTTCGTGTCGCTGGGAACACGCAGATTCCGTGCATAGCGCAGGTCGGCGCCAAACTTTAAGGAGTGGTTTCCGATGATTTTGGTCCAGTTGTTGACAATCTGGAATTGGTCTTCCTTTTCAGTCAGCGGGCAGTTACAGCGGTTGATATTCAGTCCGCTGCCATATTGTGGTCCTTGTGACTGCGCGTTGTTCGCGGTCTGGTTTCCAGAACGGTCAGAGTCGGCAATATTGAATGCGGGAGCACCACTAGTGACTGCGGTACCCATGTTCAGTCCAGAAATGCCGAGTTGATGGGCGAAATCTGTACCCTGGTCATATTTGGAAGTAACAATGTTGTAGCGGTAGTAGCCAATGCGAAAATCGGTCAGCACGGTCGGGCTGATGGCGATGTCCATGCCGGCAGCGAGACTATCATTGGCGCCTTTTGAGGTGCCGCCATAGCCCTGAAGTCCAAATCCAGGACCGCCTGCATCGCCGAACATGGTCTTGCCCGTCAATGTATCCGTAAAGCGGCTGAAGCGTTCAAAGACGTGGGTTTTGGACGTTGCCTGCCAATCTACGCGCTGGCCCCACTGATCAGCGTTGAATCCACCTGTTCCGCTGGCAGCATAGTTGTTTTTCGTTCCATTCAATGCGCCAGAAGTGTTAGGCGCGTATGGTTGCAGCAACTTCAACAAAGCAAGCGCCTGGGTAGACAACTGCGCTGTTGGAATTACGTTGCCTGGATACGCCTTTGATCCGGAAGATGTTTGCTGATAAATGGTGTTGGGATACTCACTGAAATCGCAGCCGGGAATTCCACTGGGGCCTGTTTCCTGGCCCAGACAGGTGGCTGTCAACAATTTGGTTGGAACTGTTGCTGTGTAGGAAATGCCTACCTTCTGTCGGATGCCTTCGTAGTCGCCAAAGAAGAAGAGCTTGTCTTTAATGATTGGACCGCCCAGCGTGCCGCCGAACTGGTTTTTCAATCCAGGAGGCAGGAAGTGGCCTGTGACTGGGTCCGGCTGAAACTGCGTATAGGGATCGCGCGCAAGATTTGCGTTGCTCTCGCGATAGTCGTAGGCAGTGCCGTGGAAGTTGTTGGACCCGGACTTTGTCTGCGCCATCACGAAGGACGAAACAGCTTTGCCAAACTCAGCATCGAAGTTCTGTGTGGTGATTTTTGTTTCAGAAAGCGCGTCGAGCGGTGGGTTGATGACGATGATTCCAAGAATCGGGTCCTGATTATCAGTACCGTCAAGCTGGAAAGCGACACCGCCAAAGGCCTGCCCGTCTACCTGGATCTGTTTGCTGGCCTGGGGATTCTCTGAAGCTGCGTGGCCCCAGCCCAGAGGCTGTGCTCCTGGCAGCAACAACTGGATATTCGTAAAGTTGCGGTCTGGAATCGGTAGGTCAGTGATGGTCTTTGTGGTGAATTCTGTAGAAACGTCGGCGCGATCAGTCTTGAGCACCGGGATGGCGTCAGCATTGACGGTGACAGTCTGCGAAGCGCCGCCTACCTGAAGTTGGGCGTCTACTTTTGGCGAGGTGTCGGCGAAGACCTGAATCCCTTTTGCCTCAAAGGACTGGAACCCGGATGCCTCGACTTTCACGTCGTACTTGTCCGGAATCAGGTGCTCTGCCGTGTATGCACCGGAATCGTTGGTTTGA
>DASRBV010000004.1:0-5776 GCA_035653455.1 Pseudacidobacterium sp. | reverse complement strand
GGCGTTTCCGTCATCCGGCCTGAGCTGGACTGCCCTTTGCAGGACCGCCAGGGCCTCGGCGTACTTCTGTTGACGCACCAGGCTGTCTCCGTGCGCCGCAAGAAGGGCAGGATCATCCGGCGATGCCTTCAGAAGCTGCGTGTAGAGCAGGTCGGCCTTGTCTGCCTGACCGCCCTGCGCGTAAGCATCGGCCAGCATCTTGCTGATGGAAGCGTCGTCTGGCTTAAGCTGATGCAGTTTTTCGAGCACGCCAACAGCCTCGTCCTGCTTGCCTTCGGCATTCAGCACAAGAGCAAGCTGCGTATTCAATGCCGGATCGTCAGGGTCGCGGCTGAGCGCCGCTTTGATCAACGGTTCGGCATCAGGGTATTTTTTCTGCGCGATGAGCACATGGGCAAGTCCGGCGGCGGCGGCTGAAGACTCCGGCTGCTTCTGGAGGGCACGCCGGTAAGCCGTTTCTGCCGAGGCCATATCGCCTTCCGCCTCGGCAATTTCTCCTGTCAAAAGGATGTCATCGGGCGTTTCCGGGCTGATCTGGAGGGCCTGGATCAGCGCCTGTTTCGCCGCATCGGGGTCGCTATTGCGGTCAAGCTGGGCAAGCGCCCGAAAGGCCTGCGCCTTCGCCGCAGGATTGGGCGGGTTGGGCCCAAGCTGCGTGGCCGCCTTCAGTTGCTCACGCGCCTCCTGCGGCTTGCCCTGCCGGGCCAGAATCAGGCCAAGTGCCAGGCGTGACTCAAACTGCTTTGGGTCGGCTGCAATCGCCTTCTCATAGTATCCAGCCGCCAAATCGTCCCGTTCCTGAGAGTCTTCAATAAATCCGCGGTCGAACAGGGCACGGGCATCGCTGGGGTGTGCGGAAAGATACGGGTCGAGCAGGTTTTTTGCCTGGTCAAAATCTTTGCTGGCAATGGCGTCTTCGGCCTTAGCCAGCGGGCCTGAATCTTTGGAAGGTGCGTCCAGGCTTGTCCCCGGCGGCAGCGGGGCCGACTGGGCGAACCCAGCACTACAAGTCAAAAGCAGCCCTGACCCTAACATTGTCATCCTGAGGAGCGGTGCGATGAAGGATCTGCTCTTTCCTTCTGGGTACCCCGTCCTTTCGCGCTCTTTATGAAACGTTGAGGGAGCAAGAATCTTCTTCATACCGCTACTTCGCTTTCTGCTTCTTCTCTTGGACGCGCGCTTCCCCGCGGCGACAGCACCTTCGCCAGCCAGTATCCGGTATGCGAAAGCTCATTTCGTGTAATCTCTTCCGGAGTCCCGGTGGCCACAATCTGCCCACCCTTTGCACCGCCCTCAGGCCCCAGGTCAATCACCCAGTCTGCGGACTTGATCACGTCCAGATTGTGTTCGATGACCAGAAGTGAACCGCCACCGTCTATGAGCTTGCGGAATGCCGTCAGCAGCTTGCTCACGTCATCGAAGTGCAGCCCGGTCGTAGGCTCATCCAGAACATAGAGCACACGGCTTTTGCCCCCGGCGCGTACGCTTCCCAGATGCGCTGCCAGCTTCACCCGCTGGGCCTCGCCGCCGGAGAGCGTAGTCGCGGACTGGCCCAGCCGGACATACCCCAGCCCGACTTCATCCAATACTGCAAGTTTTTCCTGTATCTTCTGCTGTCCAGAGAAGAAGCGCAGCGCTTCCTTTACTGTAAGATTCAGCACTTCGTGGATACTCTTGCCCTTGTACTTGATCTCCAGAGTGCTGGCCTTGTAGCGGGTTCCGTGGCACTCCTCGCAGGGCAGCTCCACGTCTGCCAGAAACTGCATCTCGACCGTGACCGTACCATCGCCTTCGCAGACATCGCAGCGCCCGCCTGGGACATTGAAAGAGAAGTGCCCGGCAGAGTAGCCGCGGCGCTGCGCCTCTGGCAGCGCAGCAAAAAGTTCCCGGATAGCATCAAATGCCTTGATGTATGTCACTGGGTTCGAGCGCGGCGTGCGCCCGATGGGGTTCTGGTCTACCAGAACAATGTCGTTCAGCCGCTCCACGCCCTTCAGCTCTTTGTAGAGGTTTGTCGGGTCCGCGCCTTCGCCCTTGCCCAGCGCGTGCGCCACAGCGCGATAAAGCACCTCATGCACCAGCGTGGACTTGCCCGAACCGGAAACACCCGTAATGCAGACGAGCATATTCAGCGGGATGTCTACGTCAATCCCCTTGAGGTTGTGTGATCGCGCGCCGCGCAGGCGGAGCCATTCTTTTCCCGGCTCGCGGCGGCGCGTGGGAACGGGAATCGAAAGCTGCCCGCTGAGATATCTTCCAGTCAGCGAATCAGGATTGTGTTCCACATCCTCCACCGCCCCGGCAGCCAGCACCCGCCCGCCAAATTCACCTGCGCCCGGCCCGAGGTCAAGCAGAAAGTCCGCTGCGCGAACCACGTCGGGATCATGCTCGACCACCAGGATCGTGTTTCCCAGATCGCGCAGGTCTTCAAGAATGCGAATGAGCTTCGCCGTGTCCCGCGTGTGCAGCCCGATGGACGGCTCATCCAGAACATAGAGCGCGCCCACCAGTTGCGAGCCGAGCGAGGTGGCAAGCTGAATGCGCTGCGATTCTCCACCGGAAAGGGTCGAGGCAAGACGGTCGAGCGTCAGATAATCGAGGCCCACAGCATCCAGAAAATGCAGGCGCTGGCGGACCTCCTTGAGCACGCTGCCGGCGATCTCTTCCTGCATCGGCGTGAGCGTCAGCTCTGAGAAGAAGCGGTTCGCTTCGCTGATCGTCAGTGCGGCGGTCTCGCAGATGTTTTTGCCCGCAATACGCACAGCGCGCGCCTCCGCCCGGAGGCGCTGGCCTTTGCACTCGGGGCAGAGCGCGTATCCGCGATACTTGCTCAGCATCACGCGGACGTGCAGCTTGTACTTCTTGCGCTCCAGATACTCAAAAAATCCGTGGACGCCCAGAAAGTCGCCGCGGCCTTCGAGCACAAATGCCTGCTGGTCAGGCGTCAGGTCATGCCAGGGGACGTCCATAGGAATACCGTGCTGTTTTGCCGCGCGCTTCAGCTCAGTAAAGTAGGCGCGGTACTTCGGGCGGTTCCAGGGGTCAATCGCGCCTTCGTCGAGTGTCTTTGATTTGTCCGGAATGATGAGGTCAAGGTCGAAATCAATCGTGTTGCCAAAGCCCTGGCAGCGTGGACACGCTCCAAACGGATTGTTAAAGGAAAAAAGGCGCGGCTCTGGTTCCTTGTAAGGCCGATGGCAGTTCTTGCATTCGAATGCACCGGAGAAGCGCAGTCGCTCCCTTTCGATGGATTCAGAATCACGCAGAACAATCTCGAAGATGATTTCGCCCGACTCGCGATAGCCGATCTCCGCCGCATCCACAATGCGGGCGCGGTTGTCTGCGCTGACCACGATGCGGTCCACCAATACGTAGACCGGCAGAGTGAAGTTGATTTCGAGCAGAGACTCGGGCGTAGAAAATTCGTAGATGTTGCCGTTCTGATAAAGACGGTTGAAGCCGCGCTTCCTCAGGTCGGTCAATCTCTCTTTAAGAGCATCCGTCAGCGGGGATTCTTCCGTCTTCTTCGCGGAAGTCTTGCGGCCACGCTTCGGCTTTTCTTCCGTCCTGGGAGAGACGGGCTGCGCCTGCGCTCTCTGCACCGGAAAGAGCGCGTGGAGTCGCGTGCCTTCTTCCAGCGCCAGCACCGCCGCGGCAATCTCATCTACAGTGTCACGTTTCACCACACCGTTGCAGACGGTGCAGTAGACCGTTCCGCAGCGCGCATAAAGCAGACGCATGTAATCGTAGATTTCCGTCGCCGTCGCTACCGTGGAGCGCGGATTACGGGTCGAGTTCTTCTGCTTGATGGCAATGGCTGGCGCCAGACCGTCAATCAGGTCTGCGTCCGGCTTTTCAATGCGCTCCAGAAACTGGCGTGCGTAGGCCGAGAGCGACTCGACATAGCGCCGCTGGCCTTCGGCATAGATGGTATCGAAGGCAAGCGAAGACTTCCCTGACCCGGAGACGCCGGAAACGACCGTGAGCTTTCCGTGCGGAATGTCGCAGTCAATGTTTTTCAGGTTGTGGACCCGCGCCCCGCGGATAATGATCTGGTCGGTCAACTCTGTGCGCCCCGGAGAGTTTTGTGTAAGACTTCCCAGTTTGATTATACGGTGTTGCTCCAGGGGACCGCGCCCCGCGCCGTCAACCCCAAAAATGCCTTCTTAACTCACGCCTTTTGAAGAATTTACAAAAAACAGACAGGAGAGGGAACTCAATATTACGAAGTCCTCTGGGGCCACAGAGAAGTCAGCAGAACCAGAACAGCGCCGCAGGTAATGGCTGAGTCGGCAACATTGAAGTCGGGCCAATGGTAACTCCAGTGGCCGAAGTGTAGCTGGACGAGAAGAAAATCTGTGACCACACCGTAGCGGATGCGGTCCCAGAGATTGCCGATGGCCCCGCCTAAAACAAGTGCCAGGGCAAAATTGGTCACACTAAAGCGGCGGACCCTGGCCACCAGAAAGGCAAAGACCGCGAAGGCGACAAGAACAGAAAATCCGACAAGGACCCAGCGCGTGTGTTCCGGCGAGGCCGAATCGGCGAAGAGGCTGAATGCTGCTCCCGGGTTAAGGACGTGGGAGATCCACAACCATCCTGGGATGATGGACTTCAAGTCTCCCTCGGGAATGTGGCGCGTGACGAGGATTTTCGTCCAGCGGTCGAACGCGATGATAAAGGCGGCGATAAGCAGAAGCCAGCCGCGTCGGTCTTTGTTCAATTGGACCTCTTTGCTCCCCTGACCAATGTCAGTCTTCTCGCTGCTTCGCTATGGATATTCTCCTTACGACGACAGCACGGTCTGCTTATACCCCATCTGTTCGAGGGCGGTTGCGCAACGTCCGCAAACCCTGGCCCAAGGCCCAAAAGCTGCTACATCCGGCATATAGTTCCAGCAACGCTCGCATTTTGTACCATCGGCCGGAAGCGTGACCGCTTCAACAGCATCCGTCACATGCTTTCCTGTTTCAACCTGAGATACGTTGAACAACTCCTTCAGGCTCGATTCATATTTTTCAAGGACCGCCATTGTTTCGGCATCTGCTGTAATGCGGACTTTGGCTTCGAGCGCCTTTCCAATACGCTTCTCTTTCCGTGCTTCTTCCAGGCTCTTCAGCGCCTCGTCGCGGACAGCAAAGAGCTTTTCCCACTCGGTAAGCAATCCTGGCGCAGCCGGAGCAATTTCGTCCGGCGTGGGAAACTTCGTCAGATGCACGCTTACCGGACGCCCCTCCACCTGCGGTAAATACTGCCACACCTCATCCGCCGTGAAGCTCAGGACTGGCGCAACCATCCTCACCAGCGCCTCGGCGATCTTCCACAGCACAGTCTGTGCGGAGCGGCGCGCCATGCTTGCAGGCGCGAAGGTGTACATGCGGTCTTTGAGCACGTCCAGATAGGTGGCGCTCAGGTCTACGATACAGAACTCGTTGATGGCGTGGTAGGCGCGATGGAACTCGAAGCTGCCGTACCATCCGCCTTTGCCGTCCGTACCGCAGACTTTCTCTACCAGCTCCCGTGTGCGCGCCAGCATGTACTGGTCAAGCGGAAGCAGGTCTTCATACGGCACCGCGTGCTCAGCAGGATGAAAGCCGTGCAGGTTTCCGAGCAGAAAGCGGAAGGTGTTGCGCAGCTTGCGATAGTTGTCCGCAATGCGCTGCATCAGGTTTTCGCTGGCGGAGACGTCCTCGCGGAAATCCACCGACGCCACCCAGAGCCGGACGATTTCAGCGCCGAGACGGTTGGCGATGTCCACCGGATCTACTACGTTGCC
>DASRBV010000003.1:0-2675 GCA_035653455.1 Pseudacidobacterium sp. | reverse complement strand
TTTGTAATCAAACCACGGTGAAAGGTCGTGGAACCCCCAGATGCGGGTCCGAAAATAAGGAGCAAGTCTGAATGGATATAAGGCTTGCATGTACTTTCAGTATGCCTGAAATTTTCGTGGGAAACATCACCGATAAAAATCAGTGATTCAAGATACAGCTCATCGCCCATCGCGCAAGCGCGTCGCCAGGCGGTCGGGCAATCCAGCGCGAAGAATGCGCATCTGCGCAAGGCGCACATCGTAGGGCACCCGGTAGAAGGTCACCGTGCCCTGCGCATCATCGTAAATTGCAAAGGCTGGACGCCAGTCTCCATCGCGCGGTTGCCCCACCGACCCGGGATTCAGCAGGTACCGCACACCATCACGAAGCTGGATTTCGTACTCCTCCGCCTCGTTATATGTTGCGTAGTCAGGGACCAGCTTAAACCACTCCTCGCCGTTCGTGGCAAAGCCGCCCTGCAGATGTGTGTGGCCGAAGAAATTAATGCGTGTCTTTACTGTTTCAAGTGGCTGCCAGGCGTCACGCATAGAAAGAATGTACTCATCTTCATCCAGAGGTGATCCATGCGTGCAGGCCACATTTGGGCCGTCCGGCATCACAGGGCCGGCCGCAAGCTGACGCAGCCATGCGATGTGTTCTGCTGAAAGCACGCATTGCGTCCATCGGGCGGCGCGCCCGGCTATCGGATTGAAGTCATCAATTCCCGGCAGTCCGCTGCAAACCCGGTCATGGTTTCCGCGCACAAATACGTTTCCCAACGCGCGCACGCGGTCTATCACCTCATTCGGACTTGCCCCATAACCCACCACATCACCCAGGTTCCACACCACATCGTGTCCCGGAGCAGCCGCCAGAACGGCCTCCAGGGCCTCAAGATTGGCGTGGATATCGGAGAGAATCAGTGCGCGCATATTTCCAATAAATATAGATGCTTCTGTCACACGGCCAGCACCCGGCACAGTTTTATTGCAGTGTAGCCAATGGTCTGGAGAGGTCTGTCTGCAACGTGGGTACAGCACCCAGAAGACTGCGCGTGTACGCATGTTGCGGCGAGTGAAAAATGGCGGCCTTTGTGCCTTCTTCAAGCAGCACACCATGCCGCATCACCGCGACGCGGTCAGCAATCTGCGAAACCACGGCAAGATCATGCGAGATAAATAGCATGGAAAGCCCGTAGCGCTTTTGCAGACCGCCAAGCAGTTCCAGAATCTGCGCCTGCACGGTCACATCGAGTGCCGTCGTTGGCTCATCGGCAATCAGCAGACGCGGACGGTTCACAACGGCCATTGCAATCATGATGCGCTGGCGCTGCCCGCCGGAAAATTGATGTGGGTAGTCCCGCATCCTGCTCTCCGGCCCAGGGAATGCCACAGCGTGCATCGCCTCTATCACGGCCTCGCGCACCTGCCGGCGGCCCAGTTCCGGATGGTGCGTCCGCACCGCCTCTGCAATCTGCTCACCTACCGTCATCACAGGATTCAGCGCCGTCATCGGCTCCTGAAAAATCATGGAAATTTCGCGCCCGCGCAGACGCCGCATCTCTTCACGACTTAGCCTCAGCAGATCGCGTCCATCGAACCGGACAGACCCCTCAACACGCGCTGTGGCATCCAGCAATCCCAGAATGGCAAGCGCTGTCACCGACTTCCCGGAACCCGACTCGCCCACCAACCCCAACACTTCTCCAGGCGCAATGCCGGCCGTCAGCCGGTCTACCGCCGGACGCGCATTCCGCGCAGGAAATGAAATGGAGAGCTGGTCTATCTCAAGAAGCTTGCCCACACAAGCATGATAACGGCATAGACAACCAGAACACCGGGTGATCGCTTAAAGGACCACTTTCGCGGCGTCGGCCCCGGGCAATAAACCCTTTGGGCCGTTCCCCGGGAATGGTAAAGTAAAAGCGCATGAAGAAACTTCCCCGCCTGCTTGCCTCAGCAGCCATTGTTCTTTTTGCTCCTTCATTTGTTTTTGCTCAAGGCCCTGTGCAACCCTCGTCTGGCGACAAGGTCGAGTATTTCTCGCTCCAGCACCATACTCCTGACCAGATGGATCCCGCCGATGCGGCCGTTCTTGAAAAACACCAGAAGAAGGTTTTTGCGGCAGCAGAGATTTACGGCTATGACCCGTCTCCGCGCTCCTGGACGTCTGAGGAGGTCGTGTGCCCTTTCATTCCGGACTACATCCTCATGCGCTATTCCAGTACGAATGCCGCCGGGGCCGAATCCATCTTCACCGCCCTCATTCCCCGCCGGAAGGGACGTGTCCGCATCGTTCCTGTGCTGAACAATGGCGCGGCGCGCTTCAAACCTGCTCCGCTGGACCCGAGAAATTTTCAGTTGTTCAGCGAAGTAGTTCCGCCTGACCTGGCAAAGAAGAACAGCAACCAGGATGGTCAATGGCTGACTCTCTCGGCCTGCTACGCGGAAATGACGGGTGCACGGTCTGAAATCCCAAAAAATCCCAGCGCCGACATTCACATGATCACGGTGCCGCCTCCAACATTGCGCATCACCGTCGGCGGCAAAGAGCAGGAGGCCTCGTTTGCCGAGCCGCTTTCAAAAACGGGCTACAGGCTCTGGAACATCACCTACAACGATGCAGGCCGTATTATCGCCGTCAGCGATGATCAGCACTCATACGGCGAGCCGGTCGTACTGCATCCTTCTGAACC
>DASRBV010000002.1:0-3131 GCA_035653455.1 Pseudacidobacterium sp. | reverse complement strand
CGCAGCCGCAATCTTGCTGTCGTCCATGATTCATGGACGACGACAACAGATGAATTGACCGCGCTCGCACCCGACCTGGTGGTCGCCTCTGTCCCCTACCGTCAGGAATCGCTCGCCGCCATTCTCAAAGCAGGCTTTCCGGTGCTGGCGCTCGCCCCGCATTCGCTGGCCGACATCTATAACGACATTCGCCTCATTGCCTCTGTTGCCAACGCGCGCGAGCAGGGCGAGACCGTCATTTCGGAAATGCAGTCCGCTATCGAAGAAATACGCCGGAAAGCCTCCTCTGCCCTCCATCGCCCGCTCGTCTATTGCGAGGAATGGGGCAAGCCGCTGATTCATTCGCAACTCTGGGTCAAAGAACTGGTGGAGATTGCAGGTGGACAGTTTCTCGGCAAGCCAGGCTCGGTAACGGATGCTGAAACCATCGCGGCCGCAAATCCCAGCGTCATCCTCATGGCCTGGTGCGGTGCCGGACACCGCGTTCCCCTGGAACGGGCAGTTGAGAAGCGAGGCTGGCAAGCGCTGGACGCTGTTCAGCAAGGGCGTGTTTTCTGCATTGCCGATGAGCTGCTGAACACACCTGCACCTACTCTGACGGAAGGCTTGCGGGCGATCGCATCGGCCATTCATCCCGCAATTTTTGGTGAGATGGAGTGCAATGCAGGAAGGCGCATCGAATTTCAGCCCGCAGCGTCTAAACTAAAATAGCGTGGGGACTGGTACACATTCCAGAGAAACGGCTGCCTTGGTCCGTTATGTTGTTGCCGCGCTTATTCTACGCGACGGCAAGGTGCTCATCTGCCAGCGCCGCCCCGACCAGGCCATGGCGCTCAAATGGGAGTTCCCGGGCGGCAAAATGGAACCGGGCGAGAGCACGGAAGAAGCACTCGTTCGCGAGCTGAAAGAAGAACTGGGAATTGATGCCGAAATCGGCCCGCAGATTGCCCACATACGTCATACCTATCGCAACGGCGGCGCGGTAGACTTGCAGTTTTTCGCCGTGCATACGTTCACAGGCGAAATCACCAACCATATCTTTAACGACCTCCGCTGGTGCCGGCTTACAGACCTTCCGAAATATGACTTCCTCGCCGCTGACCGTGGACTCGTCCAGGACCTGGCAGCCGGAAAATTACTATAACTACGTCTGTTCCGCGCGCACGCGCTTCTTCAAATGCTATGGTTGTTCCAGCCTATGAAGACCAAACGAAGCCTCCTTTTATTCGCCACACTTCTCTTTGTATCTTTTCTTTTCTCCCGGGCAGAAGTCCGTCTGCCAAACGTCATCAGCAGCCATGCGGTCCTGCAGCGCAACAGGCCCATTCATATCTGGGGATGGGCCAGTCCGGGAGAAACAGTTACGGTGCGGTTTCACGGCCAGTCGCGTGCGGCAACCGCTGACGATCTCGGAAAATGGAGCCTGTGGCTCGCTCCCGAAAGCGCTGGCGGCCCATACAACCTGACGGCCCAGGGCAGCGGAGGCGCTCCCGTCACGTTGACAGACATTCTTGTAGGCGATGTCTGGCTTGCCTCCGGTCAATCGAATATGGAAATGCCGCTGAACGGCTTTCCCGGAAGCGCCGTGGTCAAAAACGGTGCACAGGAAATCGCCAAAGCAAACCTGCCGCAAGTACGATTGCTGCGCCTTGAAAAGAAAAGCTCGCTCTATCCTCAGACCGATGTTTCCGCCACCTGGACAGAGTGCACTGCTCAAACCGCTGCGGAATTTTCCGCTGTGGCTTATTTCTTCGGCAGAGAAATCAACCAGCGCGAGCATGTGCCCATCGGCCTCATTGATTCCACCTGGGGCGGTACTCCGGTCGAGGCCTGGATCAGCATGGACACCATCGGCTCCAACGCTGGCATGATGCCTGTCTTCTCCTACTGGGCGCAGTTTACTGATGACCTGGCCGACCGCGATCTGGAACTGGCCAGAGAGAAGCGACAGGACGAAGCCGCGGCGCAGGCTGGACAGCCAAAGCCAAAGCACCCATGGCATCCCGATGGAATCTCATGGCAGCCTGCTGGGCTTTATAACGGAATGATTGCTCCCCTGGTCCCCTACACCATCCAGGGAGTCATCTGGTATCAGGGCGAGACAAACAGCAATCCTGTCCGCGCGCCGTATTATGCGCGATTTTTCCGCGCACTCATTTCCGACTGGCGCACACACTGGCAGGAAGGTAATTTCCCCTTTCTCTACGTTCAGATTTCCAACTTCTATTCGCCGAATGAAGATTGGGGCATGGTGCGCGACGCCCAGCGGCGCACGCTCTCTGTCGCCAACACTGCCATGGCTGTGACTCTCGACATCGGCGACCGCGACAACGTGCATCCGGCTGACAAGCAGACCGTGGGTTCCCGCCTGGCGCTCGCAGCACGTGCGCTGGTGTATGGCGAACCGCAGCTTGAGTATTCCGGCCCGCTCTTCCGCACCGCCACCGTGGAAGGCCCGGCCATGCGCGTCTGGTTCGATCACGCAAAAGATGGACTGGCTGTTCACGGCCCTCAACCGGAAGGCTTTGAACTCGCCGGAGAAGACGGAAAATTTGTCCCCGCAACAGCAAAGATTGACGGTCAGACGGTAGTGGTTGAAGCATCTGGCGTCAAGCACCCCACGGCCGTTCGCTATGGATGGGCCAGCTATACCACCGCGAATCTCTTTAACAAAGAAGGGCTGCCGGCATCCACCTTTACTTCTGTGGAGAAGCCCGATTAGCCGAACGCCAGCTCATCGGCGGATTCAAGCGGTGTTCCGCACACGCGGCAGATAACTGCCGAGCAGTCCCCGCACACCAGCGGGTCGTTTACCTCGCGCCCGCAGTTGGGGCACCACAGGCGAACATCTTTGCCTTCTTCTTTCCCGGGAGCTGGATTCGATGACGGTGGCTCAGGCATCCTGAAGATGAGCGTAGCATGAGAATCAAATGAAAGCAGATTAGGAAAACACATGCCGGAATTTGTAAGAATTTGTGCAAAATCAGAGCTTCCTCCCGCCGGGGAGGCACGCGAGATCGTCGCTGGCGACAGGACACTGTGTGTCGCCAACGCGGCCGGAGCAATCTCGGTCATGGACAACGTATGCCCGCATCGCGGAGGGCCGCTCGGCCAGGGAATGATTGAAGGCG
>DASRBV010000001.1:0-9329 GCA_035653455.1 Pseudacidobacterium sp. | reverse complement strand
GACCACACGCTGGTACGCATAGGCAGGCCGGTGCCGGACAAGATCAAGGTTCGTCATGATGCAAAGGAACAGGGCCATCTCATATCCCATCCAGCCCAGGACGCCTGTTGACATCACCGTAGTCATCCAGACGTGAATGATCAGCACATATGTTCCGGCATATTGCGGATTCTCCCGCCATGCCTTCCATGTTCGCAATGTCACCAGCACCAAAAGAAACACTCCCAAGGCAAAACCAACTGCTCCCAGACCGGTCAGCAGCTCCATAAATCCGTTATGTAAAGAGCTTGCAGTTTGTAGTGAAAAGTTTCCGATATGCTTCAGAGTTTCCTTTCCTCCTACACCGCCTCCGGCGCCTAAAAGCGGGTGCTTTTGCCATTGTCGAATGGCAGCAGTCCACATGACTGTCCTGCCACTGAGGGTTGTAAAGTCGCTTGTTGCCTCCTTCCCTTGCAGCGCCACCATGATGTTGTCCTGGAATGTCAGTCCCAGAGCAAAAGTGGCTGCTGCCAGGAACGAACCGAGTGAACTTGATTTTCTGGCGACAACAAAAATCACACCAAGAACAAGAATGGCAAAAGACGTTCGACTCGCAGCAAAAGCGAACATAAACATCGCGAACGTCATCTGGCGAAGTGCCGGGCCGCAGTCCAGTCTTTTGGCCTGCCATTCTGCAAATACAACCAGAAACAGCGCGCTGGAAACATATCCCAATCCATTCCCGGAAAGAAATGGCGCCTGTGCAGTAGTCCTGGTAAAGATGCCGGGCCGCGGCTGGATAAAGGCGTGAATGTGCAGGAAGTATCCAGTGACTGTAACAAATGCTACAAGCGATATAGTTAATAAAATAATCTGCCTAAGTGCCTCTACGCGTTGCAAAGCATTTCTTGTGCGGCTGACTTCCCAGAAGACCACCCCCGCCAGAAAGATCTCCACAGATTTACCTAATGTGCCTTTATGCTCTGTTGACCATAAAGTGGAAACCAGATAGAGAATGGCAAAGGCAAAAAACAGAACACGCGTATCCTTCAGGCGAAGGCGCGGCGCATGCGGCTGAAAAAGCAGTAGCAGAAATGCGAGCACACATAGCGGACCGCGCACCAGGACCAACATCGTGGTGCTTGTATGTGCGGGGCCTCCACTTGAAGGGTCCGCATACTGAATCATTGTGCCCAGCAATAAACTAAGCAGCGCAAGTCCGGGAATGCCGGCAATCCGCATGGCTGAACGCCAGGATTCTATGTCCCATGGATAAATAGAGACCTGTTCGCTTTCTGTGTTCACATAATTCAACATGAATCGCTGGCCTTATTTGACTGCGTAGATGGTGGCCGCACCTGTCTGGCCTACGATCGTTGATCCGGCAGTGAAAACAGATTTCAGCTTGCTGACAGGAACATACACGATGTCCTGGGCCTCCAGTTGAAGGGGTTTTTCTTTTCCGCCCACAATGTCTTTATAGGCGACCGGAATCTCAGTGATATTGCCATTTTGATCGTGCCGGACTACGCGAATGCCGCCAATCTTTGCCTGCATGGTCGTACCCATTGCCATGGAGATGGCCTGCGCCACGTCCAGCGCGCCATCTTCCTGCATTACATATCCACCCGGACGGTTGACGGCACCGAGAACATAGACAATGCCGGCGCGCTTCACTCTGATGATGTCTCCGGGCTTCACCATAACATTGCGGACTTCGTTCTCATCGCGCCCCCGCGCATAGTGATATATATGGACTGCGTTTCCGCCTTCTGAAGGGTTTTCTACCTGGATCGTGTCCCCCGCAAGATTCGTCTCGCCTCCGGCCATTCCAATGACGTCCAGCAAGTTATGCGGAGCGAGTAACTGAATACGTCCTGGCGACTGGACTTCTCCTAACACAGTCACGCTGGATGATACATACTGGTCTACATTCAGCGTCACCTGCGGATCTTTCAGTATCTGTGCAGCGCGGAACTTGTCCTGAATCGCTTTCTGCGCTTCCGGGATTGTCTTTCCGGCCACCTGGATACTTCCAAGAAGCGGAAGGCTGATGTCTCCTTTTTCATCTACGCGCACGTGAGTATCGAATTCCGGCTCGTCGTAAACAGAAATGTTCAGCAAAAATCCAGGCGCGAGCCGCAAGTCAGAAAAGTCATCCGGCACAGCCGTAAGAGCACCATTTGTCGTACTGCCAGACTGGCGCGCTGGCTGGCTGCTCGACTGTGGAAGCGAGGAGCTGCTTACGGGAGCTATAGGCGCTGCCTGCTGTGCCGATGCCGGCACTGCATACGTCGCCAGGCCAGTCAGCGCCGCACATAACATCGAGTTGGTAAGTAAGCGCGCAATGTTGTCCATACTAATTTTCCTCATAGTACTTTCCACCGCCGTTGTGTCCGTAGGCCTGGTAATACTCTATGGAATGAGTATTCACACCATTCAGCACCATTCCAACTGAATGCCTGCTGGCCCGTTCAAGAACAGCTGCTGCGCGCTCTACCGCAGTCTTGTTTGTCACTTCTGCCCGTACTACTCCGAGCGTGGCATCTACTTTTGCAGACAGAGCAACGGCATCTGCCGTCAGAAGCAGCGGCGGACTATCTAAAATCACCAGTCCGTAAGACTGTTTCAGCATGTTCAGAAGGTCATCCAATTTAGCAGAAGCAAGCAGTTCACCCGATGTGGGCGACGGCTCGCCTGCAGGTAGCAGATATAAATTGCGGACCAGCGGATGCGGTTGGATCAGCGAAGCAAACGGCTTGTCCTCTGCCAGTACATCGCTCAGGCCTGGAGATTGACTGCAATGAAAATACTCATGAAGCTGAGGATGACGCAGGTCGGCATCCACTAAGAGCACCTTCTTTCCGGCACACGCAAATGCCATTGCCGTGTTGTAGGACACAGATGTCTTCCCTTCGCCGGCCAATGGACTCGTCACCAAAAGCGTGTGGAGAGGACGTCCCGCAGATGCCAGCGCAATAGAGGTGCGTAAAGTCCTGTACGCTTCTGCCATGGCGGACCTCGGACGAGTCAGCAAAGGACTGGCTTGTTCTGTCTTTCTCTGCAACAGTCCTCGCTTACTGCTGGATGCCAGCAGTGCATCAGGAACATTGGGAATGCTTGCCAGAACTGGGAGCCGTGTAAGTGGAAGCAGATGGAGATGTGTTCTCACCGTCTCATCCATGTGCTCGCGGACAAATGCAGAAGACACGCCAAACAATAAACCAGCCGCTAACCCTATCGCCACATACAAAGGAGGATTAGGCCGCGCCGGACTGGCCGGCGGCCGTGCAGCATCGGCAATCCTGATATTTGTGGCGCGAAGCCCGGCCTGAACGTTGGCCTCCTGCAATTGTCCATACAATGCGTCATACAATTGACGGCTCGATGTTGCCTGCTGGGCCAGCATCTGCAGCCTGACTGTGCTCTCGTTCAGCTTGCTCGCAGCGGCCTGTTGATTGGCGAAAGCGGCACGAAGGCCTTCTTCGTTCTTCAGCGCAAGCAAATAGTCGTTCTTTGCGCGAAGATTGATCTGCTCCAGTTCTTCAGCAATCTGCTTGTTTACACTCGCAAGCTGGTTTTGCAGTTCCAGAATTCGAGGGTTTCTGGCTCCGTATCTGGTATTTGCGTCAGAATAGGCCAGCTCTAACTGCGCCTTCTGTTGGCGCAGACTTTGCAGAAGCTCAAGCCCATTGCCTTGCGTAATTGCAGCCGAAGTTGCAATCTGCGGCAGTGAGCTCGATGCCAGATTTGCAACGATGTTTGAGTCTCTGGTCTGCGTAAGATGGTAAATTGCTTCCTTTGCTACCCGGTTCGCTTCTGCCTGAGTCAGTTCCTGGTTGAGAGTATCCAGCTTGTCGAGTACGGGAATGTGCGTTACCGCGCCCGCTCCTCCAGCTTCACCAATGGATTTCAGCAAAAGGCTGTTCAGTCCGGTTTCGCGCTCATAATCTGCGAGCTCCTTTTGCGAGTTATCCATCTTTTCCTTCAATTGCTGGAGCTGGGATTCGAGCCACTCCGATGCTTCCGTTGAAGAACGCGATTGGGACTCAAACTTCACGTATTCATCTACAACAGTATTCGCAATACTTGCAGCCAATTGCGGGTTGGGATTTAGAAAACTTACAGTAATCAGCCGCGTATCTGGCGGATTCTTTACCTGAAGCTTCTTGGAAAAAAGAGTAAGGAGGCGCTCACGCCTGGCTGGTGACTCACTCAACGGAAGATGACGGTTAAGCTCGTCCTGTATTCGCGCATTACTTCCTGTTATCCAGCCAAGCCAGGTCGGCTTAAACGCAAATGGCTTGTAATTCTCAAGATGCAGGTCCTGGATAACTGCCAGGGCAATGTTATCGCTCTCCAGCACGGCAATGTGCGTCGCAATGTCCGTTTTGGTATCGCTTTCGCTCAAGGTAGGACCGCCGTTATTGCGGTTCAGGCTCACCTCGACGGTTTCATCCTTGCCCACCTGGACCGTTGCCGTGCTCTTGTACTGGTTCGTCAGCAAAATGCATGCAAGCACCGCTAGGCTTGTTCCACCCAGGCAAAATGAAAGTATCCACCACTTGCGCTTGCGCAAAACGCGCCAGATGTCTTTCAAGGATTGCTCGCCGGCCGGACCCGCTATATATCCGGATGAAACATCCTCGCCCATGTAAGAGGCGCGAAGCCTGCCTTGGTTTCCAGGTTCAGTTATTACAGGAACAAGCATGGATAGTTACTCCCTGAAAGTCGAAATATCTAACTCGCATCGTTTCACGCTGAAGGATTGCGCTGATACAAGGCTTTAATGCAAGTACTAATGCGTATAAGTATTGAATAAAACAGTAAAATTTTGTGCCGCTAAATACAAAAATCAAGACGCTTTTTCAGTCTAAGTCGTACATCACACATGTCAATGAGATATACGGATACCGATAAGTAGGAAAAATATCTCATAGCCTTGCGCCGCTTGTATCAGTACATTCCGTCTATTGAAGCGCATATTAATAGGATGTTAACGTCACTTTCATAAAGAACACGGCCCCAAAACGCTGAATCAGAATGGGCCACATTTAGCAATATTTACGGGCTGGAACTAATTGCCACATAGTTTGTAAATTTCTGCCGGTTTTCTTTTTTCTGGACCGTGCTGCCTTTTTTCTGGCTAAAAGGACAAAAAAATAATGAATACACTTGCACATGACAGAGTAAATATTCTCGGAGTTGGCATAAGCGTACTGGATGTTCCCTCGGCGGTCCGTTCTGTAGATTCATTTCTGGCATCGGGAAGAAAAGGCTATATCTGTGTAACTGGCATGCATGGAATCATGGAGGCCCAGGCAGATCCTGTATTCCGCCAGATCCAAAATAACTCGATTTTTACAACTCCGGATGGAATACCTACAGTTTGGATTGGCCACTTAATGGGCCATAAAAACATGAAACAGGTAGCTGGGCCGCAATTTATGATGGAAGTCTGCGCTGCCGCCGCAAAAAATGGCTCCAGACACTTTCTATATGGCGGCAAGCCAGGAGTGGCCGAACGCCTGAAGCAAATCCTTACAGAGCGCTTTCCTGGCCTGCAAATTGTCGGCACGTATACCCCACCGTTTCGCCCGCTGAATGCGGAGGAAGAAGATGAGCTTTACCGGCTGGTGCGCGATTCAGGAGCGGACGTTATGTGGTGTGGAATCAGCACTCCGAAGCAGGAACGCTTCATGGCCAAGTATATTGATGTCCTGCCTGTCAAACTTATGATCGGCGTAGGCGCTGCTTTCGACATTAACAGCGGACTTCTGAAGGACTCGCCTGAATGGGCCAAGAAATGCGGCCTGCAATGGTTCCACCGCTTGTGTCAAGAGCCGCGGAGGCTTTGGCGCCGCTATCTCCTCAATATTCCTCGCTTTGTAGGTCTTTATATGATGCAGTGGTCTGGACTACGGTCTTATAAGTTAGATATACCGTCGCGTCCACATGCAATCTTATAAACTTATCCCATTACCTGTGCATAAATTGTGCGCAGGGCCTTAAGATTTACCTCTGGACTGTAACAGGTAAGAAACTTGTTCCTTGCCTGTTTTCTCCATCCCTGATAGTCAGAACGGTCATCTATTTCCCGCAAACAAGCCAGCAGTGCAGATGGTTCATTTACTTCAAACAGCATTCCAGTCTTATATGGAATTATCATCTCAGGATAAGTTCCGATACTCGAAGCTATCACAGGAGTACCCACCGCCATTGCTTCAATCACGACCCTCGGCATTCCTTCATACCACAAAGAAGGACAAACCAATGCTTTTGCCCGTCCCATAATCTCGATCACTTCATCGCTGCTCTTTGCGCCCAGCCACTTTACATTTGTTAGCGTACTGGAGGCCGCCCGCACTTCGTTTTCAAGAGGGCCCACACCCGCAATGTGCAGCGGCGGAAGACCGGGCCCATGTTTCCAGCATTCCAAAAGGACTGGGATCCCCTTCTCTGCTGTCAGCCGGCCAACATAAAGAAAGTAGCCGCCATCGCCCGGACGCATCCCCGGATCATAATCGAGGCAATTTGCCTTCACCGCGATTTTTTCCGCCGGAAGACCTCCCTGCACTAACTTGCTTTTGGCAAACTCTGATAGCGCAATGAATCTGTCCACCACTTTGCGCCATGTCCCAAGTTTCCAGTGAATAAGCATTCCGGCAGTGGCAGCCGCTGTACCGGAACGGCTGCCTCGATAGCATCCATGAAGGACGCCGGGAGTTCGGAAAGCAGTGCCAATACAATCCTCACAGACCTGCCCGTCTCGATACAAAGATGCCATGGCACACAGCAAGCGGTAGTTATGCAATGTATGCACGACTGGAACTTTCATCTTTTTACACGCCCAGAAGATTCCGGGAGAGAACGTGGGAAACCAGTTATGCACGTGGACTACATCCGGCCTTTTCCGTCTGATGGCTTCCTTCAGCAGGTCCACGCCGCGAAAGCTATAAAAGACCGAGGCAGCTGCATCGAGTTTGCCCCTGATACCAACGATTCCGTCATTGTTTGTCTCAAGCAGCTCGACCTCTGTACCGTTTTTTGCCAGAAGTTTCCCTTCTGATTCGACAACAGAGTCTTCACCACCCTTTTGTTGGTAACGGTTGTGAACGAGCAGTACTTTCATGCAGATATTTGGATATATACCGTTAGAATCCCATTTCTACAACCGCCGCGCAAAGAATCTGCATCCTGCTACGATAAAAGTAATGCTCGACACGAAAACTGAACGCATCATTGCACCTGCGCGGAACATCCTGGGAAGCCTTCGTTTGCCTGGAGACAAGAGTATTTCACATCGCTACGCTCTTTTGAGCGCGCTTGCTTCCGGGACCACGAAGCTCACCAATTTTTCCACCGGGGCGGACTGCGCCAGCAGTCTCGGCTGCGCTGCGGCCCTGGGTGCAAAGATTTCGCGTCTCGAAAATGGTGTAATCGAAATCACCGGGACGGGCGGCCAGCTGCAGGAATCCAGCGCCCCTCTTGACTGCGGCAATTCCGGCTCAACCATGCGTATGCTTACCGGGCTGCTGGCGGCCACTCCGCACACCTATACGCTGGTTGGCGACGAGTCCTTAAGCCGCCGTCCCATGGAGCGCGTGCGTAAACCCATCTCGCAGATGGGCGCTGAGATTACACTCACCGATGGTCATGCTCCGCTTACTGTCCGTGGAGGCAAGCTCAAAGGCATTGAATACACTACGCCCGTGCCCAGTGCGCAGGTAAAAACAGCGCTGCTTTTTGCCGGATTTCAGGCGAATGGCACCACCACTGTACGGGAGTCCGTCCGGACACGTGACCACGGAGAGCTGGCGTTGCGTGCCTTCGGCGCAGAAGTCGAACGCACCACTGACTCCATCAGCATCGCCGGCGGCCAGCAATTGCATGGCATTGAGGCCACCGTTCCCGGAGACATCTCCTCGGCAGCATTTTTTCTTTGCGCCGCTGCGCTCTTTCCAGGCTCAAACCTCATCTTCGACGCGCTTGGACTGAACCCTACCCGCGCCGCTTTGCTTGACGTGCTCACCGCACTTGGCGCCCACATTGGCGTGCTCAATCTTGAGGAAAAACATGGCGAGCTGGTGGGGACAGTACAGGTAAATGCTCCCGCCCACGGGCTGACGGGCACCACCATTTCAGGCGGTCTCTCGGCTCAATTGATTGATGAACTGCCAGTGCTCGCCGCGATTGCGCCATACACGCAGAATGGCATCCGGATCCGCGACGCTAAAGAGCTTCGAGTCAAAGAGTCCGACCGTATTGCGCTCGTCGCCAACAACCTGCGCGCTATGGGCGCTGAAGTCGAGGAATTTGAGGACGGCCTGGATGTCCCTGGAGGCCAGCAACTTCACGGGGCAGAGATCAACTCCGGCGGCGACCATCGTATCGCCATGGCTTTCTCAGTGGCGGCCCTGCGGGCTTCAGGCGAAACAGTGGTTCGGGGCGCGGAATCAGCGTCCATTTCCTTCCCCGAATTTTATGATCTGCTCGACCGGGTCGCCGAACGGTAAGAAACCGGGGCCTGGGTCTGTCCTTCTTTTCTCGAATTAGAAAGCGGCGTACACTCGCCGTGTTGGACTTATGCAGCAGCTGCGTTATATTCCGCCTCCTCCGCTTGGACAGTTCGTCCAGTGCATCTGGTATTGCGAATCGGATACGGCCCCATCGCATACGCATGAGCGGCTGATGCCCACAGGCGCATCTACCATTGTCTTCAACCTGCGTGATGACGACATCCGCATCTATCGCCCGAATGACATCACACAATACGATTCCTTTGGCACTGCCGTCTTCTCTGGAGCACGCTCCAACTTCTTTGTCATTGACACAGTCGCCCAGCAGCGGGTCGTGGGAATCCAGTTTCATCCCGGCGGATCGTTTCCTTTCTTCCATATACCTGCTGACCATGCGAAGAATGCAGAGATTACTCTCGAAGACCTGTGGCGGGCGCGCGCCGGAGAACTTCGGGAACGAATGCTTGCAGCGCCATCTGCGGCTGCCATCTTTTCCATCCTGGAGCGGGACCTGCTGGCCCAGCTTGCGCGGCCTCTCGAATTGCATCCTGCTGTGGAATACGCTGTGTACCACATGCGCCGCGTCCCGCACATCACAACGGTGCGCTCTATCACTGAGAAGATTGGGCTGAGCCAGCGGCGCTTTATTCAGCTTTTCAGCCAGCAGGTGGGACTGGCCCCTAAAACATTTTGCAGGGTGCGCCGCTTCCAGCGCGTTCTGCAGAAGGTTTACGGAATGAGCGAGGTCGAATGGACGCAGTTGGCGCTCGACTGCGGCTACTACGATCAGGCGCACTTCATCCACGATTTTCAGGCCTTTTCCGGGATTAC